>NZ_JBMDIX010000031.1:0-78578 GCF_057808915.1 Rhodococcus sp. FG69 | reverse complement strand
GGTAGCCGCCGGTGCGGGGACGGTCGCCCTGGTAGCCGCCGGTGCGGGGACGGTCGCCCTGGTAGCCGCCGGTGCGGGGACGGTCACCTTGGTAGCCGCCGGTGCGGGGACGGCTGTCGCGACGATCGCGCGGCGCCGAGCTTTCCGCTCGCAGCGGCTCACCCGTCGGCTTCTTGGCCCCGGTGATGCTGGACAGCTCTGCCGAGCCGGATGCGACGTTCACCGAAGTTGCTTTGACGCCGGCCATTCCGGTCAACTTCTGGACCTGGCGACGCTGGTTGGGTAGAACGATCGCGACGACGGTGCCCTTTTCCCCTGCGCGGGCCGTGCGGCCTGCGCGGTGCAGGTAGTCCTTGTGATCGGCAGGCGGGTCGACGTGGACGACGAGGTCGATTCCGTCGACGTGGATTCCGCGAGCAGCGACATCCGTAGCGACGAGAACAGGCGTCCGGCCGTTCTTGAAGCGCTCCAGGACCCGGGTGCGCTGGTTCTGCGCTTTTCCGCCGTGCAGCGACTCTGCAGCGATACCGAGGGCGCGAAGGCGATCGGTGATTCCGTCGCAGCCGAGCTTGGTGCGCGCGAACATGATCGTGCGTCCCTCGCGTGCTCCGATTTCGGACAGAACGACGTCTTTTTGACCTCGGTCGACCATCAACATGTAGTGGTCCATCGTCCGCACGCTGGCCTTTCCGTCCTGCGTGGAGTGTTCCACGTGGTCGGGCAGGAACTGACGTACCAACGACTGAACTTCGCGATCGAGCGTGGCCGAGAACAGCATCCGCTGTCCGTCTGCCGGTGTGTCGGCCAGTACTGCGCGGACCTCGGGAAGGAATCCCATGTCGGCCATCTGGTCTGCTTCGTCCAATGCGGTGATCTCGATCGAATCGAGCACGCAGGTTCCCTGGCGCAGGTGGTCTGCCAACCGGCCGGGCGTTGCGACGAGAACGTCGACGCCGCGGCGAAGCTGCTCGACCTGCTTGTTGAACGGAGTGCCGCCGACCGCTGCGCGAACGGTCAGACCCTGAGCGCCTGCATAGGGGGCCAAGGATTCGACGACCTGAAACGCGAGTTCACGAGTCGGTACGAGAACGAGCGCACGAGGACGCTTGGCTGCCGGGCGGTCTGTGTGCAACGCCAAGCGAGCGAGAATCGGCAGGCCGAAGGCCAGGGTCTTGCCGGACCCCGTCTGCGCGCGACCGAGGACGTTCTTGCCTGCGATGGCATCGGGAAGTGCCTTCGCCTGGATGGGCGAGGGAACGGTGATGGAGTTTCGAGCCAACGCGGCGACGACCGGTTCTGGTAGACCGAGTTCGGCGAAGGTGACCACGGGCGAATCGCTTGCGGCGTCCGTGGTGGCAGGGGTGGATGTACTAGTCGAGACAGCGTGAGTCACGCAGTTGAACCTCTCCGGATTACGGGCACGCCACGAAGCTACAGCTGGGGTAACACCCGCGAGAGGGGCACAAACAACAGCTAGAACACATATATGACGAGCCAGGGCACTGTCACCTGGCCATCCGTGCGCGTGCGAACACTGCGCAGAGTGGGGCTGTTTGTGCCTTTTCGAATTGCTGGCCGCAATGGCGACCGTATTCGAGTGTACGTCAAGAGTCTTCGATTCACCGCTTCGAACAGGTGTGAGCTGGCCTACTCGTCAGCCGTGGTTCATCAGACGGTTCAGTTCTTCCAGCCACGGCATGGCAACGAAGATCGTGGGCACGATCAGAATTATCGCGGCCGCGCCGTACGCGGCAATACTGGTTCGCACATCGGCACGGGGGCCGGCGAGACGCTGGACGCGGATCAGGGTGCTCGGCCCACCGGCCGCCAGCGCTCCTCGAGGTGCGGTCGAGCCTGCGCAGGTGACCAGAGCACGGGCGAGCGGGGTCGGCCCGGTCACCTTGACTGCGGAATCGTCGGCCAGTAGCTCGACGAGCAACTGCACGCTGCCCAATGCCGACTTGCTACGGACGATGCGAGGAAACGCCTCGTTCACCGCAGTGAACGCTTCGAGGACCAAGTCGTGTCGTGAGCGGAGATGAGAACGTTCGTGACTGAGGATTGCCTTCAACTCGGCACGGCTGAGATTGGTCAGCACCCCCTCGCTGAGCACCACCCGTTGGCGCAGGCCCGGCAGGCAGTAGGCGATCGGTTCGACGGCGTCGAGGACGCGAACGTCGGCGTCACGCACACCGGGAAACGGACGGCCGGTGGAGCTGCTTCGGTCGAGTAGATCCACGAGCACGCGGTGCCGGGCGCGTCGACGCCTCGTCCGTACCGCCACCTGGACGACCGAAAACATGAGTTTGGCGCCGATCCCGAGCGTGATGGCGAGCACGACCACATACAAGATCCACAGCGGCAGACCCAGGGCCTCGATTTCGTCTGTCGGCGCGGTTGTCGGTTTTCCGTCCGGACCTGGGACAAGTAACAGACCGCCGATCGCCAGGCCGGAGCTGAACGCGGAGAACACAGCGGCCACAGCGATCGCCTGCCACAGCACCAGGGCTGCCCGCGGCGCACGGTACGGCCAGGTCGCGT
The DNA here is from genome assembly GCF_057808915.1 of Rhodococcus sp. FG69. Classification (NCBI taxonomy): domain Bacteria; kingdom Bacillati; phylum Actinomycetota; class Actinomycetes; order Mycobacteriales; family Nocardiaceae; genus Rhodococcus; species Rhodococcus sp. FG69. The sequence goes on along the minus strand of NZ_JBMDIX010000031.1, from coordinate 76,037 downwards.
GGCTCAGCACAGCCGGAACTGGCCCCGTCAACAGCAGGGCGAGTACCGCGAATACCAGCGCTGTGGTGGAGTTCATTTCCTCACTAACCGAGGGCAGGAATCAGTCGGATTGTCGATCTCCGTCCAGAGACGACGTGTGTCCGCCCGATTGTGCCACTTCCAAGGCCGCCAGAGCTTCTCGAAGGGCAGCAGCTTCGTCAGCACCCACCTGTCCGACGAAGTGGACGAGCGCGGCAGCGCGTCCTCCGGACTCCGGCGCCTGGGACAGCGCGTCTACCATCAGGCTGGCCACGAGTTCGTCGCGGCTGTGCAGCGGGACATACCGGTGCGCGCGATCGTCACGCTGTTGAACGACGAGCTGCTTCTTGGCGAGCCGTTGAAGAACGGTCATGACGGTCGTGTACGCAAGTTCTCGATGGGTGGCAAGCGCCTCGTGGACCTGCCGCACTGTCTGTGGTTCCGAAGAATCCCACAGATGATCCATCACTGCACGCTCGAGTTCGCCTAGACCAGCCATTCCTCCGAGTCTACGGGCAGTCCGACACAAATGCGTACTACTCCCGGTAGTACGAGCATCCTGGGCGTGTGGGATGGGTCATACACACCCGAAGGATGACTTTGCGATCCAGATCGCACGCCTTACGAAGATCCGAGTAGTTCTGTGCATATTCTGCTTTCATGCCATTGCGAAGACGGCCGGGAGGTCTCCGTTGAATTGGGTCGTGTCGCTGTCTCTGGTCAGCGATACGACCTCGTGGGTCACGGTGCTCCTCGGCCTGGTCGGTGCGGTCTGGCTGGTGATCTGCCCGAAGCGCTGGTACTTGCTTCGGGCGCTGCCGATCTGTATCGCTGCAGCGGCTGTGCTCGCGGTCGGGCTCTACTACGTCGTGGAGAAGGTGTGGCGGCCGTTTCCCGATCCCATCGAACCTGAGATATATGTCTGGATCGGGGTTGCGCTCGGCGCGGTCGCGATTGTCGTGCCGAGAGTGCTGGCTTCAGGCCGGAAGTTGACCAAGGTCATCTCCGTCGTTGCTGCGATTCTGGTGGTGGTGGCTGCGTCGGCGCAGATCAACCTGGTGTTCTCGGCGTATCCAACCGTCGGCACCCTCGTCGGTGTCGAGGATGTCGATCGTGTCGACATGGGTGAACTTCCTGGCCCGCAATCCGACCCAGTGACGGGTGATCCGCTCGACTCCGTATGGTCGGCGCCCGAATCGATGCCGACCGAGGGCAAATTGACCTCGGCGACCATTCCACCTACGGCATCTGGTTTCTCCGCTCGCCCAGCCGAGGTCTACCTCCCACCGGCGTATTTCACGGATCCTCGCCCGCTGCTGCCGGTGCTCGTTCTTCTCGCCGGTCAGCCCGGCGAACCGGAAGACTGGCTGAACGGCGGCATGCTTGCCAACACGATGGACGCATTCGCGCGCGATCACGCGGGCTTGGCGCCGGTAGTCGTCGTAGCAGACGGGACCGGGTCCACACTCGCCAACCCGCTCTGCGTGGACTCTCCGCTCGGCAACGTCGACACGTATCTGTCGAAGGATGTGCCGGACTGGATCAAGTCGACGCTGCAGGTCAACCCGGACCCGCGTAGTTGGATCATCGGTGGGCTCTCCTATGGGGGGACCTGCTCCATCCAATTGGCCACCAACCACCCCGACGTCTACCCGACCTTTCTCGATCTGTCGGGACAGGCCGAGCCCACCCTCGGCGACCGCGGACGAACAGTGGCGGACGCGTTCGGGGGCAACGACGCTGCTTTCGTTGCGGTCAACCCGATGGACCTGCTGAAGACGAAGAAGTATCCGAATTCGGGTGGTGCGTTCGTGGTCGGTGCGGACGACAACGACTACCGCCCCGGCCAGCAGGCGATGTACGACGCCGCCAAGGCTGCCGGAATGGATGTGCGGTATCTCGAAGTACCGGGCGGGCACAGCTTCGCTGTCTGGTCCGAGGGTCTGAAACAAGAATTGCCCTGGCTGATGCAGAGAGTGGGATTGATCTCGTGAACGAGACCGTCGAAGACATTGCCCCGGTCGAACCGTCCGAGCCATCCTGGTTCGACAAGCGGCGCGAGCGGATCGCTCACGGGTGGCGTACAACAGTTCGGCAGATGGTGCGGTTGTGGTCGCTGATCGTGTTCGGGGTCAAGGGCGCACCGGTGAGCATAGGTCTGCTGATCGTCGTACTAGGCCTCGGGATCCTCGCGTTGGTCGTCGGCGGCGGCACTCTGCACCGCGAATTCGCGCTCGGCATCATGCCGATCGAGGAACTCCGGCTGTGGACCGTCTTCACCGCAGGTCTGTTCGCGCCGGGTGTTCTCGGTTACGTGGTCTTCGTCCTCGCTGTGTTCGTTGCGGCAGCGCCGATCGAACGCAGGATCGGATCTGCGAAGTTCGCGCTGTCTGCGGTCATCACCCAGCTACTCGGCGCGGTGCTCGGACTGGGCATCGCCGCTCTGGCAAAGATGTTCGACGCCGATTGGGGATTTCGTCTGCATGTCGGAACCGCAATCGGACCGACGACGTGGATCGTCGGGGTGCTCATGGTGGCGAGCGCGCGGATGGATACGTTGTGGCGTCGAAGGATCCGGGTGGGGCTACTCGCGCTGTTGATCACTTCGGCGCTGTTCAGTGGCCATCTGCAAGATGTCGTCAGGCTTGCTGCCGCAGTCGTCGGACTGCTTCTCGGGCCGTCCATCGTCGGCCGGTCGGCCCGAGGACCGCGGTTGGCTGGAACGCAACGAGAGGGTCGTGTTCTGGTGGCGCTCATCGTTGCGGCGAGCGCTCTCGGACCGGTGCTGGCCGCGCTGAGCCCGGACGCGGTCGGCCCGTTCGCGGTTCTTCGGGACGTGGTGAGCGGCGTGCCGTATACCGCAGCGGAGGTTCGCGAAATCTGCGCGGACTCGGCCACTGATCCCGAGTGCAGAACCGGACTTCTCGAATTGCGGTTGGGGGGAGTCGGACCGACCATCCTGTCGCTGATGCCGTCGATCCTGCTTCTGTTCTTGGCGGATGGACTGCGGAGAGGGCGCCGGTTCGCATGGGGCGCGACGGTGTTCGCACAGATCGTGCTTCTCGTCGTGTCGGTCGCCAACTACGCCATCCGGTTCATCGAAGCAGGGGACGACGAATCCGTGTTCTACGGGCTGGAGTCGCCTACGGCGTATCGGACGATCGTGCCGTTCCTGCTTCCGCTTGCAGTCCTCGTCCTGCTCGTGCTGACCCGCAAGTACTTCGATGTGACGGCACCGCGCGGAACGTATCGAAAGTTCTCGGCGTACGTGGCTGGATCGCTGGTGGGTCTCGGAGTCCTATACGTGCTCGGCGGGCTCGTCGGGCGTGCAGGTTTCGATCGAGAACCGACCGTTCTCGGTCTCATGGCCGACTACCCGCAGCGCCTGATCCCGCCCGTGTATCTGCAGTGGCTCGAGCCTCGCTTTCTTCCCGACAGCATCTTCACGACGTTGCTGTTCGAATGGACCGGGGTGATCTTCTGGGTTGCGCTCTGTCTCTTGGTGCTGGGGACCTTCCTGACGCCGAATGCAGGCACCGACAGCGACGCCGCCGAACGGGCACGCGCGGTACTGATGTCGAGCTCGGGCAGCGCACTGTCGTGGATGACCACCTGGAAGGGCAACTCGTACTGGTTCTCGGCCGACGGCAGCAGCTTCGTCGCTTACCGGGTGATCTCGGGTGTGGCGCTGACTACCGGAGACCCCGTCGGCCCACGGGATCGACTGCGCGAGAACGTCGTGGACTTCGCCGAATTCGCGTCGGAGAACGGCTGGATTCCGTGTTTCTACTCGGTGACCCCCCAGGTTCGAGACATCACCGACAGCATCGGTTGGGGAGGGATTCAGGTCGGGGAGGAGACCGTGCTGGATCTCGAAAATCTGGCGTTCACCGGAAAACGCTTCCAAGACGTGCGTACTGCATTGAATCGAGCGAAGAAGGTCGGCATCGAAGCTGAATGGATCCGATTCCCCGATGCGCCGCTGGCGATCACGGACCAGATCACGGCGATTTCGGAGGAGTGGGTGGCCGACAAGGGGATGCCCGAGATGGGGTTCACGCTCGGTGGGCTCGAAGAAGTCGACGACCCTCAGGTCCGCTGTCTCGTCGCTATCGACGAACACCGAACCGTGCACGGAATCACCTCGTGGATGCCGGTGTACGAGGACGGCGAGATCGTCGGCTGGACACTGGATTTCATGCGCCGTCGATCGGAGGGGTTCAGACCGACCATGGAATTCCTGATCGCATCCGCAGCTATCCTCCTCAAGGACGAGGGAATCCGGTTCTTGAGTCTGTCGGGTGCACCGCTCGCCAAGGTGGACGACGGCGGCGCCGAGGCAGATCCGACCGAGGCGGAGCTGACATTTTCGCGGCTTCTCGACCGCTTGCTCGACGTGTTGGGCAAGACACTCGAACCCGTCTACGGCTTCCGGTCGTTGCTCGCCTTCAAGTCGAAGTTCCAGCCGCGGTACGAGCCGATGCACATGACGTTCGCGGACCCGGCTGCACTGCCGAGCATCGGCAACGCTATCGGCCGCGCCTATCTTCCCGACGTCTCCATCGGACAGGGATACAGGTTGGTGCGCACCATGATCGAGCGTTAACTAGCTCGGCCTCGACTCAGGGCGCGTCCGCGGACGAGACCTTCACGGGGCCGCCGACGGCGCCGTAGACGTGTCGAGTGCCGATCGGAACGATCAGCGGACGGTCCGAGACCGGGTCTACTATGACGCGGGCCTCGAGTCCGAACACGTCCATCAACAACTTCTCCGAAATCACGTCCTGCGGCCGACCCGACTCCACGATCTTGCCCTGCGACATCACGATCAGTTGATCGCTGTAGCGGACAGCCAGGTTGAGGTCGTGCAAGACCATGATGACCGTACGGCCCATTTCCTCGTGCAGTCGATCGACCAGATCGAGAACCTCGACCGAGTGTGCCAGGTCCAGATAGGTGGTCGGCTCGTCGAGCAGGAGGATGTCGGTGCCCTGCGCAAGCGCCATGGATATCCAGGCTCGCTGGCGCTGCCCGCCGGAGAGTTCGTCGACCGGCCGGTCTGCAAGATCGTCGACTCCGGTCAATTGCAACGCACTCGCTACCTCGGACTCGTCGTCGGAACTCCATTGACGGATCCACGACTGATGGGGGTGCCTGCCCCTCGACACCAGGTCACCGACGGTCAATCCTTCGGGTGCGGTCGGAGCCTGCGGCAGCATTCCCAACACTCGCGCCACCTCTTTCGTCCGCATCGACGAGATGGCCTTGCCGTCGAGAAGCACTCTGCCGCCCTTGGGCTTGAGCAAACGACCGAGTGCGCGGAGCAGAGTGCTCTTCCCGCAGCCGTTGGGCCCGATCACGGTTGTGATGACGCCGGTGTGGACGTTCAGATCCAGGTTCTCGACGATGATGCGGTCGCCGTAGCCCAACGTCAGGTCTTCGGCGACGAGACGCGACGACTCTGTCCGTGATCCTTCTGCCGGCAGTTCTCTTGTCACTGTCATGCGGAGACCTTTCGATTGCTGCGGACGAGTAGATAGAGAAGGAACGGTCCACCTAGGGCCGAGGTCACGATTCCAACCGGTAATTCGACAGGGAGAATGGTCCGGGCAATGAGGTCGCTGCCGACGACGAGCAGTCCACCCATGAGGGCGGATGCGATGATCGGTGGTCCAGGAGTTCGCAGAAGGCGCAGCGCGATCTGCGGAGCTGCGAGTGCGACGAAACCGATCGGGCCTGCGGCAGCGGTGGCGATTGCGGCCAGGGCGACCGCCGCGAGCAGTAGTGATGCCTGTCTGTACTGCAGTCGTACACCGAGCGAGCGGGCGTTGTCGTCACCGAGCCTCAGCGCACCGAGCGTGAATGTGGAGACGATAGCGACTCCGCCGACCACTACGAGGGCTACGAGAACCGGCCACACGCTCCTCCAGTCGGCGCCATTGAGGGAACCGGTCAGCCACAGCTGGGCTCGGGACACATCGTTGATGTCGGCACTGATCAGCAACCAACCGATCACGGCCGTGAGCATGGCGTTGACTGCGATTCCGACGAGGATCAGTCGGAACCCTTCGACACCGCGCTTCCACGCAAGCGCATAGATCAGCACTGCGGTGACGATGCCGCCGAGCAGAGCGGCGAGAGGGAGGCCGAGGGTGGCGAGGATCCCGGCAAGCGACCCACCACCGAGCACGATCATCGCGACAGCTGCAGCGCTGGCGCCCGCGGTGATGCCGAGGATATCCGGGCTGGCCAGCGAGTTTCGAGAGATGGACTGTGTCACCGCGCCGGAGATGCCGAGCGCCATCCCGACGAGCAGACCGGTGAGAGATCGGGGAAGCCTCAGGTCCATCACGATGAATCGCTCGATCCGTGAACCGCCTCCGAGCAGCACTTCGGTCACCTCGCCGACCGACAGAGGGAAATCGCCGCGCCCGATGTTGATGCAGACGACCAGAAAGAGTGCGACCAATGTGACTACGTTGATCAACACCATCAGCGGCCGCCTGACCAGCGACACCGGGCCGACCCGAAATGCAGGCCTCGACGGGACTCCATGGTGGCGGTCACCCAGGTTCGACGCGGGCGAATCCAGATTCGCGGTCACAGGCTAGCCAACTTTCGACGGCGCACGAGAGCGATGAAGAACGGAGCGCCGAACAGCGCGAGGACAATCCCGACCTGCAGCTCGCCTGGACGCACGACAACGCGTCCGATCACATCTGCGATCATCAGCATGACCCCGCCCATGAGCCCGGCGTAGGGCACGAGCCACCGATAGTCGGGACCGGTGACCACTCGGGCGACGTGAGGTACGACGAGACCGATGAACGCGATCGGACCGCAGGCTGCGGTAGCCGCCCCGGTCAGCAGGGTGATCGCGACGATGCCGATCGTCCGTGTGAGCGCGATGTTCGTCCCGAGCGACCGGGCTACGTCCTCACCCAGGCTCATGACGTTCAGGCCCGGAGTGCTTGCCAACGCAATGAGAACGCCGACGATCAGAAATGGGAGCACCTGCCACAGGACGTCGAGTCCCCGACCTGCCACCGAGCCCACCGACCAGAAGCGGTAACCGTCGAGACTCGTCTGGTCGAGCAAGACGATCGCGTTGGTCATCGCGGCGAGAAAGAACGCGACACCGGCGCCGGCGAGAGCCAGGTTCAATGGGCTCGCCTTGCCGTTGCCGATCGACGAAAGCCCGAACACCACAACGCTCGCCAAGGCCGATCCGACAAAGGCGAACCACAAATACTGACTGGGGGAATTGAAGCGGAACAGATAGATCGAGAGGACCACCAAAAACGCAGCGCCTGCGTTGAGACCGAGGAGGCCGGCGTCGGCGAGGGGGTTTCGGGTATGACCCTGGATGAGTGCGCCTGCGATTCCGAGAGCGATACCCACGACGAGAGCGAGCAACGTCCGCGGGATCCGCAGCGTGCGAACGATGATGTCGGTGTCCGTGCCGGTCGGGGTCAGAAGTGCGTGGCCGATTTCGTCGAACGTGAGCGGCCTCGCTCCGATTGCGATGCTTGCCAGAATGGCGGCGGCCAGGGCAACCACAAGGATCACGAGTCCGAGAATGCGGCGCTTCCGAATACCTGCCACTGAATTATCGTGTGGGACAGGTTCGAACGACTCATGACGTGCGGTCTTCTCACGGACCACCTCGGTCGAACTTCGTCCGACACCGAACTGCCGAAGCATCGAACGGCGAACACCGATCGCGTCACCGCTGACGGCATCTCGAACGATGAGATCGGTCCATCGCTTGCCGGTGCTCTGGCCGTCCTTGCCTTCGCGGAAGCCCTGATTCCACAGAAAGAGCCCCAGTGCGACAGCCAGGGCGATGGCGCCGAAGACGAACCTGTCCGCTTCGCCGCCGCCGTTGTCGTCACGGAGCGAATCGACGATCGACCATCCGATGCCGAGAGGGAGAACGATGATGCCGAGATCGACGATCGTGGCCGCGATTCGCGATGGCCACGGAGCAACACCAGTGGGTATCTCTTCCTTGGCGAAGTCTTCGTCGGGAGTCGGGAAAGACCCTCCCGAACCGAGCAATGGTGCCGTCGTCACTGTGTCCGTGACTCCTCACTGTGGTCAATGCGTCAAGTATTAGGTTACGGAACCCTTGTTCATTCTGCGCGTCCAGGTAAGGCAAGCCAAGCCGAATCGGTTACACATAAGTCAACCCCCCATCCGCCACTACCTAGACAGAGTGGTTAGGCTAACCTATGTTGAGTCGGCCCCGGCGGGGTCGACTCGTCGACGAAGGGGAGTGTTCGAAGTGTCGCTTGCAACTACGACGTCCGATGCCTGGGCCGATGTGCATCGTTCGTACGGAAGCGGTCGAGATGGACGTCCGCTGGCGCAGTCGTGCGCTCGCCTACGCTCGCTCAACCCCGACTACCCGCGGATGTACGCGGTTGCGACGATGGCCAACGAGGGTAAACGCCGCTGGTGGCAGCTTGCCGCGGGCTTGGAGGATGGTCGGATCGACCAGATGATCACTCGGTCGCTCGAGGATCTCAAGGTCCCCGAGGCTGCTGCAATCCAGGTCGCCACCGCTCTGATTCACGCCGTCGTAGGACGGGTGGCCGCACTTCTCGTACTGGAAACGCGCGCGTGGGACCCCGGCGTCGACAACCTGTGGATACACATGGACAGCGACGGCGGAATCGATTGGGCGGGAGTCTCGTCGCCGCTCCTGCGGGTAGTCGACGGGGATTCGCTCGACTCGGCGCTGGGCGCAGTGTCGCTGCCGTGCGAGGAAGCTCTGCTGGTGTGGACCGCACATCGCTGCATCACGTCGCTCGAGGCGATTCTGCGTTCCATCTCCGATCGAGCTCCATTGGACAGCCGCACGTTCTGGAGCCTCGTCGGCGATTCGGTTCTGGGCGCATCGACGTACATCCCGGTTCTTGCGGCAACGCAGGGCTCCAACAGCGCACGACGGGGCCAGGCTCTGCTCGACGCTTTCGTTGCAGCAGGTGCGCCAGTGCGGTCTCGCCCGCTGAATTTCGGTCGACTCCGGCTACGAGCGTCGTAGCGCTTGCATTATGAGGTTAGGCTGCCCTACTCTTGGGGGGTATCAGCGGACCAGCGGACCGCGACGGAGTCCTGAGGGCTGCAGAGACTCCCGGTCCTTGCCACGGCGGGCCTCACATTCGAAAGAATGTGAGGCCCGCCGATTTTTGTGAGCGGGTTCTCGTGTAGTTCTGATCTTCAGTACGTGCTGCAATCCGAACAGGTAGATCCAGGAGAACGATGAGCGAGACCGAAGGAAAAGAAACACAGTCGACGAGCGCCGAGGCCGGGTCGACAGTCCCGCCACGTCCTCAGGTGGATCCCGCCGCAATGACGGAGATCTGCGCTCGAGGTTTCGACGGCGCAGTCGGTCTCGAATACACCGAGATTTCCGCCGACGTGGTCCGAGCAACATGGGAAGTGACTCCTAGCCTGCATCAGCCGGCAGGAATCATGCACGGTGGCGTCCTGTGCTCGGTCGTCGAGTCATTGGCCAGTATCGGTGCGAGCATCTGGTTGGGTGAGCGAGGCCACGTCGTCGGCGTGAACAACAACACGGACTTCCTCCGAGCGTCGAGGCGCGGCCGCCTGGTCGCCGAGGCTCGTCCGATCCACCGAGGTCGGACGCAGCAGCTGTGGCAGGTCGACATCACGAACGACGAAGGAAAACAGGTGGCCCAGGGGAAGGTACGGCTCGCGAACATCGTCGACACGGGATCTCTGGGACACTAGCGGCGTGAGTAGCGCATCTTTCTCGGAATCCGTTCCTGTGAGTACCCGGTTGGACGATCGCGCCCGCAAACGGATCGAGGCGATTCTCGGGCCGGTCGATGCCGCACTCGCGAGGGACTTCCCCGGCGATCGAATCGGTGGGCAACCGATCCACACCGTCTACGTTCCGGCATCGGCTGCGACGGTGAACATTCCGTCCGAATGGGGGCGCCAAGCGCAGTTGCTCGTCGATTCGAACTCGGAGGTGTTCTCGTCGCTCGACTCCTCGGGTGTGCTGCCGACGGTTCAGCGCATACTCGAGCAGACTCCGATTCAGGATCTCCGCATCGACTTCGAAGACGGGTACGGGTGGCGGGCGGACTCCGTGGAAGACGACGACGCTCGCCGCGCAGGACGAGTGTTGGCTGAACTTGCCTCGAACCCGAACGGTCCCCGTTGGCTGGGGATCAGATCCAAAGGGCTTGCGCCGCACGAACGTGCTCGCGGTTTCCGAACTCTCGAACTGGTTCTGGACTCGGCCGGTGGCGTGCCGGACGGCTTCGTGTTCACCGTGCCGAAGCTGCGGGCTACCGAGCAGGTCGACGCAGTGGTGGCATTGTGCGAGGAACTCGAACGCGCCCACGGACTGCCCGAGCGATCGCTGAAGTTCGAGCTCCAGATCGAGAGTCCACAGGCGATCGTAGGAAGCGACGGCACCGCGACATTGGCCCGTGCGCTGCACTCGGCCGACAGTAGGTGCACCTCTCTGCACTACGGAACCTACGACTACAGCGCGGCATGCGGAATCACCTCCGCGCAACAATCCCTCGCACATCCGGTCGCCGATCATGCAAAGAACGTCATGTTGGCGGCTGCTGCGCAAACAGGGGTGTGGGTCTGTGACGGTTCGACCCAGGTGGTCCCGGCCGGTACACCGGTCGAGGTGGAGCGTGCGATCCGACGACACTTCGAGTTGGTGACACGCTCTCTCGAACGTGGGTTCTACCAAGGCTGGGACATGCATCCCGCGCACCTCGCCACACGGTGGACCGCGACGTTGGCGTTCTTTCGATCCGCAATGCCTGCTGCGGCAGCGCGGGTAGCAGCATATCTGGACAGTGCGTCCGGCGGCATGATGGACGAACCTGCGACCGCACAAGCTCTGGCCGGAGTCCTCGTTCGCGGACTGGACTGTGGCGCAGTGGACGAGGGCGACCTACACGCGGTCTCGAGTTCGATCACGCGGGAAGTACTGCATGGCCTTCTGACTCGGACAGTCGGCGGTCCGGCTGTGTAGCCACCGTTCTTCTCCGCTGCTCGTGAGCCGAAACCGTGCCAGTATTACCTTTGGCGTCCGAAACGGGTACGAGTGAAGAACAGATGGAGAACCGAATGCGGCTGACTCCGCACGAGCAGGACCGACTGCTCCTCAGTTACGCAGCCGAATTGGCGCGGAAGCGGCGGTCGCGTGGGTTGCTGCTCAATCATCCCGAGGCTGTTGCGCTGATTACCGACCACCTCCTCGAAGGTGCGCGAGACGGACGATCGGTTGCCGAGCTCATGTCCACGGGGCGCGAGGTTCTGACGGCCGACGACGTGATGAGTGGGGTCCCCGAATTGCTGCCGGAAGTGCAGGTCGAAGCGACCTTCCCGGACGGCACCAAGCTCATCACCGTGCACGAACCGATTTCGCCGAAGCGGGGTGACCGCCATCTGGTTCCGGGTGAGGTCATCACAGTCGAGGGCACGATCGAGATCAACGAAGGCGCAGACAGCGTGAGCGTCGAGGTCGTCAACACCGGTGACCGACCGGTACAAGTCGGAAGCCATGTGCACTTCCCGCAGGCCAACGACGCGCTCTCCTACGACCGGACTCTCGCACACGGGCGCCGTCTGGACATTCCTGCTGGAACGGCGGTCAGGTTCGAACCCGGCATCGCGATGACGGTCCGCCTGGTTCCGCTCGGCGGTACCCGAGAAGTCCACGGCTTGAGCCTCACCCCTCCTGGAAAGCTGGATGCCTGATGGCGAACTTGAGCCGATCTCGCTACGCACAGTTGTTCGGTCCGACCACCGGCGATCGAATTCGTCTGGCAGACACCGATCTTCTCATCGAGGTCACCGAGGACAGAAGTGGTGGACCAGGCCTGGCGGGTGAAGAAGCCGTCTTCGGCGGCGGAAAAGTCATTCGTGAGTCGATGGGGCAGTCGCGCGCGACGCGGGCCGATGGCGCACCCGACACCGTCATCACCGGAGTCGTCGTCGTCGACTACTGGGGCATCATCAAGGCAGACATCGGCATTCGCGACGGTCGGATCGTTGCTCTCGGCAAGGCCGGCAACCCCGACACCATGACCGGAGTCCACCCCGGTCTGGTGATCGGACCGTCCACCGAGATCATCGCGGGCAACGGGAAGATCCTCACTGCAGGCGGCATAGACTGCCACGTCCACCTCATCTGTCCACAGATCATGGAAGAAGCTCTCGGGGGCGGAATTACGACGATCATCGGCGGCGGAACCGGGCCGGCCGAGGGCAGCAAAGCCACTACGGTGACGCCGGGAGCGTGGCACCTCGCGCGCATGTTCGAGGCGCTGGACGACTGGCCGATGAACATTGTTCTCCTCGGGAAGGGCAACACCGTCAGCAGCGACTCGATGTGGGAGCAATTACGCGGCGGTGCATCGGGTTTCAAGCTGCACGAGGATTGGGGTTCGACCCCCGCGGCGATCGATGCCTGCCTCCGGGTGTGCGAGGACGCAGGTGTTCAGGCTGCGCTGCATTCGGACACTCTCAACGAGGCAGGGTTCGTCGAAAGCACCCTCGGAGCCATCGCCGGCCGAGGGATCCATGCGTACCACACCGAGGGGGCAGGCGGCGGGCACGCGCCGGACATCATCACAGTTGCGTCGTACGGGAACATACTGCCGAGCTCGACCAACCCGACCCGGCCACACACGGTCAACACTCTCGATGAACACTTGGACATGCTGATGGTGTGCCACCATCTCAGCCCGTCGATTCCGGAGGACCTCGCCTTCGCCGAGAGCCGCATCCGCCCGTCGACCATCGCGGCAGAGGATCTTCTCCACGACATGGGAGCGATCTCGATGATCGGCAGCGACGCTCAGGCGATGGGCAGGATCGGCGAAGTCGTCCTCCGAACATGGCAGACCGCGCACGTGATGAAGAAGCGGCGCGGGTTGCTGGCTGGGGACGTACATGCCGACAACAACCGGGTCAGGCGCTACATCGCCAAGTACACGATCTGTCCCGCTGTGGCCCACGGTGTGGACCACGAGATCGGCTCGGTGGAGCCTGGCAAGCTTGCCGACCTGGTGCTGTGGGACCCGGCTTTCTTCGGCGTGCGGCCGCACGCGGTCATCAAGGGCGGCATGATCGCGTGGGCACAGATGGGTGACGCCAACGCATCGATACCGACCCCTCAGCCGGAGCTACCGAGACCGATGTTCGGCGCCTCCGCCAAAGCGGCAGCCGCAACATCCGTCCACTTCGTCGCTCCGCAGGCGATCGAGGATGGACTGGCCGACCGGTTGAATTGCGATCGACGTCTGGTCGCCGTCGGGAACGTGCGTTCCGTCGGCAAGGCCGAGATGCCGCTGAACGACGCGCAGCCTCGGATCGAGGTCGATCCGGACTCTTTCACCGTCAAGATCGATGGTGAGGTCTGGGCGGAGCAACCGGCAACCGAGCTACCCATGGCACAGAGGTACTTTCTCTTTTGAGCGCCGTCGTAATGCGGGTATCGACCCTCCTGTCGTTGGCCGACTCCCGGTTGCCGACCGGCGGGCACGTTCACTCCGGAGGCGTCGAGGAAGCGATCGAGCAAGGTCTCGTTCGCGACATCCCGACGGTGGAAGCGTTCTTGATTCGTCGAGTCCGCACAACCGGCGCAGTTGCGGCATCGATTGCGGCAGCAGTATGCGAGTCGATGATCGGAACTGACGTCGCCGACGCAGAGTGCGACGCACGAACGCCGTCACCTGCTGCCCGTGCGGCATCCAGAGCGCAGGGGAGGGGCCTGCTTCGCCTCGCGCGCGCAAGTTGGCCGGACTTCGATTGGACGCGGATCGCCGCTAGACCGCATCTGGCCGTCGTCGCGGGGGTCGTCGGACGGGTCGCCGGTCTGTCCGGTCAGGACTTGGCGTCGGTTCAGATCTACACGGCGATGACGGGATCCGCCATCGCCGCGCAGAGACTCCTCGCGCTCGATCCGTCGGATGTCGCCGCGTGCACTCTGCGCTTGGCCCACACGTGTGACGAGGTCGCCGACTCGGTCTGCGCGGGCCTGCCGAATCTTATGGACCTGTCGGACCCATTGCTCGACGTCCTGGCCGAGTGCCACGCACAGCGCGACCGCCCCCTGTTCGTATCCTGACATCAACGCACAATCGATCTCGAAAGGCGATACCTATGCCTCCGCATCTCATCGATGGAGAGCCGCACGACCACAGTCTCGACCGGCCCAAGCGCAATCGAATCGCAGGCGAGGCGCTCCGTGTCGGCATCGGCGGGCCGGTGGGTTCGGGTAAGACCGCGTTGGTGGCGGCGCTGTGCCGTGAACTGCGAGAAGAGCTTTCACTCGGCGTTCTGACGAACGACATCTACACGACCGAGGATGCCGATTTTCTGCGCAGGCATGCAGTACTACCCGACGAGCGCATCACGGCGGTCCAGACGGGTGGGTGTCCCCACACCGCGATCCGTGACGACATCACCGCCAACCTCGACGCGATCGACGACCTCGTCGACGGCAATCCGCCACTGGACTTGATTCTGGTGGAATCCGGCGGCGACAACCTGACGGCTACGTTCTCCTCCGGCCTCATCGACGTGCAGATCTTCGTCGTCGACGTCGCCGGCGGCGACAAAGTCCCGAGGAAGGGCGGTCCGGGTGTGACGTTCTCGGATCTTCTGGTGATCAACAAGACCGATCTTGCACCGTACGTGGGGGCTGATCTCACCGTGATGGAGAACGATGCGCGCAAGGTACGGGACGGACGTCCGACTGCGCTGATCTCGTTGACCGAAGACCCGGCCGCCACTGAAGTACTCGAATGGGTTCGTACTCAGTTGAAGGAGACGGCCGCGGCCGATGCGCACTGAGCTCACCATCGTGGCGAGTGCGGACCGGAGTCCGCGCATCACCTCCTCGGGTGGGCTCTCGGCCCGACTCACCGGACCGGACACGGTCCATATGATCGGAACTGCCGCAACCCCGTTGGGCGGCGACACCATGATCATCGATGTCATGGTGGGTGCAGGTGCTCGTTTGTGCGTGCACAGCGTCGCGGCGACGCTCGCACTGCCAAGTGCAGTTCGTCGGGATTCAAGCTCGCAGTGGACGTTTCACGTCGAGGACGGTGGGTCGTTGGTATTCGATCCGCAGCCGATGATCGTCGCCTCGGACGCGATCCATCACTCGATGACGACGCTCGAGTTCGCGGCTTCGGCGACCATCGCGTTCTCCGAGCGTGTTCAGATCGGCCGCGCAGGGGAGGACGCAGGCAGGTGGTGCGGCACCACCAATGCCGATATCGAGGGTCGGCCCCACCTGCGTCACCGCGTGGAGCTAGGGACGGGCTCGGTTGGCCACGACGTGTTGTCCGCCCCCATGGCGCTGTCGAGCACGCTGACGTATCCGGACGAGAGGGAACCGGCGACGGGTCGCTCGTCGGTCCGAATGCCACTCGCTCTGGGCGGAAGTCTGTCGACGTCGACCGGTGCCCGACTCGACGCGTTAGCGTGGCAGTCATGACGAAGCCGAACACCGATGGTGTGCCCGTGGATGCGTTCGATCCCGAGCATGTAGCGCAGGCGCGTGCCGCCCTCGATGCGGTGGATGATCTCGGCGACTGGGTCCAGCGGTTCGACCTGCTCGGCGACCTGACCAGACTTCGCATTCTGTTGTGCATGCATCGAGCACCCGGCATCTGTGTCACGGATCTATCGTCTGCGCTCGGCATGACTGCGACGTCGGTGTCCCACGCGCTGCGACTATTGCGGAACGAGGGATGGGTCGCAGTCCAGCGCGATGGAAAGAAGATGACCTACCGTCTCGACGACGAGATCGTTCACCGGATGCTGCACGAACTCGGCGCCACCCATGCACATCATGTGCATGAATGACGCCGAGTAGTCGATCGTTGTCGTAGCGGTTCAGCCTGCTGCTTTTGCTCGCTGATCGTCGTCGTCGGCGGCACGTGTCGCACCGCGCGCTTCCAGCGAGTTGAGTTGCTCGATGGCAAGCCTCGCGAACACCTGCTGCTCTGTCGACGCCATCTGTGCGCGTCCGCGTCCGAGGAACGTCACGAACCACGAGATCACGGTGGTGATTCGGCTGCGGTATCCGACCAGGTAGTACAGATGCAGCGCAAGCCACATCAACCATGCGATGAATCCGCCGAACTCGAGTTTGCCGACCTTCGCGACCGCGTTGAAGCGCGACACGGTGGCCATGGACCCCTTGTCGAAATACTTGAACGGCTGCCGCTGCGCCGGGTCTTCGCCCTTCAGCGTGGCCTTGATCTGCTTGGCTGCATACGTTGCGCCCTGGATCGCGCCCTGCGCCATTCCTGGTACATCCTTGACCAGCATGAGGTCGCCGACGACGAAGACATTGGGGTGACCCTTGACTGTCAGGTCGGGCTCGACGATGACACGACCTGCCCGGTCGGTCTCGGTCTCGGACTGGTCGGCGAGTTGCTTGCCCAGCGGACTTCCCTGGACACCGGCGGACCACACCTTGCACTGCGCCTCGATGCGGCGGGTGGTGCCGTCTTTTTCCTTGACGGTGAGGCCGTCGTTATCCACATCGGTGACCATCGCGTTGAGCTGAATCTCCACGCCCAGCTTCTCGAGGCGAGCTGCAGCTTTCTTTCCGAGCTTTTCACCCATCGGGGGAAGCACGGCCGGCGCAGCATCGAGGAGGATCACGCGCGCATCGCGCGGATCGATGTTGCGGAACGCTCCGTCCAACGTTCGGTCGGCGAGCTCCGCGATCTGACCTGCAAGCTCCACTCCGGTCGGGCCGGCTCCGACGACCACGAACGTCATCAGGCGGTCGCGCTCTTCCTGGTCGTCGGACAGTTCCGCCTGTTCGAACGCGCCGAGAATGCGGCCGCGAAGCTCGAGGGCGTCGTCGATCGTCTTCATGCCCGGCGCGAACTCGGCGAAGTGGTCGTTGCCGAAATACGACTGTTGTGCCCCTGCTGCGACGATGAGGCTGTCGAACGGTGTGACCGTGATCCGCTCGAGAAGCTTCGAGGTCACTGTCTTCGCTGTGAGGTCGATGTTCAGCACCTCACCCATGAGCACTTCGGCGTTCTTCTGCTTGCGCAGGATGACCCGCGTCGTCGGCGCGATTTCGCCGACGGACAAGATGCCGGTTGCAACCTGGTAGAGGAGTGGCTGAAAGAGGTGGTGCGTGGTCTTGGCGACCAGAGTGATGTCGACGTCGGCCTTTTTCAGGGCCTTGACACCGAACAGACCTCCGAACCCGGAACCGATGACAACGACACGGTGACGCTTCGATTCGACCGGTTGGATGCTCATTACCCGCTCCCTTGAAGATTGAGATGTAGCTGCAACGGTAGTCGCCGCCGTTCCGGGTGTCTTCGCAAGGTTCCCGTCGCGCAGAGTCTCACGTTGTGTGTGCGGCGTACACCAGCGTTGACCTGCGCAATCTCGTGAGGGGGCGGGTCCGATCCGAGTCTGGCGTCGCGTGAAGCTCTCTGTATCGCTTCAGAGATCGTGTCCGGACGGTCCGCGGCTAGAGATCGCGGACAGGTAGTCCAGCAGCTTTCGGGCAAAGCCTGGTATTTCGGACAGCGCCGGTTCATACTCTGAACCATGTTCGAGATACATGTTACTGCGAGTAACCGCAACGCGGCATTCGAAGTCTCTGCCCAGGAAAGCGGCGGGCAGGGTGGCGGGGCTGCGCTCGACCAGGTTTTCGGTATGAGTGCCGCGGCCGGAGTCATCTCACTCGGGTTGCTGTATCTGGCCTTTCTGCACCGTACGCGCCGCATCACATGGCTGGGTCGACTTGCAGCCTTCGCCGGCTCGAAGACGAATCTTCCAGGCTGGGCCGCACTGCCGCTCGTACTGTTCATCTCGACGATTCTGACGGCATTCCTCGGTTTCATCTGGGACGTGAGCTTGCATATCGGACGTGGTCGTGACGAAGGCCCGCTGGCAAACCCCGCGCACTACTTCATCCTGGTGGGATTGTTCTTCCTGTTCATCGCCGGCGCTCTCTCGATGATTCTTCCGCTGGACGAGAAGCCCGGACGAGCCGCGATCAAGCTGACCAGGACGTGGCACGTCCCGACCGGTGGAATTCTCATCGCCGGAGCCGGTCTGTACGCACTGATCGGATTTCCACTGGACGACATCTGGCATCGCATCTTCGGCCAAGATGTCACCCTGTGGGGTCCGACTCACCTGATGCTCATCGGCGGCGCAGGACTATCGCTCATCGGAGTGATCCTGCTGGAGCACGAGGGCCGTATCGCGATGGGCTCCGACGCCGAGGGACCCGACCCACGCTGGACCAAGAGCCCCATTCTGACCTGGATGATCCGTGGATCGGCATTCGGTGGTCTACTCATCGGGCTGTCGGTGTTCCAGATCGAGTTCGACTTCGGCGTCGAGCAGTTCCAGTTGATCTTCCAGCCGATGCTCATCGTCGGTGCAGGCGCGTTCGCTCTCGTCGCCGCACGACTCATGGTCGGACCAGGTGCCGCTCTCTTCGCCGTCGCATTCGCCGCGATCGTCCGTGAGATCACTGCACTGCTCGTCGGGCCGATTTTCGGCGAGCCACACAACGTGTTCGCTCTCTACCTCGGCGCGGCAGTCGTCGTGGAGGTCATCGCGTTTACTCCGCTCGCCAAGCGGAGGCTCGCCTTCGGCGCGATTGCAGGTCTTGGTGTCGGCACAGTCGGTGTCTGGGGAGAATCGCTGTGGATCGACGCTGTCTACCTGTTCCCATGGACTTCGAGCATGTGGCTGGACACTCTGTGGATGACCGTCCCGGTCGGCATCACCACCGGTCTCTGCGCGGGTCTGTTCGCGCAGGCGTTGAGCGGCGACGGGATTCCGCGTCCAGCGATCAGACGCACGGTGGTCATCGTGATGCTCCTCGCAATCGGCGGCACCGTGGCCAATGGTCTGACCTTCGACGTCCCGGTCGACGCGACGGCCTCTGTCCGTCTCGAGGAAGCCGCGTCGGTCGACGGGTTCCGGATGGTGTCCGCCGAGGTCACCATCGACCCGCCGAATCTGGTGAGTGACGATCCGGAATGGGTGTCGATCCTGGCGTGGCAGGGTGGAGGCGAGACGTTGCGCGGCCTTGTCGTCGACACGCTGGAACGGACAGGCGAGGGAACCTACCGGTCGACGAAGCCAGTTCCGGTCGACGGGACGTGGAAGACAGTTCTGCGAATCCACGACGGCCGCACCCTCACTGCAGCGCCCATCTTCATGGCGGCAGACGAGGGAATCGGTGCCGAGGAGGTATCGGCCGAACCCTCGTTCACTCGCGATCTTGTCTCGGAGATCACGTTGCTTCAGCGTGAGCGGAACTTCGATCACCCGACTTGGTTGTTCGCCGCCGCGTCGCTGGTCGTTCTGGTGTGCACGCTGCTACTGGTCTGGGCACTGTCCTGGGGCACTGTACGGATTTCGGGCGTTACCCCTCGACATGCGCTGCGCAACAGCGCAAACAACAAGGTTCCGAGCAAGACATGACTCCCTCGGACAATGTGATCTATCTGGCCGACCACTCCATCGTGCTCGCGCTCCCCGCTCTGGTGCCGGCATTCGTGATCGTCGGCGTCGTGCTGTTCGTCGTGGCGCGTGATCGTCGTGCGGAGCGGAGCGAAGGTTCAGCGAGTGACTCCGAATCCGCCGGAGTCGACCCCTCGAACCAGGGGGAATCCTGATGAACTCTCGCTCGAAAGTCGCGGCGCTGAGTGTGGCACTGCTTGGTGTCACGCTCGCGTGCTCTACGGACGCAGAACCTGCAGTGCAACAGGGCATTGCATCATCTGCTTCGGAGGGTGCCGCGTCCTCAGCCGCTGTGTCCTCGACTGCTGCCGGTGAGCCGGACGCGCTGTCGATCGACGTGCGAATCGCCGGCGGTTCCATCACCCCCACCAACGAGCGTATCGAGGCAGTGGTCGGCGAAACGATCACGGTGCGCATCGACAGCGACGTGCCTGACGAACTCCATGTGCACTCGGTGCCCGACCACTCGTTCGACGTCGAGGCCGCTGCAGGCCAGTCGTTCGAGTTCGTGGTCGACGTACCAGGCGCGGTTGCGCTGGAGTTGCACGACGCCGGGAAGACCGTCGCGACTCTTCTCGTCAGGCCGTGATACTGGCACACGGGCTCGGTGGATCGACTGACCTGCCGATTCCGGCCACATACGTCCTCATCGGCGGTGCGTGGGCGCTATCGATCTCGTTCGCGGTCTTGATGTTCGCTTGGCGCACTCCAAGACTGGACCCGTCGCACCACTGGGTCACCTTGCCGCAGCGGATGGCCGGCGCCGTCGACGCCGGTCCGACGAGGGTTGCGCTTCGCCTGCTCGTACTGGCATTCGCCGTGTACGTCGCCGGTGCAGCCTTCGCAGGTCCGGGCGACGCGACGAATGTTCTCCCCGGGGTGTTCTACGTTCTGCTCTGGGTCGGACTTCCCGTCGTGTCGGTGCTGTTCGGCCCGGTGTGGCGGATAGTGTCCCCGGTGCGGACGCTCCGCCTCGGAGCGTGTGCCGTACTCGGCCGACCGTCGTCGCGGGGTCTGTGGAAGTACCCCGAACGCCTCGGTTGCTGGCCTGCCGTTCTGGGGTTGTTCGCTTTCGTCTGGCTGGAGCTCGCCTACAACGATCCGGGTTCGGTGGCGGCGATCCGACTGTGGTGCAGTGGGTACTTCGTGATCATGGTCATCGGTTCGATTGTGTTCGGCGACCGATGGTTCGAATGCGCCGACCCGTTCGAAAAATTCAGCGACACGGTGGCGAGGATGTCAGTTCTCGCTCGTAATGGTGACAGGTCTCTTGTGCTACGCAATCCACTCGATGGTCTTCGAACGTTGCCGGTCTTGCCCGGAAGCGTTGCGGTCGTTGCTGTCCTACTGGGTTCGACCGCGTTCGACAGTGCATCACAGATACCCGCTTGGCGGAACCTGGTCGATTCGATGGCGTCGACGAACACGGGCGCGGCGGTGTGGCGGACGGGAGGACTGATTCTGCTCATCTCGTTTGTCGGACTTGCCTTCTGGCTCGCCGGTCGTGCGACCGGCGGAGTGACTAGGTCGGCCCGCGCACAATTGCCCGGCGCGCTTGCACATTCGCTGGTTCCCATTGCCGTCGGTTACGTTCTTGCGCACTACTTCACCTACTTGGTCGAGAAAGGCCAAGCGACCATGATCCTGTTGGCCGATCCGCTCGGCGACGGGTGGAATCTTCTCGGCCAACAGAGCTGGGAAGTGTCCTACGCCCTGTCGGAACACCCAGGGTCGGTCGCGACCATCAAGGTGGTGTGTGTGCTGGCAGGCCACGTGCTCGGTGTCGTCGCTGCCCACGACGCGTCGCTCCGCCTCCTCCCTGCCGGTCACCGGCTCAGCGGTCAACTGGCGCTGATGGTTCTGATGGTCTTCTTCACGTTCGGTGGTCTGTTCCTCTTGTTCGGGGGGTAGGCGAGTCCTCGAAGGCCGTATTCGACGCATCGGCACATATGGTCAATCTTCTTAATGTCAGGACAAATGCTTGACTTTGCTTGTGATGTGGATTACATATTGATCGCGAGATCGATTGATTCATCACCGGTCCATCCGGGGGCCGGCGTCGAGAAAGAAGATTGATGACACATCACACGAGTCATGGCACAGGTCGCGCAGCGTCGCGTCGTAGGCTTCGGTCCGGCGCCGCCCTCGGGCTGGCACTGTGTGCAACCGTGGCTGCCGGTTGTTCGAGCACCGGCGGAGCGCCCGAAGATTCGGGCGAGGGTTCGAATGCCGGCACCGCTGATACACCTCGTGCCACGATCGCGATGATCACCCACGAAGTTCCAGGTGATACTTTCTGGGACCTGATCCGTAAGGGCGCCGAGGCTGCAGCAGCGAAGGACAACATCGAACTGCGCTACTCCGCCGATCCCGAGGCGCCGAACCAGGCCAACCTCGTGCAGAGCGCAATCGATTCCAAGGTCGACGGCATCGCTATCACGCTGGCGAAACCCGACGCCATGGCCCCGGCTGTGGAAGCCGCCACAGCCGCGGGTATCCCCGTCGTCGCGTTCAACTCCGGGTACGACTCGTGGAAAGATCAGGGCGTCCAGCAGTACTTCGGCCAGGACGAGACCATTGCCGGTGAAGCAGCGGGTGCGCGCCTGACCGCTGATGGCGCGAAGAAGACTCTCTGCATCATCCAGGAGCAGGGCCAGGTCGCATTGGAGTCCCGTTGTGCAGGTGTGACAAAGGGATTCACCGGGGGCAGCACCGAGATTCTCAACGTCAACAGTAAGGACATGCCGTCGGTGGAGGCCACGATCACCGCCAAGCTCCAGCAGGATCCAAGCATCGATCACATTGTCGCACTCGGCGCTCCGATCGCGCTGACAGCTGTGCAGTCCAAGGCGAATGCAGGCAGCGATGCCACGGTCGTCACCTTCGACACCAACTCCGCACTCGTCGACGCCATCAAGTCCGGTGATGTCGCATGGGCGATCGACCAGCAGCCTTACCTGCAGGGTTACCTTGCGGTGGACTCGCTGTGGCTGTACCTGAACAACGGCAACACCATCGGTGGCGGCACTCCGGTTCTCACCGGTCCGGCGTTCATCGACTCGTCCAATATCGACGCCATCGCCGAGTACGCCCAGAACGGAACTCGCTAGGACAGCGGCCGGCCCGCCCAACCCAGGCAGGGCCGTCCGCTCTCCGCACGGAAGGATTGTCATGAGTACACAGGCCGATCTGGATCTGTCGAAACACACCGTCGTCGCCGATGAGCGGGTCAAGAAGCAGAAGCCGTTGCAGCGGTTGTTGATTCGACCGGAGATCGGCGCCCTGTTCGGTGCGATCGTAATCTTCGTCTTCTTCTGTATCGTTGCGCCACCGTTCCGGTCTCCGGAAGCGCTCGCGACGGTGCTCTATGCATCATCGACGATCGGCATCATGGCCATCGGTGTGTCGTTGCTGATGATCGGTGGTGAATTCGACCTTTCCACCGGCGTCGCGGTCACGTTCTCCTCGATCATGGCCTCGATGATCGCCTACAACTTGCACCTCAACGTCTGGCTCGGCTCCGCCTTGGCGTTGGTACTCGCACTGGCGGTGGGATTTTTCAACGGCTACCTGGTGATGAAGACGAAGATCCCCTCGTTCCTGATCACCTTGTCGACGTTTCTGATGCTCACCGGCATCAACCTTGCTGTGACCAAACTCGTCACAGGTCAGGTGGCAACGCAGTCCATTTCGGATATGCAGGGATTCGATTCGGCGAAGAGAGTGTTCGCCTCGTCTTTCCAGATCGGAAACGTTTCCATCCGCATCACGGTCGTGTGGTGGCTGCTGTTCACTGCTATATCCACCTATGTGCTGATGAAGACGAAGATCGGAAACTGGATCTTCGCCGTCGGCGGCAACCAGGACTCTGCCCGCGCAATCGGTGTTCCGGTGACCAAGGTCAAAATCGGGTTGTTCATGTTCGTGGGGTTCTGTGCCTGGTTCGTGGGCATGCACCTGCTGTTTGCGTTCAACACAGTCCAGTCCGGGCAAGGTGTGGGCAACGAGTTCCTGTACATCATCGCCGCTGTCATCGGTGGCTGCCTGCTTACCGGCGGGTACGGCACCACTGTCGGCGCGATGATCGGTGCTTTCATTTTCGGTATGGCCAATCAGGGAATCGTCTATGCCGGCTGGAATCCGGATTGGTTCAAGTTCTTCCTCGGCGCGATGCTGCTGTTCGCGGTCATCGCCAACAACAGTTTCCGCTCCTACGCGGCGAAAAGGTGACCTATGACTACGCACGCTGAAACACCGGTAGAGCCCGCACCGTCCGGCGGTGGCAAGACTCCGCTGATCGAGTTGAAGAACGTCGGCAAGTCCTACGGCAACATCATTGCGTTGTCGGGAATCAATCTGCGTGTCGGCGCCGGGGAGGTGACCGGTGTGCTGGGCGACAACGGCGCGGGCAAGTCCACGTTGATCAAGATCATGGCCGGGTTGCATCAGCAGAGCGAAGGTGAGCTGCTCGTCGACGGTGTCGAGACGAAGTTCGATTCCCCCAAAGATGCTCTCGGCAAAGGCATCGCGACGGTGTACCAAGATCTTGCGGTGGTGTCGTTGATGCCGGTGTGGCGCAACTTCTTCCTCGGTCAGGAGCTGCAGAAGAAGGGCCTGTTCAAGTCGTTGGACGTGAACGCGATGCGGGCCACGACCATCGAGGAGCTACACAAGATGGGAATCGACTTGCCTGATGTCGATGCCCCGATCGGGTCGCTGTCCGGTGGTCAGCGTCAATGTGTGGCGATCGCGCGAGCGATCTTCTTCGGTGCGCGTGTGTTGATTCTCGATGAGCCGACCGCAGCGTTGGGCGTCAAGCAGTCCGGGATGGTGTTGCGATATATCTCGGCGGCCAAGGAGCAAGGGTTCGGGGTCGTGTTCATCACGCACAACCCGCACCATGCGTACATGGTCGGAGACCATTTCGTGCTACTGAATCGCGGGCGGCAGAAGCTGGACTGCACGTACGACGAGATCAGTCTCGATGATCTGACCAAGGAAATGGCGGGCGGCGACGAACTCGAGACCCTCACCCACGAACTGCGTCGCTGACCGCAGTTCCGCCGCCCGTGGACGTGTCGGTACCGCGGGATAATGTCCAATCGCTGACACTCGAACACGTGCGGTGAGGCGATCATGAATGACTATCCAGATGTTCCTGACGAGGTGTTGACCGTGGTCAGTGCGGTGTGTACCGCACTGCCCGAGGTCGTCGAAGAACGTGCGTGGACGGGCATCCGGTGGCGGATTCGATCCCGAACATTTGCGCACGTTCTGGTGGTCGAGCCAGGTCGGCCGGAGGCGTACGCAAAGGCGGCGGGGCTACGCACGCCTGCAACGGTTCTGACATTCCGATCCGAGGCCCCCGAGCTGGACGTCCTGCTGCGTTCCGGACCGCCGTTCTTTCGCACGCCGTGGGGACAGGACACGGTGGGCATGATCGTCGACGAATTCGACCGAGACGAGGTGCGAGAACTGCTCACCGACAGTTACTGCCTGCTCGCGCCGAGAAAGTTGGCGGCAGCGGTGGACCGCCCTACGTAAACACCCGGGAGAGCCGGTTCAGTTGCGCGCGAGCCGTGCGAGCTCCACTGTGGCCGATCGGAGTTCGGCAATGTCGCCGATCGGATGTGTGTAGCCCACTCGTGTCGTGGCTTTGCCCCTCGGTGTCGTGACGCTCAAGTCGAGACCGTAGCGGTCGGCGGACGTGCACAGAGCAACGGTCGCGTCCGGATAGCCACCGAGGTTGCGGGCCATGGCGAGCAGTGAGTCCGAGTGGTCCTCGTTGAGGTGCACAATTGCCGGGGCGGCATTGGGGGAGACGGGGTCGGCAGCGGCCGCGGCATAGTCTTCGGCTGCGGCCGAGTCCATTCGGCCATAGCCACCGACCCAACGCGCCCGCTTCACTCGAAGTATCCAAAGTGAGAAGTCGCTGTAGTCGATGTAGTACTTGGCTGCGGGAACCGCGGCGAGGTGGGCAGCGCGAGCTGCGTCGAGCTCGCCCCCTTCCGGAGACTCGACCACGCCGGCCAGGGTGACGCGCGAGACCGCGAGAGGGTCGCTGACGGATTCCGGCGCCACGATGGACACACTGGCACGCGGGTCATGGTGCAGGTTGCGCCCATGTTCTGCCATCCGGGATACACACAGGACCGGCGAACCGTCCAGCAAGCCGAAAGTCACGTACGACGCCCATGGGTCGCCGTCGGTCGTGAGGCTGGCCAGCGTCGCGATATTCGTCGAGGCTGCCACCGTGCGCGCTTCTTCGGCCGCCGTGGGCCGCCGCGCCGGTTCCAGGCCTGCCAGCGGGGGAGGAGTCGAGGGTGCGTCACCGGGGTCGCCATGATCGAGTGCCATGGCCGGAAGTCTACGGAGTGCAGCTGTGTCGGGCGCAACGCCGGGATTCCGTTTCGTGCGGCGTTGTGACGGGCATGCTGGTGCGGTGATACGGGTGATACGCACCAATCGGACGGTGCGGGCGGTTCTTGCAGCCATGGCGCTCTTCGTAGTTGTGGCAGCTATCTGGGCAGGGGTCGGATACGTCTACGCGGACGATCGAAAGGCCGAGTCGGCGACGACCGTTGGTCTGTGCGTTCTGGGCGCTGGGTGGCTTGCCATACTCGGCGCGGTCGCGGTCAAGTTCCTTCGCCTTCGCGCCCGGCGCCGGGACAGTACCCAGGACAGCTGATTCGTTATTAGGCTGGCACTCGGGGACGGGAATCGACCGAGTTCGTCGAGACGAGGAGGACCCTTGCGACCGATCACGATCGTGGCGAACCTGAAGGTTCCGAACACCGAGGACTCGAAAGACTTCTACCGGGACTTCTTGGGCCTGGGGAGCGAGGAATTCAATCTGGGCTGGGTAGCTCGCTTCACAGCACCGGACTCGGGCGCCTGCGTCCAACTCGTCACCCGAGACGAGACGTCGCCCTCCGACTCGGTGGTATCGGTCATGACCGATGATGTCGACGCCGCATACGCGGAGGCACTCAGCCGCGGGTTCGACATCGTGCGTCCCCTCACGACGGAGAGCTGGGGTGTACGGAGGTTCTTGGTCCGCGCCCCCGACGGAAATGTGGTCAACATCGTGCACCACCACTCATGAGTTCCGCCGCCGATATCAGTCAGGGGTCAGGACGACCAAGGCTCGCGTAGAGCGAGTCATGGCCACGTATCGATCCACTGCGCCTTCGGTTCCTGCGCCCAGGGATTCGGGATCGACGAGTACGACCAGGTCGAACTCGAGGCCTTTCGACAACGCCGGCGCCAAAGACCACACTCGATCCGTCGGGGGATAAGTCGGTTGCCCGATAACACACGCAATTCCGTCCCGGTTCTCGTCGAGCCAGGCGTCGACGATCGAATCCAGTTCCGACACGTTCCCGTACGAGACTGGTATTCCACTGCGTCGAACGGAGGTGGGGACATTGGCGTCGGGCAGCGCAGTTCGAATGACCGGTTCCGCCTCGGTCATGATCTCCTCCGGTGTCCGATAGTTGATGGTCAGCGAAGTCGAATGGACGCGATCGAACCCGACACGGGTAAGACGTTCTTGCCACGATTCGGTGAAACCATGACGGGCCTGCGCCCGGTCACCGACGATCGTGAAGCTCCGTGAAGGGCAGCGCAACAACAGCATCTGCCACTGTGCATCGGTCAATTCCTGTGCTTCGTCGACGACGATGTGCGCGAACGGTCCGGCCAGTCGATCGTCTTCCCTGGTCGGCAGCGCCGAGTCGTCCACCAAGGCATCGCGAATTCCGTCTTGCCGAAGTTGGGCGATCAAGCCGTCGTCGTCATCGAGTTGGAGCATTTCGTCTACGACCCTGTCCATTCTGAGCCGTTCGGCGATGACCGCTGCAGTTCGCCGACGTTGCAAACGCCCGTGTTCGGGGTCGCCGAGCCTGTGTCGCGCAGCATCGAGAATCGGCAGATCCGACGTGGTCCACTGTTGCGCGTCGGCGCGCTGAAGAACTCTGATCTCGTCGGCAGAGAGCCACGGCGCGGCCATCCGAAGGTAGGCGGGAACGGTCCATAGATCGCCGACGAGATCCGCTGCCTCGACAATTGTCCATGCGTTCTCGAGTGCAACGCGGAGTTCCTCGCTTCGAGCGAGAGATGCACGGACGGACTCGCTCGAGGCGTGACCGTCGTACTTGTCGGTGAGGATGCTCAGTAGCAAGTCCCAGATGTCTTCGCGAGCTTCGTTGTGTGGAGTGCCTGGATCCGGTGCCGTGAATGCTTCCTTCCAATCCGTG
Organism: Rhodococcus sp. FG69; assembly: GCF_057808915.1. Lineage (NCBI taxonomy): Bacteria > Bacillati > Actinomycetota > Actinomycetes > Mycobacteriales > Nocardiaceae > Rhodococcus > Rhodococcus sp. FG69. The sequence continues at coordinate 48,213 of NZ_JBMDIX010000031.1, read as the reverse complement.
GGACTGAGCCAGATGTCGGCGAGATCGGCCTCGACGGTCATCCCTTCGGGGGGTGGCTGCTCGTAGAACCGGACAGCTGCGTCGACTGCGGCCACCATGTCCACAGTCGATTTCAGACGTGCGACCTCGGGATCGACCTCCTCGCCCGCGCCCTCTCCTTCGGCCACCAGTTCACCGAGCGTGCAGGTCAGGACTCCGTCCTCCCCGAGGCTGGGCAGCACGTCCGACACGTACGCGAGATACGGCGCGTGAGGACCGACGAACAGTACGCCACCACGGTTGTGTCCGAGGCGTGGATCCGAGTAAAGCAGGTACGCAGTTCTGTGTAATGCGACGACAGTCTTGCCTGTACCTGGACCGCCGTCGACGACGAGTGCGCCGTCCGACCCTGATCGGATGATGGTGTCCTGGTCAGTTTGGATGGTCCCGAGCACCTCACGCATCCTCGACGATCGAGAACCACCCAGACTGGCGATGAACGACGATTGGTCGTCGAGCGCAGCCCGCTCCGAGTCCGCCGCATCATCAGCAGAGAAGACCTCGTCCCAGTAGTCGACGATTCGTCCATTGGTCCAGCGGTATCGTCGACGCCGCGAGAGCCCCATCGGGTTCGCATGTGTCGCTCCGAAGAACGGCTCGGCCTCAGGTGACCGCCAGTCCACGACCAGTTGTTCGCCGGTCCCGTCGAGCAGTCCGACCCTGCCGATGTAGACGCGCTCCCCGGTCGAGGACACTGTGTAGCCCAGGCAGAGGTCGGCTCCGAATCGCCGGAGGGAACGCAACCGAACGGTGAGTCGGTGAATCTCGAAGTCACGCTCCATCACCTCCTGACCCAGACGCCCGGTCGACTTGCGGGCGACAGCAAGGCGATCGGTGGTATCGGCGATCGAGTCCGCGAGGCTCTGCGTGATCGCGGAGAAATGATGCTCGTCTGCGTCGATCAATCCCGGCGCGAGCTTTGCTGCACGGTTGGCCGGAAGGGCGAAAATCTGTTCTGGAATTGACGAATGCACGGGTGCTCGATCTCCTGTTCCTGCTGGTTCTCAGCGTTCGACGCGCAATTCTGCGACAGGCCCGGGGTCTTGCCGCAAGACCCCGGGTGCGCTATAGATTGAAGGTGGAACGGCTGGTCCACAGTGTCGCGTCGACGACGTACGCGTCCTTCGCTCACACGCCTTGTAAAGAATCTTTGACATGAAACGAGTGGCGGTCTAGGTTCAGTGATGTCAAACATTTCTTACATTGGAGTGGCAATGGCGTTCGAAGAGAAACGTACGTGGATCGTGCTCGTCACTGCTCTCGGCGGGGCTGTGGCGTATCTCGTTCTTCTGCTGAGCTCGTCGGGTCCGATCGACGAGTCGTACGTACCCATGATGCTCGGGACGATCATTGCCACAATCGTCGTCACTATCGTGCTGAACATCATCGTCGGTTCGATGTCACCGAAAAGTGAGACCCGAACCGATCAACGTGACGACGAAATCGGCCAGTTCAGCGAGTACACCGGCCAATCGCTCTTGGTCATCGGCGCGATTGCTGCACTGGGGCTCGCGCTCGCCGATATCGACCAGTTCTGGATTGCGAACACCATCTACCTCGCCTTCCTGCTGTCGTCGGTGTTGTCGTGCACCGTTCGAATCCTGTCCTACCGCTTCGGGATTCAGCGATGGTGAAGCCGACCAGGGTCACCAACTCGATCAAAGCGCTCCGTTCTGCAACCAGCGAGATGACCCAGGCCGAACTTGCGGAACGGATCGGAGTCACCCGTCAGACGATCATCGCCATCGAGAGCGGTCGGTACTCACCGTCCCTGGAGGTGGCGTTCCAGATCGCGGCAGCATTCCAAGTCCCGCTCGACGACGTCTTCCAATACCCAAGCCGATAGGAGCACACAATGAAAGCCTTTGTGCAGCAAAGATATGGCACGCCCGAACAGATCGAGCTCCAGGACGTCGCCACTCCGACGCCGGGGCCGGGAGAGGTGCTCGTCGACGTACAGATGGCGGGAGTGCATATCGGCGATGTCCATATGATGACAGGCAAGCCGTATCTGATGCGCGCCATGGGTTTCGGAGTCAGGGGCCCGAAGAAGCGTCCCGGTAGCGAGGTGGCGGGCAGAGTGATGGCACTCGGACCCGGCGTCACCGAGTTCGCGGTCGGAGACGAGGTGGTCGGAATCGGAGTCGGCGCGTTCTCGGAAGTGTGCGTTGCGCCAGTACAGAAATTGATTCCCAGACCAGCGTCGTTGAGTATCGAGAACGCTGTTGCGTTACCGATATCGGGACTCACCGCCCTTCAGGCCCTTCGAGATGCCGGCCGCGTGAAGTCCGGTGACCGCGTACTGGTGATCGGTGCCGCCGGCGCGGTGGGTCGCTACACCGTCCAACTCGCGAAGCACTTCGACGCGCATGTCACCGGCCTCTGCAGTGGCAGCAAGATGAAGCTTGTCTCCGAACTGGGTGCAGACGAAGTGCTCGACTACACCGCGATCGATGCATTCGATGGGACCCGCAGCTTCGATCTGATCGTCGATACCGCGGGCAATCGACCTCTGAAGGTTCTGCGCAGGGCGCTTACCCGCGCCGGGACATTGGTGATCGTCGGATCGGAAACCGAGGAGTCGGTGTTCGGCGGTATCGACAGAGTGCTGAGGGCGGCACTGCTGTCGCCCCTGATTCATCACCGTCTTGTCGGGCTGATCTCGAAGGAATGCGCGTCCGATGTTCAGATCTTGTGCGACCTCGCCGCCTCAGGAGTAATCACTCCTGTAATCGATCGGACGTACAAGTTCGAGCAAGTGCCCGATGCGATCGAATACGTGGAGTCAGGCCGCTCGCTCGGGAAAGTGCTCGTTGCAGTGTGACGTCAGCGAGGCACCGGGGCAGCGTTCATCGGCCGATCCTCGAGGGGAATTTGATGGATAAGTGGGTTGTGTCCGACCGTCCGTTCTTGACAGGCTGAGACGATTAGCTCCGCGCGTTCGACACAGCACCCTGGAGCCTTCACTGCGTAGAGGATGGCACCATGACCAGCGAGATCGGGCAGACTCGGCGGACCGGTAGGATCAGCGAATCCGACTGCAGGGTAGAGGATCTGCGCGCCCTGGTATCGCAGGAGACAGCATTGGCGGAGTATCCGCATGCGGTCGCGGTCATTCAGAACGTGTTGATCTACGATGCCGCGCATTTGTCGGCGAAGACGATGGCTGCGTCCGCGCGCGCCGACGTTCAGGACGAACTCGCCGGTGCATTGCTCGACGGCCCCGGCATCGTCGTGTTCAAAGGTGCGTTCACCAGCGCCCACGCTGTCGCGGAGACGACGGCGGTCTACAAAGACATCATCGCTTCCCAGCACGAGAGCGGTGTGGCCGGTGGTGACCACTTCGCCAAGCCTGGCGCCAACGACCGGATCTGGTCGGCGCTGCAGAAGCTGGCGCTGGCGGAGCCGGAATTGTTCGTGCGGTACTACTCCAACGACACACTTGCGTTGGTGGCCGAAGCATGGCTGGGGCCGATGTATCAGGTCACGTCGGCGATCAACGTCGTCAATCCCGGTGGTGCAGCTCAGAACCCGCATCGCGACTATCACCTCGGTTTCATGTCCACCGATTCCGCCGCGAAGTTTCGTGCGCACATTCACCGGCTGTCGCCTGCGTTGACGCTGCAGGGTGCGGTGGCGCATTGCGACATGCCAACCGACAGCGGACCGACTATGTATCTTCCGCGTTCGCAGAAATTCGAACCCGGATACATCGCATTCAATCTGCCGGAATTTCGGCAGTACTTTGCCGAGAACTACATTCAGCTTCCGTTGGAGGAAGGTGATGCAGTCTTCTTCAATCCCGCGCTGTTTCATGCTGCCGGTAGCAATGTTTCGACGGACATCTATCGGATGGCGAACCTCCTGCAGATCTCGTCGCCGTTCGGTCGCGCTTTGGACAGTATCGATCGGGAGACGGTCGTGTCGGCGTTGTATCCAACGCTCCTCGAGTGGACAGAACGCGGAAAGGGGAAGGAAGTGGACAACGTCGTTGCAGCCTCAGCCGAGGGTTATGCGTTTCCGTCGAATCTGGATTTGGATCAGCCGGTCACGGGTCTGGCAGGGGAGACCCATGCCGAGCTGGTCAGGCGCGCACTGGGTACTCGCATGAGTTCTCGGGAATTCGACGCCGCCGCCCAGGCCCTGTACCGACGTCACCGAGCATGACCGCTCACAGGTGATGAGTGCGAAGGTGCACAGTGACATCGTGCATCCAGCGCTCGGTTTCGTCTGCGGTGAAAATATGCCCGGCTTCCGGATATTCCACCAGCTCTGCATTCGGGATCAGGTGAGCGAGAGCTCGAGTGGTGGCTGGGAGGACGATCCGATCCTGTCCGGCAGCGACGACGAGAGTCGGAACACCGACAGCGCCGAGTAGACCGGTGACGTCGACGGACGCGGCGAGTCGGGCCTGATCGGCGCCGCCCTCGGGGTAATTCTCGAGCGTCGCCTGGATAGCCAGCGCAGCCAAGGCATCGTCGAGCTGAGCGAGTACGGCGGGGGACCCAAGGCTCACTAGGTATTTCGCCAACGCGATGCGATCGATGTCGGCCAGGGTTGTCCAGGTGTCGACCACCAGACGGATTTGCTGATCGGCGGAAGCGAAACCGACTGTCAACACCAGACCGGTTACTCGCTCGGGATGACGGATCGCGGCGGTGACCGCCACCGCCGAACCAAGGGACAATCCGAGCATCGGGAAGCGGTCGAAACCAGCTTCGACTGCCGTCGTGACAAGCGAGTCGGCGAGTACGTCGAGATCGAGCGATGCGGCGTCGGCCGGTGTGCCCCCGGAACCCGGATAGTCGACTCCAATCAGGGTGCGATGCTCTGACATCGACTCGATGATGTCGGTGAAGTTCGCGGCGACAGAGCCGCCCGCACCGTGAGCAAGCACGAGCGGGGGACCGTCACCGACGATCACGACGTTGGGATCGGCGACGAGCTGAGTGATTGGCATAAAGTCAGACGCTAGAGGTTGACATTGGTGTCAAGGTCAATGTCGTGAGGCTCAGATCACTGACCGGAGGTAGCGATGCTCATCGGTGAACTTTCGCGGCGCAGCGGGGTGTCGACGCGATCGATTCGGTACTACGACGCACAGGGTTTGCTGACCGCCCACCGGAATGCGAACGGCTACCGAGAGTTTTCGCCGTCGTCGATCGAGTCGGTCGCACAGATCCGGTCACTGATCGCCGCAGGCTTCTCGGTCGACACCATCCGAGAAGTGCTTCCGTGCGTGAACGGAACCGACGTCGACATGTGCCCGAGGGTCGCGGAACTTGTCAGACGTACGCTCGCCGGAATCGAGACCGCGATAGACGATCTGGAGGAGAAACGCCTACGTGTCGACGCGCTCCTTGCCAGCCAGCGCATCGCCCGATAGTCACTGTGATGTCGATGTCACGGTGAGCGCCTTGTCGACGTGATCGCCGAATTCGATTCGGCCTGCGATGTTTCCAGGCGGATGGCAGCGAAACACGGCCTGGACGACACCGGCCACCATCGCATGTTCGGAACGGTCAGCCTCTGCTTCATCTACCTGTTCATGATCACCGAGTTGGCCCGTCACGCGGGCCACGCGGACATCCTCGCGGAGCAGATCAAGGCCTGAGCACTACATCTGAGATGTACATTCGGCCGACCTTCGCCGGCGGTCGATGGCTCGTGTCCACTGAGAAATCTGCGCGGTGCCGGGATACTGTTCCAAATCCGGCACGACGTGGGTTGTCGGTGCTGGTGCAGACGACCGGAATCCCGAACAGCAGGGGACGCGCATGACCGTAGTTGCGATATATCTTGTCATCACCTTCGGCCTTGGTGGACTCGCCATGGCCGTGCGACTGCCTCCCTTGGTCGGATTTCTGACGGCAGGGTTCGTCATCAACGCTTTGAACGTCGAGGAGGTGCCACAACTCGCGACGATCGCCGATCTGGGCGTGACTCTGTTGTTGTTCGCCATCGGCCTCAAACTCGACATTCGGATATTGCTGCGCCGGGAGGTCTGGCTGACCACGTCCGCGCACATGGTGGTCAGCGTCGTCCTGGCCACTATCGCGATGTGGCTGTTTGCCCTGATCGGTGTTTCGATGCTGGCAGGGCAGAGCCTCGAGACGATTGCGCTTCTCGCCTTTGCACTGTCATTCTCCAGCACGGTGTTCGTGGTCAAGGTCCTCGAAGAACGGGGTGAATCGCACTCGCTCTATGGCCGCGTCGCGATCGGCATCTTGGTGATGCAGGACATCATCGCAGTGATCTTCCTGACGGCCACAAGCGGAACGCTGCCGAGCCTATGGGCATTGACCCTGGTAGGACTGTGGCCGCTCACTCGCGTTCTCCGAAGGATCTGGAGCGGACTCGGGCACGGAGAAATGCAGTCGCTGTTCGGCATCGTGATGGCGTTCGTGCCTGGCTACGCGTTGTTTTCTGCTCTTGGATTGAAGGGCGACCTGGGTGCGCTGGTGATCGGAGTGCTGCTGGCGTCCCACTCGGCGTCGTCGGAACTCTCGCGGTCGTTGTTCCATATCAAGGAACTGCTTCTCGTGGGATTCTTCGTATCCATCGGTCTGACCGGGCTGCCGGACTTGCCCAGCATCGGTGTCGCCGTGCTGATGTTGCTGTTCCTGCCGTTCAAAGCAGGGTTGTACTTCATCTTGTTCACGCTCATGAAGCTGCGACACCGCACAGCGCTGCTTGCTGGGTTGAGCCTGATGAACTACTCCGAGTTCGGCTTGATCGTGGTGGCGGTCGGGGTGACCAATGGCTTGTTGGCGCCGGAGTGGCTGGTGGAAATGTCGATCGCCGTGGCGTTGAGTTTCGTCGTGTCGGCGCTGGTGAACGGCCGCGGCCACCTGATGGTCGAGAAGATAGCGGCTCGGCTACCGGCTCAAGACGAGCAAAGCCTGCATCCGGAGGAGCGCCCCAGCGATGCCGGTGATGCCGAAGTTGTTGTGATCGGAATGGGCAGAGTCGGATTCGCCGCGTACCAACGACTGACGAGTCACTACGAATTGCGAGTGGTCGGTGTCGACTACGACGGGCCCCGAATAGAACGACTGGCGGCGGAGGGTCTGCGGGTCATCGAGGGTGACGCCACCGACCTCGACTTCTGGAATCGATTGCGACGCTCGGAATCGGTGCGAATCGCCGTACTGGCGATGCCTCGCCATGGCGCCAACGTCACTGCTCTCGCCTGTCTACGCGAGTCGGGGTTCAGCGGAAGGGTCGCCGCGGTGGCTCGTTACGACGACGAGGTCGCGTGGGCTACCGAACACGGAGTGGACATCGCCCTCAATGTCTATGCAGGCGCAGGGCTGGAGTTGGCGGATCAAGTGGCACAGGTTGGTCCTCCTGGCGTCATCGAGTCCGAACTCGGACCCAGCGAACCTGACGGGGGAGCGAACGGCAGAGCTTAGTCACTGTTGCACGTGTGCCCGCCGGTGAAGCGACGTCCAATACGTCGCCAGCGATGTAGCGCTGATTCCGAAGACGAGCCACGTGGTTCCAGCGGCAACAGGACCCGTGACGAAGAACCCCAGAACCAGCGCAGCGACCACGTTCACGATGATCAACACAGCAGCCCAGGCCAATCCGAAAAACGCACGAAGCGGGGCGAACCTGATGGTGCGCGCTACTGACCTCAGCGGCCCAGCGGCGGCCGCCGACAACACCGGCAGAGAAACCAAAGCCACTACGAGTGCCAGAATCGGGTTCAGCACCCCCGCCGCGACGCCGCAGATCACCGCGACAGTCACCGACAGCAGCAACCGAAGCGAGAACCGGCTGTTCGTGTGAGCAGCGAAGCCCATCGTCAACCAGATCGTGATTATCAGAACCAATGCCGACGCCACGGCTTTGACGGAGAACCACCATGACACCGTCGGGACTGGATCACCTACCACCAAGAGGGCTTGAATCAGCGCTCCAACCAGGATGATCGGCAGGAACACGAGCAGACCACGAGTCAGGCTTCTCACGAAGCACCGACCGTTCCGTTGCGCTCGAGAACGCTTTGCACATCTCCCGAGTAGAGGACCTCGGTGCCGACGACCAACTCGAACGTGCTCTCGTCCTCGGACGTCGATGTCGCGGTGATGGTCTCCTGGGACATGGTCTCTCCGGTACACCGCAGCTCGAGGGCTTCACCGGCGCACACCGGCGCGACGAGAATGTCGACACCCTTGTCGAGCAGAACCTCGTTGACTGCGTAGCGCATATCGGCGATTCCCGCCCCGCCCACCGGAGCGAGAGCATCGATCTGGGAGCATCCGCAGAGCGATGCCGCGAGGATCGCTCCCGCTATCATCCGCCTCATCGCTGCGACCGCTGTTCGTACGCGAGCAGGCGGGCGTGCTCGCCGAGATGCTGTTGCTCGAGTGAGGCGTCGGTGATGGATTCCATATCGAAGGGCGCGGGGAGGAGGAGTTCGGTGTTGCGGTCCAAAGCGGACCCGCGTCTCATCAAGGGATTCTCCGCCCAATCGTTTGCTGCCAGTTCACGGCTCTGCGATGCAAGGTCGAGATAGCCTCCGGAAGTCCCGGGTGTGATCGGCGATGCATGGTCGAGAACGGTGGTGAACAGCGACACCGTTCCGTCGCGGTTATCGACGATCTCGACAGTTTGCTGTTGCTGCGGAAAGTCGATGCATGAGGCCGTGGTGATCTCCCAGAAACCATGGCCGTCTCCTTGATGCGCAAGGATCTGATTCTGATGAGTGTGTCCGTTCAACCAGCCGATCACTACTGGGTACTGCAACAGCAGATCGACGAATTCCTCGGCCCCGTACAGCTTTGTGTCGGTCCCTGGTCGCTGAGCGCGGTTTTCCAGGGTGAGGCTGTTGTGGTGGGTGAGGATCAGAACGAGCTTCTTCTCGGCCTGCGCTCGCTCCAACTGATCGCGTAGCCATTGGAACTGATCGTCGGGAACCGCTCCGTCGGCGCCCGCGACCGCGTTGCAGGTGTCGAGTCCGAATGCCCGAACGTGCGGCGTGAAATCGGTGGACCACCACGTTTCGCCCGAGTCGAGATTGTGCTGAGTGAATCCGTGTCCGATCGGGCCGGGAGCGTCCGTTGTATCGAAGTGCTCGGCCATGAACTCGCGCTGCTCGAACAGGTAGCGCTGCGGATCCGGTGTGACACTTCGGAAGCCTTGCCGAGTTCCCGCTTGAACGCCCAGTGCGTCGATCATTCTCTGGAGGGGACTGGCCGTCGACGCGTATCCGGCGAGAGCAGACGTGGCCGTCGCCTCGAGCGTGAAGGACTTCTCGCCGCCGACAGCGAGGGCACGCAGTTGCGATGACAGATCGAAGGTGCCGAGGAGAAGCGTGTCGTGATTGCCGTACACCGCGTACCACGGCACCGGCAGCCCGACCGATTCGACGGGCGTGGCGATTGCCTCGTTCAGCAGTCGGGGCAGTGTCGGAAAACCGTACTCGCCGAACGAGCCTCCAGATGGGTCCTCCGGTCGATACGCCCACTGTGCATCCGGCCAAGCCTGCACCCCCTCGAACGTCGTCGGTGATCCGCTGTTCGGCAAAACCGGTACGCCGTCGAGGATATCTATGTACCAACGTAATTCGAGGTGTGAATGCATATCGGCACTGTCCCCGGTGACCGTCGCCGCACCGAGTGGCGCACCCGTTACCGGGCTTATGGTGTTGTCGGCAAAGGACTTGACCATTGCGGCAGTCACATGAACAGTCAGAGGATCCTGAGGGTGGAACGCGGAACCCCACGTCGCGTGGTCTTGGACGATCATCGGTTCGATTCGCGCTGGTGACTGAGCGTCGATGACGTGCATATCGGACAGATGCCCTAGGTACAGAATGGAACGTCGGGCTTGGATCCTCGCCGGCGACGGGGCTGTGCGCAGGATGTCGAGGCGTGGCAGATGTTCCTCGCCCGGGCCCGCCCTCAACGTCCGATAGGAATGGGCGTCGCCCGCCGCGCGGAGAATCGTCCTGGACAGCGTCGACGGCGCGCTATCGATAGGAGTCTGCGCAACAGCCACGCGGTTGCCGAGTAGTTCTGGACCGATACCCCAGATCGCGGCCAACGCGGCCGTCCGACTCATGAACTGACGACGAGACAATCCGGGCATCGAACTCCTCAACCTTGGCCAGCGAATCGAATATAGCCCGAGAACCGGGCCCGAGGGAGCGAGCTAGGCGCCGTCGTCGGCGTTCAGGAGATCAATGACCGACCCATCCGCGATCGCGCGAATGTGTGCAGTGATCTTCTCGATCGGCCAGTCCCACCACGCACACGTCACCAACTGGCTGACGTCGTCCGCGTCGTACCTCATGCGAATGACAGCGGCTGGGTTCCCGCCTACGATCGCGTAGTCGGGTACATCCTTGGTCACGACAGCGCCGGTCGACACGATGGCCCCATGGCCGATGCGAACTCCGGGCATGATCGTCGCGTTTCCGCCGATCCACACGTCGTTACCTACGACCGTGTCTCCTCGTGAAGGCAGGTCGGAAATCAGATCGGTATGTTTGCTCCACGCTCCGCCCATTATCGGAAAGGGGTACGTGGACACGCCGTTCATGCGGTGGTTCGCGCCGTTCATCACAAACGTGACGCCCGCTGCGAACGCGCAGAACTTACCGATGAGAAGTCGGTCCGGCCCGTAATGATGTGTGACATTTCGCGTTTCGAACTCGGTCGCGTGATCGGGATCGTCGTAGTAGCTGTACTCGCCAACCTCGATCAACGGGCTCGTGATGAGAGGCTTCAGAAATACCACCCGTTCCTGGCCGGCGACGGGGTGGAGTTGTGTGGGATCAGGAGCACGCTGGATAGACACTCGACGAGAGTACGGTGCCATACCGTCCCCGGTGATCTCGCACGTTCGCCCTTGCTCCCTTGCCAGGAACAGGTCCGATAGCGAGTAGTGGGACTGTGTACGTAGATCAGCCGGTTCGGTCGCGGCCCGGACCCGTGAGTCCTATCGTTGACGCATGGCTACGGGCAAGCGTAGTAGCGGGGGTATCGGAGCCGGGGAGACTGGCCCGTCCTCTGAGGTGACTCCGCTCCCGGACCTGCTCCATGGGCACAGCAGGGCCGGTCCTGTGCGCGAGCGGCGACCTGTGTACGTCGACTTGCTGCCGCCGTGCAATGCGGGCTGTCCCGCCGGGGAGAACATTCAGGCGTGGCTTGCGCACGCCACCGCGGGCCGACACGAGCAGGCGTGGCGCCAACTCGTGGCCGATAATCCCTTCGCCGCAATCCATGGCCGGGTCTGCTATCACCCGTGCGAATCGGTCTGCAACCGCGTCAACCTCGACAGTGCGGTGTCGATCCACGCGGTGGAGCGGTTCCTCGGTGACCTCGCGCGGGAGCGGGGTTGGATGTTCGAGCCACCGCCCGCCCGCAGCGGCAGACGGGTGCTCGTGGTCGGTGCCGGGCCGAGCGGACTGTCCGCCGCGTACCACCTGGCTCGTCTCGGCCACGACGTCGAGATCCGCGACGCCGGCAGTGAACCCGGCGGGATGATGCGCTACGGCATCCCGAACTACCGACTGCCTCGCGACGTTCTCGAGGCCGAGGTAATGCGAGTTGCGGCACTGGGCGTGCAGATGACCGGCAACCACCGGGTCGAGGACCTCGCCGTGGAACGGGAGGAGGGCGGTTTCGACGCGGTGTTCGTCGCAGTCGGTGCCCATTTGGCCAAACGGGTCCATATCCCGGTCCGCGATGCCGGAACGATGGTCGACGCGGTGTCGTTCCTGCGCAGCGTCGCCTCCGGTGCCAAGCCTGCGGTTGGACGCCACGTGGCTGTGTACGGCGGCGGCAACACGGCGATGGACGCGGCCCGCGTGGCCCGCCGCCTCGGCGCGGAGGACACCGCCATCGTCTATCGCCGCAACCGTGCACAGATGCCGGCCCATGAGGAAGAAGCCGAAGACGCCGAACGCGAAGGTGTGCGCATCAACTGGCTGCGCACGATCACCGCCTTCGACGGACCCGAGGTGCAGGTCGAGATCATGGAACTCGACGATGCGGGCCGCCCGCGTCCGACCGGAGAGTTCGAGTCCTTGGCCGCGGACACCCTGATCATGGCACTGGGTCAGGAGACCGATTCGGCGTTCATGCGGACTGTGCCCGGAGTGGAGTTCGCGAGCGACGGCAGCGTGCGAGTCAGCGATTCGCTGATGACAGGCTGCCCCGGTGTGTTCGCCGGCGGCGACATGGTGCCAAGTGAGCGCACCGTCACAGTCGGGGTGGGGCACGGGAAGAAGGCCGCTCACCACATCGACGCCTGGCTGCGTGGAACCTCCGGCGAGCGACCTCCCAAGCACCCGACAGCGACATTCGACGAGCTACACCTGTGGTACTTCGCCGACGCCGACCGGCGCCGGCAACCCGAACTCGCCCCCACGCAGCGAACCGCCGGATTCGGCGAGGTGGTCGGGGGACTGTCGGCTCCTGAGGCGACCTTCGAGGCGGGCCGGTGCCTGTCGTGCGGCAACTGCTTCGAATGCGACGGTTGCCTCGGAGCCTGCCCGGAGGACGCGATAGTCAAACTGGGGGTCGGCCACGGCTACCAGTACGACTACAACAAGTGCACCGGCTGTGCGGAGTGCTTCGAGCAGTGTCCGGTACACGCGATCGACATGTTCCCGGAGCCGACATGACCCGCGCTGACATGACCCGCGCTGACATGACCCGCGCGACGGTGGACGGCAACGAGGCCGCCGTCTCGGTTGCCTACAGGCTCAACGAGGTGTGCTGCATCTACCCGATCACCCCGTCGTCGCCGATGGCCGAGCTGGCCGACAAGTGGTCCAGCGAGCGACGGCCCAATCTGTGGGGCACCGTGCCGACGGTGGTGGAAATGCAGAGCGAGGGCGGCGCAGCCGGAGCCTTGCACGGGGCTTTGCAGAGTGGTGCGCTGGCCACCACCTTCACGGCATCACAGGGCTTGCTGTTGATGATCCCGAACATGTACAAGATCGCCGGCGAGCTGACCTCCGCCGTGATCCACGTCGCGGCCCGATCCCTGGCTACTCAGGGATTGTCGATCTTCGGCGACCACTCGGATGTGATGGCCGTACGCCAGACCGGGTTCGCGATGCTCTCGTCGGCCTCGGTTCAGGAGGCGCAGGATCTGGCGCTCATCGCACAGGCGGCCACCCTTCGGACTCGGGTACCGTTCTTACACTTCTTCGATGGGTTCCGGACGTCCCACGAACTGAACACGATCGAGACACTCTCCGACGACGACTTACGCGCGCTGGTCCCCGAGGAGCTGGTCCGTGCCCATCGCGGGCGAGGGCTGTCTCCGGAACGCCCATTCATCCGTGGCACCGCGCAGAATCCGGACGTCTACTTCCAGGCGCGGGAGACCGTAAACCCGTTCTACGCACGTATTCCCGAGGTAGTCGACGACCTCATGGTCCGCCTCGGTGAGCGCACCGGCCGGACGATGCACGTCGTGGAGTACGCCGGTCACCCAGAGGCGGAACGGGTATTGGTGTCGATGGGCTCCGGCGCGCAGACCGCGGCCGGCACCGTGGCCGCTCTGACCACGCTGGGGGAGCGGGTCGGTGTGGTGCACGTGCGGCTGTATCGGCCGTTCCCCACGAGAGCGTTCCTCGACGCACTGCCGGCGACGGTACGCACCGTCGGGGTGCTGGACCGTACCAAAGAACCCGGATCGATCGGCGAGCCACTGTATCTGGACGTCGTCGCCGCCCTCGCCGAAGCCCACACCGACCATGAACGCGCGACGATGCCCAGGGTGTCGGGCGGACGCTACGGGTTGTCGTCGAAAGTGTTCACACCAGCGATGGTTGCCGGGGTGTTCGACGAACTCGCCTGCGATGCACCGCGGCGGCGCTTCACCATCGGCATCGACGACGACGTCTCCGGCACCAGCCTCGCGTACGACCCGTCGTTCGACATCGAGTCTGCCGACACGGTCCGGGCGATCTTCTTCGGCCTGGGGTCGGACGGGACTGTGAGCGCCAACAAGAACACCATCAAGATTCTCGGCGATGAAAAGGGTCGGCACGCCCAGGGCTACTTCGTGTACGACTCGAAGAAGTCAGGATCGCAGACGGTCTCGCACCTGAGGTTCGGGCCGCGCCCCATTCGGGCCCCATACTTGGTAACCCGCGTCGACTTCGTGGGCTGCCATCAGTTTCAGTTCCTCGACAAGGTCGACGTGCTCGGTTCGGCCGCCGCGCACGCAACTCTGTTGCTGAACTGCAGATATCAGCCGGACCAGGTTTGGGATGCGCTCCCTCGCCGGGTGCAGGAACAAATCCTCGACAAGCAGATCACGGTGTATGCCGTCAACGCCGGCCGGATCGCCAAAGAGGTGGGGCTCGCCGGCCGGATCAACATCATCCTCCAGGTGTGCTTCTTCGCGATCTCCGGAGTGCTGCCCCGCGCTCAGGCGATCACCCGGATCAAGGAATCGGTGGAAAAGACGTACGGTAACCGCGGAGCCGACGTGCTGCGCCGCGAACTGGATGCCGTCGACCTCTCTCTCGAGGGACTGCACCGCATCGAGGTGCCCGAGTCGGTCACCTCCGTGGTGGAGCCGGCGCCGGTCGTGCCCGACACTGCGCCCGAGTTCGTCCGCACGGTCACCGCGGAGATGATCGCCGGGCGGGGTGACGCGTTGCCTGTAAGCGCGCTTCCGGTGGATGGCACTTACCCCAGCGGCACCACCTCCTACGAGAAACGCAACATCTCCGAGCTCGTCGCTGTCTGGGACCCCGACACCTGCATTCAGTGCGGCAACTGCAGTTTCGTCTGCCCACACAGCGTGATCCGGTCGAAGTTCTACGACGAGTCCCGGCTGGAGGGCGCCCCGAATCTGTTCGATTCGGCGCCGTTGGACGCCGTCGGTCTCCCAGGCGCCCAGTTTTCCCTGCAGGTGTATGCCGAAGACTGCACCGGCTGCGGTCTCTGCGTCGAGGCCTGCCCGGTGGTGGTCCCCGGCGGTGAAATCACCAAGGCGATCAATCTCGGCCCCCGCGAACCGTTGGTGGCCACCGCGCGGGAGAACATCGCGTTCTTCGAGACTCTCCCCATGAACGACCGGGCGCGTGTCGACTTCGGCACCGTTCGCGGCACGCAGTTCCTCGAGCCATTGTTCGAGTTTCCCGGAGCGTGCGCGGGATGCGGGGAGACGCCGTATCTCAAGCTGCTCTCCCAGTTGTTCGGTGACCGTTCGATGGTCGCCAACGCCACGGGCTGCTCGTCGATCTACGGCGGCAACCTGCCTACCACTCCCTGGACAGTGAACGCCGACGGGCGCGGCCCCGCATGGTCGAACTCCTTGTTCGAGGACAACGCAGAATTCGGTCTGGGGTTTCGGATCGCCGCCGACGGACACACCCAGCTCGCCCGGCAGCGGCTCACCGAATTGCGGGACGTGGTGGGTAGCGACCTCGTCGATGCCCTTCTCACGGCGCCGCAGCTGCGGGAGTCCGAACTCCAGCAACAGCGGGAGCGGGTAGCCGAGCTCGAGCGTCGCCTCGCCGGGATCGATCCCGCCATGACCTGTGACCTGCTCAGCGTGGTCGACTACCTGGTCCGGCGCAGCGTGTGGATCGTCGGCGGTGACGGCTGGGCATACGACATCGGGGCCGGGGGACTCGATCATGTCCTGGCCAGTGGCCGCAACGTCAACGTTCTGGTGCTCGACACCGAGGTCTACTCCAACACCGGCGGGCAGATGTCGAAGGCGACCCCGCTCGGTGCGGTCGCGAAGTTCGCCGCCGCAGGCAAGACGGTGCCGATGAAAGATCTTGCGCTGCAAGCGATCGCATACGGAAGTGTCTACGTTGCCAGGGTTGCCATGGGTGCCGACCCGCAACAGACGCTGCAGGCGTTCCGTGAGGCAGAGGCCTACGATGGACCTTCGATCGTGATCGCCTACAGCCAGTGCATCGCGCACGGAATCGACATGCGTCACGGAATGGACCAGCAGTATCGCGCGGTCGCCAGCGGTCACTGGCCGCTAATCCGCTACAACCCGATGTTGCGTACTGCCGGCGAGAACCCGTTCCTGCTCGATTCGCACCGGCCGAGGATCCCGCTTGTCGACTACCGCAACGGGGAACTGCGGTATCGCTCGTTGGCCAACACCGATCCCGCCGAGTACGACCGGCTCCTCGGGCTCGCCGAGGAGGTCATCGCTCAGCGCTGGAACCGGTACGAGGACATGGCGTCCCGGGGTCCGCAACATTTCACCGCCGACGCCCGCAAGGATCGATGATGGAGCTGTCGACACGATATATGGGACTGGCGCTAGCGAATCCGCTGGTGGCGGCGGCGTCGCCGCTCTCGCACACCGTCGACGGTGTACGTCGGTTGGCCGCTGCGGGCGTCGGCGCGGTGGTGCTCTATTCCCTGTTCGAAGAGCAGCTGATCCGCGAAGCGGAGCGAAATACGAGACTCGTCGACCAGGGTTCCCAGAGCTATGCCGAGTCCTTGTCCTACTTTCCGGACGCTGCAGGCGAGGACCAGGGACCGCGCCGCTATCTGAGCCTGCTCGAACGTGCGGCCGGCTCGGTCGAAGTGCCGGTGATCGGCAGCCTCAACGGCATTACCCCAGGCAGCTGGGCGGGCTATGCCCGATCCATGGAGAATGCCGGTGCGGCCGCGATCGAGCTCAACATCTACTCTCTGCCCGGGGATCCCCACATCAGCGGCAGAGACGTCGAACAGCGTCACCTCGACATTCTCGCGCGGGTCAAGGACGCCGTGACCCTGCCAGTGGCGGTCAAGCTGAGCCCGTACTTCAGTTCGATAGGGGAGATGGCGTCGCGTTTGGACGACGCGGGCGCGGACGGCCTGGTGCTGTTCAACCGATTCCTGCAACCCGACATCGACTCCGAGACGCTCACGGTGGTGCCCGCCGCCACCTTGTCCACCGCCGAAGAGTCACGGCTTCCGCGGACGTGGATCGCCCTGCTACGCGGCCGGTTGTGCGCTTCGCTCGCTGCGACCACCGGCGTCGAGAGTGCAACAGACCTGGTCAAGTATCTATTGGCCGGTGCGGATGTCGTCATGACCGCGTCCGCCTTGCTGCGGCACGGCCCAGACCATGCAGGTGTGTTGCTCGACGGACTATGTGAATGGATGGGTCGCAAGGGTTTCGACAGCGTCGACGAAGTGCGTGGACTACTCGCTGCAACCGGAGGTGCCGACGACACAGCCCGCCAACGCGGCGGCTACGTCAGCGCACTGCATGAAGCCAACACCGCCACCCACGGTTCCTGGTGATACGGATCGCCCGAAGGGACGACCGTCGGCCGCCGACACGTGATAGGCAGGAAATGATGGAAATACTCCGCCCAGGGACATGGTCGTGACGGTTCCCGGTCCCGTGCCCAAGCCGGTGCAGGTGCGGCCGCCGGGCAGGATTCTGGCCAGCATCACCCTCATCCTCTGCGCGGGGGCTGTGTTCGGGTCGATGAACCTCTGGCCGGTGTCTGGGCGAATCTTCAACTTGCTCAATTTCGTGATCGTCTCGGCGACGGCCCTGGCCCTCCTCGTCGTGGGCGTCGTCTGGTGTTTCAGAACTGTGAAGTTCCTGCGGTCGGAGCAACCATGGTCCTGGATGGTTGTCACCGCACCGGCCGTCGTCGCAATCGGACTCGTTCTGGCGCTCACGCTTCCAGAGCCCTCGTTCGAACGTTCGCGACCGAAGTTCGACGCATTCGTGGCGACCCTCCCCACCGCCGGACCGGTGAGCGTCGAGAATCATTCGATCGATGCGTTCGACTTCTCGAGAATCACCCGGTACACCGACGACACCGCGATCGATTTCGTCGACGCCGACACCGTGTTCTTCAGCTACACCTCCGGATGGATCTACTCGCCCGGACAGCCGCCTCCACCACCATCAAACGCCGAACTCGAATACACCTGCCTCGGTGGGGCCTGGTACGAATTCTCGATGACGTACGACTTCTAGAAACACGTGCGACCATCGGATGCGTTACTGCTGACGATCACCGCACCTGCGGAACCGCCACCTCTTCGGTTTTGTCGGCGGTCTGCTGGTACAGCAAGGCGACGCCCTCTTCGTTCGACCACACTGTCGCGGTGTGTGCGACGAAGTCGTGAGATGGGTGCAGGTTCAGCCAGCAGATCAATCGGCCGTCGCTGTATGCGGCGGTGCAGTCGTCGACATTCATGCCGTGAGCACGAAGCCTCATAGTGCAAGCTGACGACATGACGGAACACCACGAGAAGGGGACTCCGATGACGATGCTGCCGGTGATGGTCGGTCGCACAGGAATCGAGGACGGCGAAACTCCCCAACCGCGAGTCGGCGCAATCGGCGAGTTTCCGCTGATGTTCGAAGAGACGCCAGCCGATCCGAACGATCCATCGATCGTCACCCTGCGCGCGGTCGCCGAACCCTTGAACTCAGGCAAGCCGACACATCAGCAACTCGGTCCCGACGACGGATGGTGGGAGTGGACGGTCTTTCTGCGCGGCGACGGGTGGGCGGCCACGTGCTACACCCGTCGGCCGGTGCTCGGTCGAATCGAGATCACCGGCCGCTTGATCGGGTACATGACGTACGCCACAACAGGCCGAATCCGGGGCCGAATCACGCGCTTACGCGTCGCTACCGAGAGTCTTCGCCGAGATCCCGACGTGACGAACGCGCCATGGAAACCGGTCCCTGGTACCCGAACCTATCGCGACGTCACCGCAGCGCTGCGTCCTTTCGCGGATGTCACCCGTCAGACGAGAGACGGCGTTCTCTTCGAAGGAGTTCGAGAGGTGGGTGTCCTGGTCGACCTCGACCTCACCGACGTTCCCTTACCACCATTGCGGTCCAGCCTGGTCCCGGCTTCCGTGTCGGCACACGGCACCGAACTGTGGGTGGTCGACCGCGAACTCCCGCTCGTAGTCCGCCTCGATTCCAACCGGCACGTCGCCGAATACGTCAGCACCGGCCAGATCCTCGCCGACCCACCGGCCAACCGGACCCGGTCCGTCTGGGCACACGCAGACGGGTGCTGGGTGGCCGGCTGGGACGGCATATATCACTGCCACCCGGATGGCACCGCGAGGACGGTCAGCGACGCGCCCATCCGAAACGCCGCCGCTTACGGCGAGGTCTTGCTTGCGGTGTCAGTGCCGAGCCGCGGTACGGCCGAACTGCTTCTCGTCCGCTCTGGGCAGGTTTCTTTGTCGCACAGTATGAATGACTGTGGCGACCTCGAATCGATGTGCACCGTCGAAGGCGGGTTTCTTCTGCTGTTCCGTCAACGAGACCCGACGACCGGCGCGTTGGGAACGAGCAGCCTGGTTCGAGTCGATCTTGACGGCACCCCGACTTATGGACCGCCACTGACCAGTTCGATCACGTCGTACAAGCCGTTCCTGACTACCGCGCCACCTACCATCTTCGACGGCCACAGTGCCTACCTCGTACTCGACGATCTCACCGTCGAAGCCGCCGAACCAATGCCCGCCAATGTTCTGGACGGGGGACAGGTCGGAGACAGGCTCTGGGTCGTCAGTCATCCGCCGGATGGAACCGGACGGGCTCAGTGGTGGCCGCTGATGGGACCCTCTACCTACAGCGCTGATCATCAATACTGGCTGTTCACTCTGCTCGATGGTTCTACCCGGAAGCCTCTCTCCAACACACCGATCCGAAACCCACAGCCTGACGTCACCGTCGACAGCGTCGGCACCGTGTGGGTCACCGCCAGGGGTGTGCAATCCATTCCGGATGAGAACATGGCCCCGCCGGTGTCCCTCGACGTCGCCGACCTCCTAGATCGATCGCGGCATACCGACTACTCCGAACATTCGACGGCCCAGGGCGGGTGACCCGCTGACATGAATGTAGGCAAGCATCGTCCCGTCTCAGGGGCGCGGTTCTGGAAAGCTGGAATGTCTCCGCCGTACTCCCACGTGATAGCGAAGGCGGTTCGCATTGTTCTTTTCTTCCTTCCGTACCGCTGTCGATGACGCGATGCCGACCTCCGACATGCGCTTCGACGTGCGCTGGTTCGAACCACCGAGCTAGCCGTTCGGGTGTGGTGCAGGCGTCCCAGAGGTCGGCGGCGGTCGTGTCGAATCGTTGCTGCACAGTGATTGTTTGCTCGTCGTCCGCGTCGGTCATTCGGCGGAGAAACGAGTTGATCTGGCCAGCGTTGTTCATCGAATAGTTCCTTCCTTGGTGGACCGTCGGCCACGTCGGACCTCGGTATCTACAGCCGATAGTGCGGTGGACCACAAGGAGCGGAATTGCTCGAGCCGCTGGTCGATATCCTGCATTCCAGCGGGGTTGATGGCGTACACCCGTTTCGTGCCGTCGGCTCGCAGAGCACTAGACCGGACTCCCGAAGCACCCGGAGATGACGCGACGTCGCCGGCTGACTTATCCCGAACTCTGTCGACGCCACTTCGCTTAGCGCGCACGCAGTCGCGTCACCCGATGTGAGGACCTCGAGAATCCTGCGTCGGGCGGGATCAGCGGAGCATCGAACTGTTTCACTTCATCGTTATGTAACAGAAGTTAAGTGTGGCCAACGAGTTCAAGAGCGGACGAGGCTGATGTCTGCGAGCGGCGGCTGCGCGCTGTACGGAGTATCGAGCCCACAGCTGTGGCGGTCTCGAGCGCCTGTGCTGCCTCGGCGTGGCGATGAGTGACTGAGTAGCTGTATCCGAGCATCTCCGCCGCGAGTGGATGGGCACTTGGGCGACGAGGGGGCATCCGCCCAGTCAGTCAGATTCGAGACACGGTTTCAGGGAAAGTCCCAATAGAGTTGGCCGTCTTCGATATAAGGCACCCACCCCCGGCAGGGCTTGCAGCCCTCGAGCGAGTCGATGGCTTCCCGGAGCATGCCGGCAATAGACGGCCAACGCGAAGTCCCGTCATCAGTGCCGTCGCCAGAAAATTCGACCACGCACCCTGTGTCAGGACCTGGGCGGGTGTCGACGACCAATCGTTCGCGTGTGTTATCCGCGGCGATGGGAATGTAGCTGGGGAGGTAGGTGAAGGCAGTGGTTCCAGCCGGTTGCGACTTGGGTCGCATGTCGTCCATCTGTTCGAACTCTTCAGTGGTGTCGGCCCAGATCGACACGAGCGAGCCCCAGTCGCACTCGAGTTCGGTAAGGGTGACAGGTCGAAATCCCGGCATGATCTGAGGGAAAGCGTGGCCTTGGTTGCTGCCGTTGTGCAGGCCGAACCAAACACGTAGTTCTGGAGTCCACCGTTGACCGGTGGCATCTTCGGCTGCGCCGACTCGACTTGGCTCCGCCGGCGGGTTGATTCCGGCGACAGTCACGGGTGCATGGATTCGAAGCCACCCCGTAAGCCTGGCCCACTGTTCGAGGAGATCACGCATTCGGAAATCGTAACGTTGACCTGGTGATTCCGAAACGACACGCTGCCGGAGTGCGACAACTCGGGCTGGTTCCTATCGATTCCGAGATCGCGGAGTTTCGTCCGGGATCGTGTTTGGCGAAACATGTTGGCGCAGTCGGGCCTGGGGTAGTGGTGGTAGCTGCTTTCAGCCACAAGCAATGAAGACTGGTCGTATGCCCTGCAGTGGCGCAGCGGAGCCACGGATTCAGTGGTCAGGCGAGGTCCGGGCAGCGATCGAGCGCCAATTCGAGAATCATCGCGCGGCGTCGGCCTGTTGGCGTTTGACGGTCAGCCTGGTCGTGTCAGCGGTCTCGCCCACCACGAGGCGTGCTCCCGGTGGCCGTTGCGCGGTTGCGGGTCGCAAGTTGCGTAAACGCATCCTTCAGTTCGTGTGGGTGGAGCACGTCGATGTCGGTGTCGAAGCGATTGAGGTTCGCCGCGAGCGCGATCCAGGACCAGGATCCGATTTCGAGGCTGCATTTGTTCGGTCCGAGGTCTTCGACGACGCCGTCGCCTGCGAACGGGAGAACGTAGTGTGCAGGTCGGTGAAGGACGACTTTTCCGATGCACGGCCACTGGTTGGCTTGCGACGAGCCTTTGAAGCGGGCCGCTACGTAATCGGCAACGTTGCCACCGGGAATCTCCCGAGGGACGAAGCGTGGCCCGGCCGGGCTGCGGGGTGCGATACGTTCGGCTCGATACAGCCGCCAATCGTGTTGTTCGAGGTCCCATGCAAGGAGGTACCAGCGTCCGCGGGAGGTCACCAGGTGATGCGGCTCGACCTTCCTCACAGCCGCCGACTCGGTGGGATCCTCCTCGCGCAGGCCCGCATAGTCGAAGCGCAATACTTCTCTCGCGCGCACGGCGGTCGACAAAGCAAGCAGCACTTGGGGTTTTGTGACCTTGGTGGGAGCACGACCTGCCGAACGTGAGATGGTGGTGAACTCGAGAGCATCCAGTCGGTGGCGAAGCCGCGAGGGCATCACCTGTCGAACTGTCGTGAGTGCACGCATGGCAGCCTCTTCGATACCGGCACCGGTGCCGACCGAGGCCTGGAGGGCTATTGCCAGCGCAACGACCTGGTCATCGTCGAAAAGCAGGGGAGGAAGCTCGTTGCCTGCGTCGAGGCGATACCCACCCTCCGGTCCCATCGTCGCGTGGATGCTGTAGCCCATTTCCCGAAGACGATCGACGTCTCGTCGCACCGTACGGTGGCTGATCGCGAGTCTTTCCGCGAGCACCGAACCCGGCCAGTCGCGACGAGTCTGCAACAGTGACAACAGATGAAGCAGCCGAGAAGTGGACCTAGTCGTCATTGCTCGAGGATAGCGCCGATATAGGACCTGAACTGACCTATACAGCTGCAAGGGTTGACGCTGCCGGGAGTACCGGCGACGAACACACCAGGAGCAGATATGACCCTCACGACAACCACCCACCTGAACTTCCGCGGCGATGCCCGCGCTGCGTTGGAGTTCTACGGATCCGTCTTCGGCGGCCAGGCCTCGATCATGACCTACGGCGACCTCGGCATGCCTGCTGATGCGCCAGGTGCCGACAAAGTTGTGTTCGGGACGGTCTCTGCTGCAAACGGGTTCCGTGTCATGGCGTACGACATCCCTGGACAGTCGGACGGGTCACCGAACAATGTGGGGTCGACGCACCGCGAGAACGGCGTCACGCTCACTAGTCAACCGTTCTTCGTCGCCATCGAC
Source organism: Rhodococcus sp. FG69 (assembly GCF_057808915.1). Taxonomy (NCBI): domain Bacteria; kingdom Bacillati; phylum Actinomycetota; class Actinomycetes; order Mycobacteriales; family Nocardiaceae; genus Rhodococcus; species Rhodococcus sp. FG69. The sequence continues at coordinate 25,090 of NZ_JBMDIX010000031.1, read as the reverse complement.
GGGGACAGCTTCGACGAAGTGCAGGGTTGCTGGGATGGACTGTCCGACGGTGCGTCGCTCGTCGAGCCGCTCGCGGCATCGGCGTGGAGCGCCGGATTCGGCATGCTCACCGACCGTTTTGGGGTTACCTGGGTCCTCAGCGTCGCCGCGACCGACTCCGCGTAGCTCATCGACGTAACTCGACCTGAGCTGCGGCGTGAACGGAGGAAGACTGTTCGCGCCGCAGCGGCACCACACCTCATACGATTCTCGCCGCACCAAAGGAGCGCCCGTCATGTTCAACGTCCGGTCAGTCCCACGGGCGGACGTCGAAAGCTGAGGACGCCTGCTGCGACTCCGCGGGCCCGCAATCGTCTCTGCTGCAGAAGAACTCAGGCATCGTGAATTGAATAAAAATGGGCTGCAACAATACGCAGAGGTTGACTGGACGGATCATGCATGCCCTGCATCAAGTACGTTAGACTTGACATAATGTAGATTATCGGCAAAAAATCGACCTGGGCGACCACGACAGACGCTGATCGTCACGCTTCTGGTCAGCACTCGCTTCAGTGACTATCCAGTTCTGGACTGTGCAGGAGCCGAGGCCATCTCACATCCGAGTGTTTATTGCGAGCAGCCGAGTCGTCTCGGTTGCCGTGATCCATACGGGTGCAACCTCATTCGCTCAACTCTGGCATGCCATCGTCCCCGGCACAATACGTCACTGTGACGAATTATAGCTGTGTACGTGACGTCGAACTGGCCGTTCGACTACTCGCGACCACGCGGCCAGCGTCGAGCGAATCGCCGCAACAACCGACGCAGCCGGTCCTGCCCGGCGACTCGGTGCTGGCCCGACGAACTAACGGCTCAGAACACTAAGGCACGGCCCCAGCCTCGTACTTTCGGTTGGGACAAAACTGGCCATCGAACCGATACGCGCACGACGCGATGCGGCGAGGGTTGAACCCATGATCACTGTAGAGTCCCTGACCCGGAGGTACGCCGGCTTTACCGCCGTCGACAACGTCTCCTTCACCGCCCAGCCCGGCCGTGTGACCGGTTTTCTCGGTCCGAACGGCGCCGGTAAGTCCACCACGATGCGCGCGACGGTCGGTCTGACCGTCCCGACATCCGGCTCGGCCACCATCAACGGAAAACGGTTCGCCGACCTCCCCAACCCCGGCCTCGAGGTGGGCGTCCTCCTCGACGCCTCGGCCCAGCACGCGGGCCGCACCGGCCGCGAGATCCTCGCGGTCGCCGCCGACACGATGGGTCTGCCCCGCACCCGCGTCGACGAGATGATCGAGCTGGTCAGTCTGACCCCCACGGAGGCCAAGCGCCGGGTGCGCAACTACTCCCTCGGGATGCGTCAACGCCTCGGCATCGCGACCGCACTCCTCGGAGACCCCCAGGTGCTGATCCTCGATGAGCCCGCCAACGGGCTCGACCCCGCGGGGATCCGGTGGATGCGAGACCTGCTGACGGGCTTCGCCAGCAAAGGCGGCACCGTGCTGCTGTCCTCACACTTGCTCCACGAGATCGAGGTCATCGCCGATGACCTGGTGGTGATCGGCAACGGCAAGATCGTCGCGGCCGGCACAAAGGAAGATCTGCTGGCTGCCTCCGGGACGCTCGCCAGGTCGACATCACCACGCGACCTCGCACACGCACTGGAACAGGCCGGGATCCCCAGCACGCTCGCCAGCGACGGCTCGGTCCGCACGGATGCCGATCCGACTCGTGTGGGGGCCGTGGCCCTGACCGCCGGTATCGCCCTCACCGAGCTCCGGTCCGCCGAGAGCGCTGGCCTCGAAGACATGTTCCTGTCGCTCACTGCCGACACCCAACGCGAAGGAGTTGCGGCATGACCGCCACGATCGTCCCCCCGGCCACCACCCCTGCCCGCCGGACCGGCCAGCGCATCCCCATCGCCCGACTCGTCACGGTCGAGCTGCGCAAGATGTTCAACACCCGCTCCGGATTCTGGATGCTCATCAGCATCGGCGTCCTGTCGGTCATCGCGACCGGGGCGGTCATCATCTTCGCTCCCGACAGCGACGTCACCTACGCGAGTTTCGCGACGGCGATCGGGTTCCCGATGTCGGTGATCCTGCCGATGATCGCGATCCTGGCCGTCACGAGTGAGTGGAGCCAGCGCAGTGGGCTCACGACGTTCACATTGGTGCCGAGCCGCGAACGAGTGATCGGCGCCAAGGCGATCGCGACCCTCCTTGTGGGCTTCGGCTCCGTGGCCGTCGCGTTCGCAGTGGGCGCCCTCGGCAACGTGGCCGGTTCCGCACTCGCCGGCGTCGACACCGTGTGGGACATTTCATTGTCCATGGCGCCCCAGATGGTGCTTGGCAACCTCGTCGGCATGGCGATCGGCTTCACTCTCGGTGTCCTGCTCCGCAACTCCGCGGCCGCGATCGTGGGCTACTTCGTCGTCTCACTGGTCATGCCGGGCATCCTCGTCCTCCTGGCCCAGGTGCGTTCCTGGTTCGAGGACCTGCAGCCGTGGATCGACTGGAACGAAACGCAGGTGGCGCTTTTCGAGGGCGACACGAACACCGGTGAGGAGTGGGCGATGCTCGGCTCGACCACGATGATCTGGATCGTCATTCCTCTCGTCGTCGGGGTGCTGCTCCTGCGCCGCTCCGAGGTCAAGTAGTCGCACACAGGCGGCGGTATCCGGGACTCATCTGAGCCTTCCGGATACCGCCGTTTCGTTGTGGATCGGCTCAGCGTGCGAACTGGTGACCCTGCACAGCCTCTACTCCCGGACCCGGCCGGTCTCGTAACCCCACATCGCGACCTCCACCCGGTTACGGGCGCCGAGTTTGGCCATGAGGCTGCCGATGTGGGTCTTCACCGTGCTGATGCTGATGTACAGCTCGGCGGCGATCTCTGCGTTGGTGCGACCCCGCGCGATGGTGAGCAGCACCTGTTCCTCGCGTTCGGTGAGCGGGTCGAGGGGCTGGGCGGGAGGTGCCGCCCGACCCGTGCCCGCGAACGTCGACAGCAGCCGTCGGGTGATGCCGGGCGAGATGAGCGAGTCGCCTCGAGAGGCCGCCCGGATCGCCTCGCCGAGTAGCTCGGGTCCGGCGTCCTTCAGCAGGAAGCCGGTGGCGCCGGCCAACAGAGCACCGTGCACGTACTCGTCGAGGTCGAAAGTGGTGATCACGACGACCGCGACCGGGTCCTCGACGCCCGGCCCGGCCAGAATTCGGGTCGCCTCGACACCGTCGAGGACGGGCATCCGGATGTCCATCAGGCACACGTCGGGACGGAGCTCGCGGGCCAGCCGGACCGCTTCCCGCCCGTCGCGCGCCTCCCCCACGACCTCGATGCCGTCCAATGTGCCGAGGATCAGCCGCAGCCCGGTCCGCACGAGGTCCTGGTCGTCGGCGACCAGGACCCGGATACTCATTTCGGCGCCCGACGTGGGAGCGTCGCGATGACGCTCCAGCCACCTCCGGGGCACGGGCCCGCCCGGCACGTGCCGCCCAGGAGCTGGGCGCGTTCGACCATCCCTGCGAGCCCGAAGCCTGCGTCCGGATCGGGGTCCCCCGGACCGGTGTCACCGTCGTCGCGAACGGCGAGGCCGACGGTTGACTGATCCCCCGCGACGCGCACATCGACCAGGGTGGCATTCCTGGCATGCCGCAGCGCATTCGTGACGGCCTCCTGGGCGATCCGGAACACGGCCGCGTCGATCGCCCGCGGGAGTTGAGCCAGGTCACCCGAGACTGTCACCTCCACGCGGGGACCGGCCGGCGAGGCCCCGGAGAGCTGCACTAGGTCGACTACACCGGGCTGCGGGGCGTAGTCCGCCGGCGCCTTGTTGCGCAGCACGCGAACCATCGCCCGCATCTCCACGAGCGTGCGCGACGCCTCCGCCTCGATCACCTCCAGTGCCTCGAGCGGCGACGACGGGCTGGTCGGCGCGAGCGCGCGCCCTGCCTGTGCCTGGACGGCGATGGCAGAGACGTGGTGGGCCACAGTGTCGTGCAGCTCGCGCGCCAACAGGACCCGCTCCTCCGACTTCACCTGCTCGAGTCCCCGTTCCCGGGCGTCGTGCTGGGAACGCACGGCCCAACCCAAGGCGAAGGCGGACATCAGCACAGCGACCCCGCCGACTGCGTCGGCGACCCCGGCCCAGCCGACGAAGAACCCCATGGTGGCCGCAAACAGGATGATTGCCAGACCCGCCACCGCCTCTCGCCCGGAACCCCACCGGAAGAGTGCATAGGGCAGCAGCAGGAAGTAGAGCATCGTGTACACGTCGAGCGCCGGTGCGTCGGATGCGATCAGGCCGATGTCGACGACAGCGACCACGCCGAAGGCGGCCGCGACCACTGCGAGAGGGTGGGTACGTCGCCATAGCAGCAGCGGCGCCAGTCCGACCGCCAGCACCATCGACAACCCCGGTAGCGGCATGTCCTCACGCAGGACACCCTCCAGCACACCGGAGACCATCACGAACGCCAGCAGCGCCCAGTCCCGCCGTACCCGAACCGGTGGGGCCGACGGCCGGGGTTCCTCCAGCAAGGACCGCAGTGGATTGCTCACCCCCTTAGCGTAGGCATGGAGCGTCGCCGGGGGACCAGCCGAAAGTCTGACCCCGCCGAAGGCAGCTAACTCGATTCGATGCGTCACAGTGACGCATCGAATCGAGTTCGTGGGCCGTATAGCATCATGAAACAGCAGCTTCGTCGAGTATTCGCCGATGCAAATATCATGCGGCCCGTTACGCTCCGAGTCAGCTACTGCTTGTCGCCCAGCTTTCCACCCAGGGGTTTTCGATGTTCGCCGTGCGGTCCCTTTTCTCTACAGGCCAAAGTCCCATGCCTCGGCATCGGGGTGGTTCGCTCCCTGCCTCCGGGCTTCTGGACCTCAACGTGCGTCGCACCCGGGTCACCCAATTTCTGGTAGGTCTGGGTGTGCTGGCGATCGGCGTAATCGGGCTGGTCAGCGCGCCGTCGGAGGAATACAGCGGATGGCGCGGTCTGGTCGTCGTCGCGGTCAGCATGTCTGCACTACCGGTTGCTGTGCGCTGGTTCGTCGGCAGATGGCCGAGCCCTCGTTGGCTGATCGCGTTCATCGTCTACTCGGACGTGTCGATCACTGTGTGTCTTCTGTTGAAAGACACCGATATGACAGCGATCGGCGGAACCGTGCTGTTCGCGGTGGTCACCTCGCTTGCCGTGGTAGCAGTGCCGCTACTCCCCTGTGTCCTTCACATGCTGTACGGCGCCGTCGTTCTCGGCATCGTGGCGCTGAAGACTGTTCACTCCGACGCCGCAAGCGGATGGGTCGTCGCCGCCCACAGTCTGACCATGCTGTTGATGTTCTCGGCGCCGCTCATCTTGATGGTCTACGTGAGCGAGCTTCGATCACGTGCGCGCGAATCCCTGGTGGACTCTCTGACCGGGTTGCACAACCGACGTGGGTTGTTTGCGGCGGTGACTGCGGTCGCCGTGACGACGCGGAAGGTCGAACCGAGCGTCCTGTGCGCCGTCGTCATCGATGTCGATGGCATGAAAGGCGTCAACGACACCTACGGACATCACACTGGCGACGCAGTACTCGTCGACCTGGCCCAACACCTGCGGGCGCTCGCTGTCAACCATTGGGTCGTCGCTCGGCTCGGTGGCGACGAGTTTGCGTGCGTCTCGATCGGCCGACCCGCGGATATCGCGGTTCGCAGTGATGAGCTCGTGTCGAGCCTCGCGTGCGCTCGGATGATTTCTGGACTGACCGTCAGTGTCGGTGCGGCCACTGTTGGCATCTCGATCGCAGACGACGAACAGCAGTCGGTGCGCGACGCCCTCAGGTTGGCCGACGCGGAGATGTATCGCGTGAAAGGCAGCCGCAAGCGCATTCTGGGCCACAGCGACACGGCATACCGCTAGACGTTGCCTGCACCGCTACAACCGTTGACATCAACTGCGCTCGAGGTTGTACGTTTGCGCGGTGGATGTGGCAAGCACGGAGTGGGTCTTCGGCCGGCTCCCGGTGCAGGGGCTCGGTCTCATGCGATTGGTCGACGAAGGATGGGGACAACCGGACCCGTCGTTCCGCTTCCCGGCACGACCCGGATCAGCCACCTGCTGGCGAATGTGGCGGCGGCATCCCTTGTTCCCGAGCCGTTCGAGCTTGACCGCCTCGATGCTCCTGCCTCGCCATCACCCGTTCCGGTACGCCCGCGGTAGGACGAACCGGAACCCGACCAGCCGCCGTACTGTTTACTCGAGGTGGTCGGGATCCTCGTTGCTCGTCATGTGTGGGGATCAGTCGCATCGAGCTGTCATAGTTCGAATTCGACCGGGTCGATTCCCACCGCGAAACACGCGTTCCTGACAGCGTTCTTTTCGTCGTCGTCGAATTTTCCATCGGCGCCACCAATGATGATTCCGATCTGGATCACGGCACGGGCCTGATCAGGCTTGCTCTTCAGCTTGCCGATGGTGGCGGTGGCCTCGACTTTGCCGAAGTCGAAATCGCCCGCGAGCTTGTCGCAGTACCAATCGAACTTCTGTCGAAGCTCTTCTGCCGGAAACACTTTGAGTGCTTCGTTGCTGGAGATGAGTGCAGCGGTCTTCTGGCGTTCGGCTGGATCGATGGAGCCGTCGGCGGCGGCGATCAGCGCGCACATCGCCATGCTGCCGTTGGCGAACTCCTTGTTCTTGAACTGGACGGTCTTCGTCTGCAGTTGACCGTTGAGTTCGGTGGCTTTTGCCTTGAGCTGGTCCCAGAAAGCCATAGAAGATCCTTTGTGTTGCGTTCCTTGGACCGCACCGTTCGTGCGATCGCCCCCATTGTGCACGTCGATCCTCCGAAAAACCGGGACCCGCTGCTAGGGCCCTACAGGAGACGTTCGCCAGTGCATGAGAATGCGATGGATCGACTCGGCGCCGTGAATCGGGCCCGGCGGGGTCGGAAGTTGGGCCGGATGCAGGAGAAACGGCCGTGTCTGCTGACCACCGAGACCGCCGTGGGAGCCCACCTGTTCCTCGAATGCAGCGACCTCGTCGGTATCCGGCCAGTATGTTCCATTGATCATCATGTCGGGGACGTTGCCGAACGAGTCCGTCCGACGAATCAAGTCCAGTACTCCGTGACCGAACACTGCCAGAGGGTCCTCCCCCACGATGGATCCTGTTTCGAGGGACATGCTTCCGTGCTCACCCAGTATCTCGGATTCACCGGACTCCGTTGCCACCAGCACGAAGCCGATCCCTGGATGACAGATCAGCATCTCGATCAATCCTGGATATGCGGCCTCGATCCACTCGCGCGTGGCCCGCTCGGGATTGTCGGCGAAGCTGACCAGTCCGACATTGCCAGACGCCAGCACGACGACCTTGTCGACCTCGGAGTCCGCGCTGTCGGCGGATCCGATGCCTACACTCGCTGCGGCGTAGGCGGCGCCTTCTGCTCCGCCGCCGTGCATCGGTCGGTCCGAGGGTTCGGCAAGAGCGCATCCGCGTAGAACGAGCGATTGCAGCGTCTCGCCGTACCGGGTCGTGAAGGTGGTCCCCTGACTCTGTCCGTGGTCGGAGAGCAACACCAGGTGATACGCCCGCTCGCTGCTCTGCGCCACTGCGTGGATCATCGCGATTTCGGCGTCGAGCTTACGAAGCACTGCGAGCGTCTCTGGGCGCTCGACGCCCGAGTGGTGCGATACCTCGTCGTATCCGACCAGGTCGGCGTAGACAATGGAACGACCGCGCACCAGATCGCCGATCACAGCTGCAACGACGACGTCGGTCTCCACCACGGTGGTGAAAGCCCGCACCAGTGGATAGATCCCGCCACGCGGTACCCGCGGAACTATGCCACGCCTGCGCGAGATGAGGTTCTGTCTGATCTCGCGGATGACTTCGGCTACGAGCCGAACGAAGGTGCGCACAGCGTTGGCCGGGTCGATGAAGTAGCCGGAGTAACCGGTTCCCCCGCCACCCATGCGTGCACCCTTCATCCGGCTGACCACCAGTACGTTGTCCTGGGCTCCGCCGGTGAACAAGTTTCCGCGGCTTGCACCGTCGTCCGCCAAGAGACCAGTGAGGTCGCCGCGTTCCCGTTCGCGTTCGGCGTTGCAGGCAGGATCGCTGAAGACCGCGATTGTGCGAGAGGACTTGTCGTACCAGCGAAATGCCGGAACATCGTGATTGGAACCGTGCAGGATTCCGAGCTGACTTGCCCCGGTCTGACTGCTCCAATCGGTATGCCACGCAATGAGCGAATGAGTGCCGGACGACACGAGACTAGCCATTGTGGGCACGACACCGGACGACATGGCTCGACGAAGAACATCGTGACCGAGACCATCGATCTGAATACACACCAGGCCCGGTGCTTCCGCGGGGCTCGGCCGGCCGCTCGTGGACCGGCGATGGCGTCGCACGACCATCATGCGATAAGTGTTGTCGCGCCGCGCGGCAATTGCCCCTGATACGACGGAGGTCGTCGCAGACAGGATCAATGCGAGGATCGTGGTGTCCATCGGACCGTCGAAGTCTGCGACCGGCGCGAGCGTCACACTGAGCAACATCAACAGGCCGCTGGCAACGAAGACCGAGACGAACAGCAGAGCCGGCCCGACCCACATCATGGCTCTGAGAAACAGCGGCCACAGAAGTGCATTGAGCGCACCGAACACGATTGCCAGAACTACCGCGCTCGGCACCACCCCGACAAAGCTCGTCGTTCCGATTCGGTCGAGTCGAAACCCAGGCATCAACAGATCAGCGATGACCAACATGGCCGCCGAGATCGCCGCCAAGACCGTGTATTCGATGCCCAGCCGCCACACCATGGTCGCTCCCCCGTACCCGAGAGGGTCTGCTCGATTTCTGGAATGGTAGACCTCATGGCCGAAGGCCGAAGGAAACCCGGCACCGTGGTGTGGTGGGGCCACGCCACCGTGGAGATCCACCTCGACGGGGCTACCGTGCTCACGGACCCTGTACTGACGCGCCGCGTCGGCCACCTGGTGCGCCGACGCGGCGGGAGCCCTCCGGTCGACGTGCACTCTCCTGACGCAGTTCTGCTCTCGCATTTGCACAGCGACCACACCCACCTTCCGTCATTGGCGAAGGTGTCCACGACTACACCGATCGTGCTGCCTCGAGGCGCATCCCAACGACTCCGCGGTCTACGCAAGCTCGGGAATCCCCTCGTCGACATCTCCGTCGGTGAAACCGTCGGCATCGGAGCCCTTCGCATCACCGCGGTACCGGCCGACCATGACGGCCGCCGATGGCGCCACGGGCCCCGAGATGTCGATGCCCTGGGCTACGTCATCACTGGCTCCTCGATCATCTACTTCGCGGGCGACACAGCGATGTTCGACGCCATGGCCGAGTGGGTGCCGCGGTGCGACCTTGCGTTGCTCCCGGTCGGAGGATGGGGCCCGACGCTCGGCGCCGGACACATGGACGCTCGAGCTGCCGCGCGTGCAGCGTCGGCGATGCACGCGCGTATGTCGATCCCCATTCACCACGGGACCCTCTGGCCGGTGGGGCTCGATCGGTTCCGTCCGCATCTGTTCCACGAACCAGGTGCGGACTTCGTCGTCGAGGCAGCCTCACTCAACATGCCGGCCACCCTCCTCGACCCGGGCGACCCCTGGCAGATCTCGGACTGAGCGATGGTCAGCGCAGGCGCTCCGCGTCCTTGGCTCGAATGATCAACTCCTCGCAGAGGCGCGTGAGCTCGTCGACTCCTGCTCCTTCCGTCACGGCCGTAGCGACATCCTCGGCCGCGCACCTGACTTCGAAGGTTCGATCGATGAGTGCTGACGCCTCCTCGGACGACAGGACGACGGCATCCTCGGGGATCGAGGTGCCCTTGACCGCGCTCCGGTGTTCGTAGGCCCGCTGCCTGCAGGATTGTCTGCAATAACGCCGGCGCCGACCCATCCCGGAGTCGGCGACCTCGCGTCCGCACCATGCACATGCGTGTACCCGACGTGACATCACTGACATGGTCTCGAGCCTACGGGTGGATGACGGTAGAATGACGTCGGCGTATGCGCGGATCCATCCGTGTCGTCGATTCGGGTCGGGAACGATTCGCACCGGTGGAGCGTTGAGGAACATGTACCACAGAGGGAGAGGACTTCACAATGGCAGATCGCGTTCTACGAGGTAGCCGCCTCGGCGCCGTAAGTTACGAGACAGACCGCGACCACGACCTCGCGCCGCGTCGAGTCGCTCGCTACCGATGCGACAACGGTGAAGAGTTCGACGTGCCGTTCGCAGACGATGCCGAGATCCCCGGGACGTGGCAGTGCCGCAACGGCCTGGAGGGTTCTCTGCTCGAGGGAACTGCTCCGGAGGCCAAGAAGGTCAAGCCGCCGCGCACGCACTGGGACATGCTCCTCGAGCGCCGGTCGGTCGAAGAACTCGAAGAGTTGCTCAAGGAGCGGATGGACCTACTCAAGGTCAAACGTCGCGGAGCCTGAGAACTGAAATAGCTTTCCTGCTGCGCCGAACGAATTGCAAAACATTCGTTCGGCGCAGTTTTTTGTCTCATTTCATATTCTTCGGTTTGTTTCCTTCCGGGCTGTGCAGCAATCCCGAAACAATACGATGGATTTTGCACCGATCAGGATGACGATTGCGGTGTGCAGTGGGATTATTGTGGACCGGGCTCGAACGACCATCGAGGGGTAACAGTCGAGAGTGAACGCACGATGAAATGTCGAGCGTGTAAAGGCACGACGCTGTATTCGTCTGCATAACGAGGGGGCAACCACGTGACCGAAGAGCCCTGTACCCAACTCGCGTCGCTTCGAGCCGAACTGGATTCCATCGACGCTGGTCTGCTCGTGGCTATCCGCGATCGAATCGAGATCTGTTCACGAGTTGCTCTCGTCAAACGCGAGTTCGACATTCCGATGATGCAGCCCGATCGCGTAGGAGTCGTTCAGGACCGGGCACGCGAATTCGCACGCGAACACGGTATGTCCGAAGACTTTCTGGCGTCGGTGTACGACCTTCTGATCGGTGAAGCATGCCGTGTCGAGGACCTGATCATCGACGCGGACTCCACCGTCGGCGAACGCGGTAGGTGAGATCTTCGATGACTGTCCGCACGCTACTGATCGACAACTACGACTCCTTCACGTACAACCTCTACAGCATGCTGTGCGAAGTGAATGGCGTGGAGCCCGTTGTGGTTCGGAACGACGTCGACTGGGATTCACTCGACCTCGCGAAATTCGACAACATCGTTGTCTCACCGGGTCCCGGGCGACCGAGTACCTCGCACGATCTTGGAATCAGTGCGCGCGCAATCGTCGATTCGGACCTCCCGATTCTCGGGGTCTGTCTCGGACACCAAGCCATCTGTCATCTGCTCGGGGGCGAGGTCGACCTGGCTCCGGAGCCGATGCACGGACGAATTTCCGAGATAGTTCACGACGGTGTCGGGCTGTTCGACGGGATCCCCTCCCCCTACTCCGTGGTTCGCTACCACTCGTTGACGGCATTGGATCTACCCGACGAGCTCGAAGCCTGCGCGTGGACCGCCGATGGCATCGTCATGGCCGTACGCCATCGCAGTCGGCCCATGTGGGGTGTGCAGTTCCATCCAGAGTCCGTCAGCACTGAGTACGGGAGGGAGTTGTTGTCGAACTTCCGCGATCTCACTCGATCGATACTGCACCCGTTCGCTGCACCCACCCGAACGCCTTACTTCCTCGAAAGCCAGTGCATCGAGGGCGACTTCGACACCGAGCAAGTATTCGGTGAGCTGTTCGCGACCGGCCCGAACACCTTCTGGCTCGACGGAAGTTCCGCTGTGGAGCCTGACTCTCGCTTCACGATCATGGGTGACTGTTCCGGCCCCCTTGCGGAATACATCACCTATCGAGTGGCCGAGAGACGCGTCGAGGTGAGTCGCGCCGACGGAACGACCGAGTCGGTCGATTCGACATTCTTCGACTACCTCGATAGGCAGTTGAAGGCTCGGGCGGTTCACGCTCGCCACGATCTGCCGTTCGCGTTCGCTCTGGGGTACGTCGGGTATCTGGGGTACGAGCTCAAAGCAGATGTCGGTGGCCAACTCGTTCACACCGCGCCGACTCCCGACGCCTCCATGGTATTCGCCGATCGCGCACTGGTCTTCGACCACGAGTCGGGTTGCTGTTACGCGATGGCCCTGGTGGAGGAGCACGGCGATCCTGCAACGGCAACCTGGTTCGAGGGTGTAGTTGATGCGCTCACCTCGCTTCGGGAGGGCGCCCATAGTTCTCAGCCCCAGGAAAGTCCGCTGTTCGCACCGGAGTTCGAACAGGACCTGCAACTTCGGCACGATCGTGAGAAGTACCTCGGGCTCATCGAGCAATGCCTTGCCGAAATCAGGTCCGGTGAGACGTACGAGGTGTGTCTGACCAATGTTGCCTCGTTTCCCGGCCCGATCGACGCACTCGATACGTATTCCTATCTCCGCGAGATCAATCCGACGCCCTACAGCGCATTCCTCGGATTCTCGGACCTGTCGATCTCCAGCGCGTCTCCCGAGCGGTTTCTTCGGATCGACGCAGACCGAGTGGTGGAGTCCAAGCCCATCAAGGGCACGCGCCCCCGGGGCAGCACACCGGAACAGGATTCCCTGCTGCGGGCGGACCTTCTCGGCAACGAGAAGGACAAAGCCGAAAATCTGATGATCGTGGACTTGGTGCGCAACGATCTGGCGCGGGTGTGTGTACCGGGTTCGGTGCACGTACCGAAGCTGTTCGACGTCGAGACGTATGCGCCGGTGCACCAGCTTGTCTCGACCGTGCGCGGCCGACTGCGCGACGACGCCTCGGCGGTGGATTGCATCGGTGCGGCATTCCCCGGAGGATCGATGACGGGTGCCCCGAAAATCAGGACGATGGCCATCATCGACAAGCTCGAAGACGGGCCGCGCGGCGTGTATTCGGGTGCTATCGGCTACTTCTCGCTGACCGGAACCGCGGACTTCTCCATCGTGATACGGACGATAGTGTCCACCGAGCACGAGGTGACCTTCGGTGTGGGTGGCGCGATCGTTGCGCTATCGGACCCGGAAGAAGAGTTTCAGGAGACGATGGTGAAAGCAGTGTCGATGCGGCGAGCGCTGACCGGCTCCGCGCAGAAAGAAAGCCGGAAGGACAAGTAGCAGGTCCCTCCGGCTTTCTGTTCCGGTCGTCAGGGTGTCGTGAAGTACTCGAACACCGCCGGTTGGACATTCGGATTGGCATTGACCGTACCGATGATGGTGCCTGCCACGACGCCTATCGCCGTACCGATGATGCAGCCCGCGATGAAGTTCGGGAAAATCGATACGCAGCCGATTGCGAAGCCGAGCCCTGCCCCGATCGCAGTTCCGACGGCGCCGCCGTTGGTGTAACCGATGACGATCTGGTTGATCATGTTGTCGAACGCTGCCTGTTTGGTGACCGGGCCGGCGACCTCGCTGACCAACGATGCAGGCTGCGGAGTCAGCAACAGCTGCCGATCCCCCACCAGCGCAGGGGCGATCGAATACTGTGAGCCGTTCACCGAGTACGTCAACGGCACACTCGCCAGAACAGTTCCGGAATTGCCCACGATATCGACCGAGTCGGCCCCGCTCTCGATGCGGAACGCCCCCGCGTCGAGGACAGTGCTGACAGCACCCTCCGGGGTGACCGAGGTTTCGTAACCGATGGACTCCGTGGGATCTGCGTTCGCTGTTCCCCCACCCAATGCAACCGTCACAGAAGTGGCCGCTAACAGCGTTACTGCCGCTGCAGCCACAGACTTCATTTTTTTCACAAGCATCCCCAGACCGTCGTCGGACGAGCTATTACATTCCGAAGCCAATGGTATTCCTTGACCACCGTCTCGAGTGTGTAAAGCCGATCAATTCGCGAGGTAATTCTCCAAGGCTGTTCCGATTTGCTTCAGCACGTCCGGTTCGATCATTTGATTGTGCGCGCACTCGATAGAACTGATGAACATTTCTCCGGTCACGAATGCACGCCACTGCGCCGGATCGCGTCGAATTCCGTCGCCCGCCCCATGCGCGGCTTCGAAGAACAGAACATCGCCGTCGAAAACGTCGGGAACGAACTCCGCCATGATCGTGGTCGAATTGGCGAAACCATCATTGATACGTTCGAGGTGCGCGGGCGTCAAACCAGTCTCCTGCCCGAACGATTCGTTCAGCAATGCAACTGCGCCCTCGTACGTCAACGGAGATTCCGATTGGGCTCCGGCGAGGTCGAGACCGAGACCGGCGAGTAGTTCCTCGACACTGAGTCGTCCCTGAGGTGAGTCACCGGAATCTTGCACGTAGCTGTCCAGGATCGTCAGCGACTCCACGACCTGGTCTGTCCGACGGAGTTCGACTGCGACCGCGTGGGCAATCGCACCGCCGAGCGACCAACCGAGCACGTTGTACGGGCCCTCCGGCACAACCCTACGGATCTCTGTCGCGTAGCGCTGCGCCAAAGTCTGGATGGAGTCGAAGGTTCCACCCTCCGCGATGCTCGGCAATTGAATGCCGTAGACGGGTCGGTCCTCGGAAAGATAACGAACGATGCCCGAGTAACCCCAGGACAGACCGATACCCGGGTGTATGCAGAACAACGGGGTACCCGTCCCCTGCGCACGCAGCGGAATGACTACTCCGAAGGCACTGTCGAGTCCGGTGGACGTATCGGCGTCACGTCCGTCGATCCGAGCTGCGAGCCCGGCCGCCGTCGGATCGAGGAACAGCGACTGCAACGGCACTCGAACACCCGTCGCCGCCTCGAGCGCCGGCACGACACGTGTGGCCACGAGAGATGTACCGCCGAGGTCGAAGAAGTTGTCGTCGACGCCGACCCGCTCGACGCCGAGTACATCGGCGAAGACGCCCACGACAGAATGTTCCGTCGCAGTGGACGCGGCCCGATACGGCATCGAGCTGGAGGTCAACTCGGGCACCGGGAGCGCGCGACGATCGAGCTTGCCGACCGGGGTCAGCGGAATCTCGTCGAGTACGACTATCGCAGTCGGGACCATGTGTCGCGGCAGAACTGCCGCAACGTGCTCGATCAATTCGGCTACCTCGGCGTGCCGATCGTCGGCTACGCGAACATACGACACGAGCACTGTGTCCCCGGACGGCGCGGTGTGACCGACTGTGGCGGCGAAGTTCAACGCCGGATGATCGGTGAGTACCGAGTCGATCTCCCCCAGCTCGATCCTGAACCCACGCACCTTCACCTGGAAATCGCTGCGTCCGACGAACTCGATCGTGTGATCGACAGTCCACCGCACCACATCGCCTGTCCGGTACATCCGCTCACCAGGTTCGCCGTACGGATCGGCGACGAAGCGTTCGGCGGTCAGACCGAAGCGATCCAGGTAGCCGCGCGCGGTACCAGGTCCGGCGATGTACAACTCGCCCGGCACGCCGACCGGCAGCGGGCGAAGTCGAGCGTCCATGACCAGGAATCGGAATCCCAGTGCCGGACTGCCGACGTCGATGATCTTTCCCGGCCGTAGTGGGCCTCCGACGCTTGCCTGGATCGTGGTCTCCGTCGGACCGTAGCCATTGAACATCATTCGGCCCGGAGCCCACCGTGACACCAGTTCCGGTGTGCACGCCTCACCACCCACGGCGAGCACACCCACGTCCGCGAGGCGCGAGTGTTCGATCGACGCGAGGGCGGCCGGCGTCAGGAACGCATGCGTGACGTGGGTGCGTTCGAGCAGATCTGCCAAGTCGTCGCCGCCGAAGATGCCGGGCGGAACGATGACGATGGTGGCGCCGACACCGAATGCCATGGTCAATTCGTAGACGGAGGCATCGAAGCTGGGCGACGCGAGGTGCGAAATGCGGGACGAACGTGTCGGATGAAAACGGAGGGTGACTTCATCCTCCAGGTTGGAGAGTCCGCGGTGCCGAACCGCAACGCCTTTCGGGCGACCGGTCGAGCCCGAGGTGTAGATCAAGTACGCCGGGTTGTCCAGATGCAGCGCCGCCGTACGATCGGCGTCGGTCACCGGATGCGTCGGGTACCGCATGACGTCCGAAGCGAATTCCTCGTCGTCGACCACGAGCCACGTGATCGTATCCGGGAGCGACTCTCGATGCGCTCGGACGGTCAGACCTATCGGGGCCTGCGAATCATCGAGCATGTGTGCAATGCGATCCGAAGGATAGTTCGGATCCACGGGCAGGAACGCCGCTCCGGACTTCGCGACGGACCAGATCGAGAGGATCGACTCGATCGACCGTGGCAACGCCAAAGCGACGAAGGTCTCGGGTCCGACACCGAAGTCGATGAGCATCCGCGCGATCCGCGTCGACCACTCGTCGAGATCGCGATAGGTCAGTCCGACGTCACCGTATTCGACGGCGATGCCGTCGGGATTCGCGGCAGCAGCTTCGGCCAGGATCTGCGGCCACGTCCTGGGCTCGCCACCTGCTTCACCGCGAGCCGGTGCGAACATCGGACGTTCGGTCGACCCGAGAATGTCGACGTCGCCGACGGGTGATGCCGGATCCCGAGTGACCGAATCGAGGATCCGCACGAAGCGGTCCGCGAACGACTGCACTGTCGCGGGATCGAACAGCGCGCTCGCATAGTCGAATGCGCCCTCGATACCCGCTGGCTCGCCACTGCCGTCGAAGGTCTCCGACAGCAGAAGCTGCAGGTCCTGCTTCGCGACCGGTACATCGAAGTCGAATCCTTCGACTGTCAGTCCGGGCAGTTCGAGCTGGGCCTTCGTGTTGTTCTGGAAGGACAATGCGACCTGAGACAACGGCGCATACGACGTCGAACGCGCCGGGTTGAGGACCTCGACGATCCGTTCGAACGGAATCTCCGTGTGCCCGAACGCTTCCAGATCCGAGTCGACCACGCGAGCGAGCAACGAATCGAACGATTCGCTGCCGTCGACCACAGTCCGCAGAACGAGTGTGTTCACGAACATTCCCACCAGATCGTCCAGTGCGGCATCACCACGACCAGCGACCGGCGTGGTGATGGCAATGTCGTCGATGCCACTCAACCGCGACAATGTCGCGGCGAATGCGCCGTGTACAACCATGAACATCGTGGCGTTGCGGTCACGTGAGAACACCGAGAGACGGCGGTGCAGATCGGCGTCGATGTCGAACTTCACCCGCCCACCACGGAAGTCCTGGGTGGTGGGCCGTTGGCGATCCGTCGGCAACGGCAGAAGGTCGGGTATACCGCGGAGGGTCTCCCGCCAGAAGCTCAATTGGCGGTTCGCCACGCTGCTCGCGTCGTCCTCGGCGCCGAGCAATTCGCGCTGCCACAGCGTGTAGTCCGCGTACTGCACCGTGAGCGACGCCCAGGCGGGGGCGGTCTCCGAAGTTCGCGCCGAGTAGGCCACCATCACGTCGCGTGCCAGCGGTGCCATCGAAGCACCGTCCGCCGCGATGTGGTGAACGACGACAGCAAGTACGTGGGTCATCGCTGTGATGTGTGCGGGGTGCTCGCCGTCCTCGACGCGGTACAGCGCGAGACGAATCGGAATCTCCGACGTGACATCGAAGCCGAGCCCAGCGAAGTGGCCGATCTTCTCCCGTAGTTCGCTCTGACCGACCGAGGAGACCTCGACGGCGGGCAGCACGTCGGCTGCGACATGAATGTGCTGCTCGGGAGCGTCTCCCCGCGAGGGGAACGTCGTGCGCAGAGACTCGTGGCGTTCGAGCACGTCCGCCACTGCACTACGGAGGGCAGATTCGTCGAGAGCACCCGTCAGCTTCACCACGAGCGGCACGTTGTACGCAGGCGAGGCCGGATCGAATCGATTGATGAACCACATTCGCTGCTGCGCGAGTGACAACGGGATGCTGGCAGGACGCTCGACGGCACGTAGAACGGGTCGACTGTCGCTTCCTGCGGACTCACCAGCCAGTGCGGCCAAACCCGCCACCGTCGGGGACTCGAAGATCGCCCGCACACCGAGGCGAGTGCCGAGTGCCGAGTTGACCCGGGCGATCACTCTCGTCGCCGACAGTGAATCTCCCCCGCGATCGAAGAAGTTGTCGAAAGCCCCGATCGGCTCGGTCCCGAGGATGTCGGTGAAGACCTCGGCAACGGCGACCTCCGTCGCAGTCCGCGGAGCGAGGTAGTCACCTGCGCCGACAGCGAATTCCGGAGCCGGCAACGCCCGGCGATCGAGCTTGCCGACGGGAGTCAACGGAATCTCGTCGAGTTGGACGATGGCCGAGGGCACCATGTGGCCGGGCAGGCTCGCCGACGCATGCGCGGTGAGTTCCGTGTGATCGACCGTCGCACCGGTCGTCGCTCGAACGTATGCGACGAGAATCGTTGCCCCGGAGGGGGATTCGGTCCCGATCGTCGCGACGAAGTCGACGCTCGGATGCGTTGCGAGTACAGCGTCGATCTCGCCGAGTTCGATGCGGAATCCACGGACCTTGACCTGGAAGTCGCTTCGTCCGACGTACTCGACGGTGAACTCCGGCGTCCACCGCACGACGTCACCGGTGCGGTACATGCGCTCGCCTGGCGCACCGAAGGGGTTGGCCACGAAACGCTCGGCGGTGAGGCCAGGCCGATCGTGGTAGCCGCGAGCGAGTCCTGCTCCGGCGAGATACAACTCGCCCTTGACACCGACCGGAACCGGTTGGAGACGGCCGTCGAGAACGACTTCGTGTACAGCCCTGATGGGTCCACCGATGGTGAGCGCACCAGCCGCGTCCAACGGATCACTGATGTTCGACATGATGGTCGCCTCGGTCGGACCGTAGCCGTTGTAGAGGCGACGTCCGGGAGCCCACCGCGACACGAGCTCAGCTGGTACTGCCTCGCCTCCGACGACGACGTGTCGGAAGGTATCCAGACCTGCTGGGTCTACCGAAGCCAACGCGGACGGAGTGATGAACGCGTGCGTCACGTGCTCACGAGAGAGGATGTCGTGCAACTCTTCTCCACCGTAGACGGTCGGCGGAACGATCACCATGGTCGCGCCGCGCCCGAATGCGAGCAGATACTCGAGTACGGACGCGTCGAAGCTCGGCGACGACACGTGCAACGTCCGCGACTCGGGCGTGATGCTGTAGCGCTCGGCCTGCTCGTTCGCGAAGTTCTCCAGACCACTGTGCGTGACCACGACGCCCTTGGGCAGACCGGTGGATCCGGACGTGTAGATCGCGTA
This sequence comes from Rhodococcus sp. FG69, assembly GCF_057808915.1. NCBI lineage: Bacteria > Bacillati > Actinomycetota > Actinomycetes > Mycobacteriales > Nocardiaceae > Rhodococcus > Rhodococcus sp. FG69. The sequence goes on along the minus strand of NZ_JBMDIX010000031.1, from coordinate 5,945 downwards.
CGCAGTGCTGTCGACGCCGATGCCCGACACCCGTTCGTGTTCCTCGATCGACAAGGGAGAGAACGTGCCGAGTTCCTCGACGAGGAGTGCATCGTCGAGAACGATCCACGACCTACCCTCGGCGAGGGAATCCGGGAGATCCGCAGCGTGACTGCGCACGGTGATCCCGAACGCTGCGCCCGAATCCGTCAGCATGTGCTCGATGCGATCACGCGGGTAGTTCGGATCGACCGGGACGAATGCGGCCCCGGTCTTGGCGACGGCCCACACGGACACCACGGATTCGATGGACCGAGAAAGCCCGAGAGCGACGAACGATTCGGCGTACACACCTCGGGCCAGCAGCAGCCTGGCGAGACGGTTCGACGCTCGATCGAGCTCGTCGTAGGTCACCGAAACGTCGCCGAAGCGAAGTGCGGTGCGTTCGGACGAGAGTGCTGCCGCGTTTTCGAATATGTGCGGAAGCAGCACGGTGGAACCGCCTGCCGCACCATGCACCGGCGCGAGCGCTGAGTGTTCGAGATCGCTCAGTAGTCCGACTCGGGCCAGCGTCGTCCGGTCGTCTGCGACGATCGCGTCGAGGACTCGAACGACGCGCGCGATGATGCGCTCGACGTCGCTGTCGGAGAACAGATCCGGGAGGTATTTTGCCTTGAGATGGAGACGGTCGTCCACCGACGCGACCAACGTCAACGGGTAGTGCGCAGCATCGGCTCCGACGACGTCGGCTACACGAAGTCCGGCGATGTCGGTGTCTTCCGACAGTCCTGCGCGGTCGACTGGGTACGACTCGAACACGGTCAGTGTGTCGAAGGACACGCCGTTGCCTGCAGCCCGCTGGATGTCGGTGAGGCCGAGATAGTGGTGATCGAGCAGTGACGCTTGTTCCCCTTGAACGCGGTCCACGAAATCGCCTAGCGACTCCGAGGGGTCGACCGAGATCCGCACCGGGAGGGTGTTGATGAACAGTCCGATCATCGACTCGATGCCGGGGATCTCCGGCGGACGGCCGGAGACGGTCGCACCGAACACGACGTCGTCTCGACCTGTCAGCGTGGCCAGCACAACGCCCCAGGCACTCTGGACAACGGTGTTGAGGGTGGCACCGCGGTGCGCAGCCAGGTCGCGAAGCGACGCGGTTGCCTCCCGCGACAGCGAGTGCGTCGTCTCGACCGAGGTGCTCGACAGTTCGCGGCCACGATCTGCGTCGGCGAGCAGTGTCGGCTCGAGCTCGCCCGACAGGGCCCTGGTCCACGCCGCTTGTGATGCGGCGACATCACGCCGACGCATCCAACTCAGGTAGTCACGGTATGCGGGAACGCGAGGCAATATCGAGGCGTCGCCTGCCGTCGCGTACAGCGTCAGCAGTTCCTTGATCAACAACGGCGTGGACCATCCGTCGAGCAGGATGTGATGGTTGGTGAGCAGCAGGCGCCACTCCCCCTCGGCCTTGGTGATCAGGGTGAACCGAAGCAGCGGGGCACGATCCAGCGCAAAACGAGTTGCTCGGTCCTCGCGGAGGACCGCTTCGAGAGCGGCCTCGGGATCATCGGAACCTCGTAGGTCGAGGTGTGACCACGGCACGTCGATACCTGCCTGTACGACCTGCACGGACTCGCCGTTCGCGTTGTGCACGAACGCTGTGCGCAGATTCGCGTGTCGGTCCAGTAATGCCTGGGCTGCAGCTTTCATCCGCTGCGCATCCACGACTCCACGAAGTTCGAGTCCGAGTTGAACCATGTACGCGTCGACACCGAGATCGAGTTCGTCCTCGACTTCGCCGGCCAGACGTGCGTGGAACAGCAGTCCTGACTGCAGCGGTGACATCGACCAGACGTCGTCGAGGCCGGGGAACTGATTCTCGAGCTGCGCGATGGTCGACTGATCGAGGTCGACGAGGTCCAGATCGGAGGGTGTGTATCCGCCCGCATCCGATGCGTCGGCGTGCGTCGTCAGGGCGGTCAGAGCCTGGATCCAGAGTTCGATCAGGCGATCTACGTCCGGTGTCGACAGGACACCGGACGGGAATGCGAATGTGGCGTCGAGGACGGGTCCGGCCTCCGTGGTGTTCGTGACCGCGTTGATGTCGAGCAACGCCGGAACCGGCATGTTCGGGTTCTGAGCGTCGCCGAGTGTGTTGTCGGACACCGGAATCCAGCCGACGTCCTCCATGCCCCCGGAGGATGCCGTCGCGAACCGTCCGAGATAGTTGAAGCTGACTTGAGGCTTCGCGAACTGCGCCAGAATCTCGCGCCCCTCGTCCGTCAGGTATCGCGCCATGCCGAAGCCGATCCCATGGTCGGGGATCGTCAGCAGCTGTTCCTTGACGGCCTTGATCGCTTCGCCCGCAGCAATCCCGCCTGCCAACGCATCGTCGATGTCGACGGCAGCGAGACCGAGCCTGACCGGGAAGATCGTCGTGAACCAGCCGATCGTTCGTCCGAGATCGGCGCCTGGAACGACTCCGTCCTCACGGCCGTGGCCCTCGAGGCTGACGAGTGCGTCACCGACAGCGGTTCCGCGCTCGCGTCGCCACGCGATGAGTGCGATAGCCAGGCCTGCCAGAAGACCGTCGTTCACGCTGCCATGGAATTTCTCCGGGACCGTCGTGAGGAGCCGCTCGGTGACGGCCGTCGGCAGTGAAGTCCGGATGCGCTGGACCGTCGCGTCGACGTCGACAGTCGGATCGAGCGGACGTGAGCCGATGACGGGGTCCTCGCCGGACAGAATTCCGGTCCACAGCGCCATTTCGTCGGTTCGAGCCTGGGCGACCTCCACGAGACCGTTTGCCCAGCGCCGCATGGAGGTTCCGGTCTCGGCGAGGATCGGGTCCTGGCCTGCGACGATCTGCGACCATGCCGAAGCGAGATCCGGTACCAGAATTCGCCAGGACACACCGTCGATGACCAGATGGTGGGCGACGATCAGCAATCGTCCGGCACCGGACGGCCCCTCGAACCACACCATCTGGATCATCCGTCCGACGGCCGGATCCAGCCGATCCGCTGCCGCGTCGAGTTCAGCTGCCGCGAGTTGCGAGAACTCTTCTCCCGCAACGGCCTTCACGTCGACACGATGCAACACCGACGACGCGCTGACGGAGCCGACGGGAGCGACCGTCTCGATCCAGGCACCGTCGTCGGTGAGGTAGAGCTGTGCCCTGAGCATGTCGTGGGCATCGAGGATTGCCTGCACCGTGCGCTCGATCACCGGCCGTTCGATGCCCGACGGAAGCTGCAGCAGCGCCGTCTGGGTGTAGCGCCCGAACTCGGAGCTTCGTTCCAACATCCAGTGCACGATCGGTGTCAGAGGTAAAGGGCCGACGCCGCGTCCTTCGAACTCCTCGAGAACGACGATCGGGGTGTCCTCGGCCAGAGCGACAACCTCGGCCAGCCCGGCGACGGTCTTGCGTTCGAACACGTCGCGGGGCGCGATGACGAGACCGGCAGCCTTTGCACGCGACACCAGCTGGATGGACATGATGCTGTCCCCGCCGAGCGCGAAGAAGGAATCGTCGACGCCGACGGTATCGATACCGAGGACTTCCGCGAACAGTGCTGCCAGGCTCTGCTCGACCTCGGACGCCGGGGCGCGGCTCTGGGTCACACGAGACGAGAAGTCCGGCGCCGGGAGCGACTTCCTGTCGAGTTTGCCGTTCGCAGTCAGTGGCAGCTCGGCAAGTACGACGAGAGCAGCCGGCACCATGTATGCCGTCAACGTCGTGGCTATGTCGTCGAGAATCGTCGTCGTGTCGAGAGTGCGACCTGCTTCGGGGACCACGTAACCGACAAGACGATCACCGGTGCCGTCGTCGCGGACCACCACAACGGACTGTGCGACGCCGTCGGAGCCGAGCAGCGCCGATTCGATCTCGCCCAGTTCGATGCGGAACCCGTGCAGCTGCACCTGCATGTCACTACGACCGAGATACTCGAGCTGGCCGTTGCGGTTCCACCGAGCCGTGTCACCGGTGCGGTACATCCGCGCTCCGGACGAGGTGTCGGGATCGGCCACGAACCGCGTCGACGTCAATGCCGTGCGGCCGAGATAACCACGAGACAGTTGGCCACCGGCCACGTACATCTCGCCGACGACTCCGGGGGGAACCAGGCGTAGACGGTTGTCGCGAACGGACACCGTGAGACCCGGAATCGCCTGCCCGATAACGCTTGCCGATGCAGAGGCTGCGAATTGCTCGGTGAGCGGCAGATGGCTCACGTGCACTGTGGTCTCGGTGATGCCGTACATGTTGACCAACGTCGGCGAATCTTCCGGATGGCGCGCATACCAGCGTCCCAGCTGACCGAGATCGAGTGCCTCGCCTCCGAACACGACGTACCGCAACGCAAGTCGATCGGACTGAGCGGCCGCTGCTCTGTCCGCTTCGGCTAATTGGTAGAACGCCGTCGGTGTTTGGTTGAGCACGGTGACCTGTTCGGCGATGAGCAACTCGCGGAACAACTCTGGTGACCGCGCCGTGTAGTAGTCGACGACGACCAGCGTGCCGCCGTACAGCAGCGGTCCCCACAGTTCCCACACCGAGAAGTCGAAGGCGTACGAGTGGAACATCGTCCATACGTCCGTCTCGTCGAAACCGAACTTGGACTGCGTGTTTTCGAACAGGGTCGCGACCGTTGCGTGATCGACCTGCACGCCCTTCGGCCGGCCGGTGCTGCCCGAGGTGTAGATGACGTAGGCGATGGATTCCGCTGTCGCCTCACCGTTCCGGTCTGCCGGCGTCAGAGCCACCGAAGACAGTGAATCGAGAAGCTCAGCAGTCTCGGCGTCGTCGACGAGAACCCGGTTCAATCCCTCGGCGGGGACTGAACCGATGTCATCGACGGTCGACACGACGCACACCGGGCGAGCGTCCTCGAGCATGAAGGCAAGACGGTCTGCCGGGTAGGTGACGTCGACCGGAAGGTATCCGCCGCCCGCTTTGAGGACTGCGAGCAGAACCACGATCAATTCGGCGTTGCGCGGCATTGCGACCGCGACCAGGCTTTCAGGACGTACACCGACCGAGACGAGATGCCGTGCAAGTGCGTTCGAGCGTTGGTCGAGTTCGGTGTAGGTGTATCGCTGCTCGCCGAACACCACTGCGGTGGACTCGGGGAATCGAGCAGCTGCCGCCGCGAATCGTGTGGTCAGCGTGTCCGCGGTCGGAACTGCACCCGCATGGTTCCATTCGGTCCCGATAGCAATCGTCTCGGTTGCGGAGACGATGTCGATGTCGCCGACGATGGTGTCGGGAGCTGCGGTGACGCCGTCGACGAGCGTTACGAATCGGTCTGCGAACTCGACGACCGTCGGCTCGTCGAACAAATCCTTCGCGTATGTCAGTGCCATCGTCATACCGGCAGCGACGCCGTCCTCGTACTTTTCCGACACGGTCAGCTGTAGGTCGAATTTTGCTACACCTGCATCGAATTCGAGCCCTTCGACGAGAAGGTTCGGTAGTTCGAGGTGTGCTGTTTCGTTGTTCTGGAATTCGAGGAGTACCTGGAACAGGGGTGAGTGATCGGTGGAGCGTGTCGGGGCGAGGGTGTCGACGAGCCGCTCGAAGGGGATGTCGGTGTTGTCGAATGCGGCCAGATCTGCGGCGCGTGTCGCGGCGAGCAGTTCGGTGAACTTGGCGTGCGGGGACACCTGTGTGCGCAGGACCAGGGTGCCTACGAACATGCCGACGAGGTTGTCCAGTCCGGCTTCGCCGCGGCCTGCGATCGGGGTCCCGATCACGATGTCCTCGGTGCCACTCAGACGTGCGAGAAGCATCGACCAGAGAGTGTGAACGGTCATGAACATGGTCGTGTGCGCTCGACGGGAAATATCCACCAGTGCAGCGTGACTGGCGGACGAGAGTTCGAACTTCACCGACGCTCCGCGCAGAGATTGTTGGCTCGGGCGTGGTCGATCGATCGGCAACGGCAACAGATCCGGCACAT
>NZ_JBMDIX010000030.1:0-79913 GCF_057808915.1 Rhodococcus sp. FG69 | reverse complement strand
CGGGGTGGGGACTTTCACCTGGCCACCAGCGGGGACTTCAACTTGGCCATTGACACCTGGTCTTTGGTTACCTCGCACATGCCGCTGAGCAATTGGTGTCGGCAGTGCGGCACACCTAATGCGCTCTCATACTTTTGCGGAGTCACTTCTGCTAACGGCTGATCGGTGACGATGACCGACACAATTGACAGTCGGCGACTGGAGTTACTACTCGAACACACACGGACTATTGACTGACAGTATTCTTGTCGCCCTCGCCTGTATGACAACGTCGGACGGTGACAGTTCGTGAACCGACGCACGGCCGAGACCCAGTACCGCGGAATCCAGACCGCCGCGCAGAATGTCGAGCACGTTCTCCACTCCGGCCTGACCGTTCGCCGCGAGACCCCATAGATATGCGCGTCCGATCAACACCGCCCGCGCACCCAACGCCAGTGCCTTCGCGACATCACTTCCACGGCGGATCCCACCGTCGAGAGTGACCTCGACCTGATCGCCCACCGCCCGGGTGATCGACGGCAGCACCCGAATCGACGCCGGGGAACCGTCGAGATTGTTGCCACCGTGATTGGAGACGGAAATCGCGGTCACGCCCGCATCCACAGCCCGGAGCGCGTCGTCGACCCGCGAAATACCCTTGAGCATGAACGGTCCATCCCACTGCGCGCGTAGCCAGGCGATGTCCTCCCACGTCGGCAGCGGCGTGGACTTCCACTCGCGATACGCAGCGAAGAACGTCGGCGCAGGCCCACCGGGCGGCGCGAGATTCGGTGCCGTCAGATCCGGGAACGTGGCCGACCGCGCCCACTGTGTCAGCCATCGCGGACGGACGAGTACCTCGGGTGCCAACCGCATCATCGCCGCCATATCGAGGCGTTCCGGGATCACCGGACTCCCCCGATCTCGCCCCTCGGAGAAGGACCAGTCCATCGTCAGAATCAGCCCGACGGCACCCGCCGCGCGGGCACGATCGAGCATGTGCGCCAACAACTCCCGCGAACCCACCCAGTGCAGCTGAAAGAACGTCTGCGGATTCGCCGCGACGACCTCCTCGATGGGCTTGCTCGCGAACAACGACAAACCCATCGAAATCCCCCGTGCCGCTGCCGCCCTCGCCACCGCAACCTCCCCGTCCGGGTGCACAGCCTGCACACCCGTCGGGGAGATCATCACCGGAAACGACAGAGACTGTCCCATCAGCGTTGTCGACAACTCACGGGTATTCGACAGACCCGCGACATGCGGGGCGAACCCGAGTTCACCGAACGCCGACGTGTTGTCCGAGACGGTGATGCCGCGCTCGGAACCTGCGACCAACGCCGAATACACCGACTTCGGCAAACACTTCTCGGCCCGACGCTGCGCCTCGGCGACAGACTCGAACCACCCCGTCCAGGTGCGCACCGACGGCGTCTAGACGCCGAGCCTGCGGTCGAACCCGGCCGGCATCACCACATCCGACGGCGAGAGGTCCTGTACCGAGGTGTGCCCGAGCCCGAGGACAGCGGAATCGACTCCGCCGCGCAGGATGTCGAGTACGTTCTCGACGCCCGCCTGACCGTTCGCCGACAGGCCCCACAGATATGCCCGCCCGATCAGCACCGCTCGCGCACCCAACGCCAGCGCCTTCACCACGTCGCTGCCGCGCCGAATCCCGCCGTCGAGGGTGATCTCGACCTGATCGCCCACCGCCTCGGCAATCGCGGGCAGCGCCCGGATCGGAGCCGGGGTGCCGTCGAGATTGTTGCCGCCGTGGTTGGAGACCGAGATTGCCGTGCACCCGGCGTCGACAGCCCTCTTCGCATCGTCGACGCGCATCACGCCCTTGAGCATGAACGGCCCACCCCACTGCTCACGCAGCCACGCCACGTCCTCCCACGTCGGCAGCGGGGTGCCCATCCATTCGCCGTATGCACCGAAGAACGTCGGGGCCGGACCACCCGTAGGCGGGGTCAGGTTGGGGGTCGTCAGATCGGGGATCTTGCCGGTCTTCGCGAACTCCCACAACCACTTCGGCCGCATGATGCCCTCGGGAGCGAACTGCACCATCGCCTTGAGGTCCATCTTCTCCGGGATCGACGGGCTACCCCAGTCGCGGCCGTTGGAGAACGACCAGTCCAGGGTCATGATCAGCCCGACCGCCCCGGCTGCGCGTGCGCGCTCCATCCGTTGCAGCAGTATCTCGCGCGATCCGACCCAGTACATCTGGAAGAACGTCTGCGGGTTCGCCGCCGCGACCTCCTCGACGGACTTGCTCGCGAACGAGGACAAACCGATTGGAATCCCACGCGCCGCAGCAGCTCTCGCGACAGCGACCTCACCGTCGGGATGCACCGCCTGCACGCCCGTCGGCGAGATCATCACCGGGAACGACAGCGTTTGCCCCATCACCGTCGTCGACAGGTCACGCTTGTCCGATAGCCCGGCCACGTGCGGGGCGAAGCCGAGTTCACCGAACGCCGCCGTATTGTCGTCGATCGTCAGTCCGCGCTCCGAGCCTGCCACCAGAGCGGCGTACACGGACTTCGGTAGACGCTTCTTCGCACGCCGTTGCGCTTCGGCAACGGTCTCGAACCACGCACTCTTGGCCATCAGCTTTCCTGCTCCATTCCTGCGAGCGGATTCTCGTCGCAGATCTTCGCCGGCGGACGCATCATCAATGTGAGCGGCACCGACTTTCGTGGGGTTTTGCGTTGCCCGGTCCGGGAATGGTCGACACTGGACTTGGGGATCTCCCCCGCCGCCGCCAACGCCATTTCACCGTTCCCGATGACGCATTCGGGATCCGGGCCGTCCATCGGCAGACCGGTGAAGAATTTCGCTGCCATGCAGCCACCACGGCACGCGTCGAAGTGGGCACACTTGGTGCACGCGCCCGAGGTCTGCGGCGAGCGCAGATCCTGGAACAACTCCGATGTCTGCCATACGGATTGGAATCCCCCCATGCCGTCTTTTGCATCGCGGACGATGTTGCCGGCGAGGAAGTTCTCGTGAATGGCGAACGGGCACGCGTACACGTCGCCGATCGGATCGATCAGGCACACCACCCGCCCGGCACCGCAGAGGTTGAGCCCGGGCAGAGCGTCACCGAACGCCGAGAGATGGAAGAACGAATCCCCGGTCAACACACCCTCACCGTTGGCGACGAGCCAGTTGTACAGCTCGCGCTGCTGACCGGCCGTCGGGTGCAGATCGTCCCATACATCCGCGCCCCGGCCGGATGGCCGCAACCGGGTGATCCGCAGTGTCGCAGCGTATTTGTCGGCCAACGCTTTGAAGTCGTCGAGCTGACTCACGTTGTGTCGGGTGACGACGACCGAGATCTTCGCGTCCCGAAAGCCGGCCTCCTTCAAGTTCTCCAACGCCCGGCACGCCATGTCGAACGAACCGGGTCCGCGGACCGCATCGTTGACCTCCGCCGTCGCGCCATCGATGGAGATCTGCACATCGACGTAGTCCGACGCCGCCAGCCTTGCTGCGACTTTTTTGTCGATCTTGACCCCGTTGGTGGAGAACTTCACACCCACCTGATGCGCCGTCGCGTAATCGACGAGCTCCCAGAAATCCGACCGCACCGTCGGCTCCCCACCACCAATATTGACGTAGAACACCTGCATCTTCTGCAACTCGTCGATGATCGACTTGCACTGCTCGGTGCTCAGTTCACGCGGATCACGACGACCCGACGAGGACAGGCAATGCACGCACGACAAATTGCAGGCGTACGTCAATTCCCACGTCAGACAGATCGGTGCGTCGAGACCGAGCTCGAACTGATCGACGAGTTTTCCTACCGGAGCGGGTCTTTCGAGAGTGGAAGTCATGTGGGTCGGTCCTGTCCAGAAAGGTGTCGAGGGTCAATGGTCCTTAGCGGGGCGTGATCATCTTCGAGTCGGCCAACGTCGCGAGTGCCTTCACATACGGAGCCGATCCGGACTCGGTGATCCCTGCGGCCGCGATCGCGGTGCGCATATCGGGATGATCGGGAAGAGACTCGATGATCGCCACGATCGTGCGGTTTCTCAGGAAGGAGAGCTTGCGAGTTCCGAAGTGATAGAGCAGAGCCCCGAAAGACTCCGGACGCAACGCCACCTGCGGATGCAATGCCCACGGCACATCCACATCGAGTGCGCCCTGCACTGCAGCAGTCATGATCAGTACACGCCGCACATGCCGTCGATCGAGACTTCCTCCACCAGCGACTCTTCGACCAGATCGGACTCGACGACAGCAGTACCGACCACAGTGTTCTCGTTGCTATTCGACATCGGATACCTCCAGAAGTAGTTGTGGACCACAATCAGACGTAACAGTGGTTTGCGTCACCACACTAATGGCACTGAGTGCATAAAGCTAGAGTTCGGAGGAGAAAGATGGCCTCAGGCACCACACCGTCGAAACCCATGGGACGGCGACCGTCCACAACACGGGGCGCACTGAGCGACCTCGGCATCGAACTGTTCGCATCGAAGGGCTTCGAGGAAACCAGCGTCGATGACATTGCCGACGCAGCCGGCATCGCACGCCGAACTTTTTTCCGCTACTTCCCATCCAAGAACGCGGTTCCGTGGGGAGACTTCGACGCTCAACTCGCAGCACTCAGGGCCCATCTCGATGGTCTACCCGACGATATCGCTCTGCCCGACGCCCTGCGATCGGCGCTGCTGCAGTTCAACACGTTTCCATTCGAAGAAGCCGCGATCCACCGGCAACGGATGTCGCTGATCCTGGGAAACGCTGCCCTACAGAGCTACTCGATGGTGATGTATGAGGGGTGGCGAGCCGTCATTGCGGACTATGTGGCTGCTCGGACGAACTGCGCACCGACCGATCACCTACCGCGCACCCTCGGATGGATCCTGCTCGGCATAGCAATCTCGGCATACGAGCAGTGGCTGGCTGACGACGAGGCGAACCTGGTCGAACTCCTGCTCGCCGGGACCAGCATTCTCTACATCGGCCTCGACAGTCAGGCTCGAGTGCGACCGGGAACTCCATCCGGACAGTGACAAAGGTCGGTCGCTTTGCGATGAACATCAACCATCCGTTCCCGCGGTCTCCGATCGCAGCGCGATCTTCTTGATCTTTCCGGACGGCGTCAGCGGTAGGGATTGCACAACGTGAATCCGGGCCGGGATCTTGTAGCCCGCCAGCATCTCAGTACACCTGGCCAGCAATTTTTCTACATCGACTGTGCTCCACGGCACCGGAACCACATACGCGTGTCCCACTTCGCCGAGCAGCTCATCGGGCACTCCCACGACGGCGCACATCGCAACCGTCTCGTCTGCGGCCAACACATTCTCGATTTCGACCGGATAGACGTTGTAGCCGCTGCGCACGTACATCTCCTTCTGCCGTCCGCGCATGGCCACGCGGCCATCCAGCCGTATGACGGCAATGTCCCCGGTTACCAGCCATCCATCGTCCAAAAAGGCGTTGTCCGTTTCAACCGGATTCTCCCAGTACCCACTGGCCACGCACCCACCTCGAATGTGCAGGTGACCCTCACTGCCCGGCGGCAGAGAGTTGTGCTCGTCATCGGTGACGCGAACCTCGAAGTCACCGATACCAACTCCGAGAGTGTCGACAAGAGTGTGCAATTCGTCGTCAGCAGCGGATATCACGCATCCTCCGGACGTTTCGGAGAGCCCGTACAAATTGGCCAACCGCGTACCCGGAAACGTTTCCAGAATGCGCCTTCCCATTGCCGGTTCGACGTTCGAACCACCGATGATGCAGGTGCGGATCGTCGAGGTATCCGTTGCAGTGAACTCCGGAAGATCCAACATCAGGGTGTACATAGTGGGTACCCCGATGAATATCGTCACTGCGTGCCGCTCGATAGCCTGCAGAGCCACTGTCGGGCTGTATCTGGGCAAGAGGGCTACTTTGCCACGCACACTCATGGCGGCAGCCACAGTGCACGTCATGCCGCCGACGTGGTTGAGGGGCATGTGTCCGATCGCTACGTCGTCGCTTGTTTGATCGAGGTGTGCAGCTTGAGCGCGCGCGGAGGCAATGATGCTGGCGTGGGTCAACGTGGCACCCTTGGGATCTCCGGTAGTTCCCGAGGTGTACAGAATCACCGCCGGATCATGCTCTTCCACATGAGATCCGGCGTGGGTGAGCGCCTGGATGTCGATGTCGTCGACCAAGAGATCATCCCACCGGCGGCTACCCTCGAATCCGCGCTCTCCGAGAAAGACGTAGTGGCTCACCGTGGGGATACGTGGCCTGAGCTCGTCCAAGAAATCGACGAAATCGAACTCGCCATCTCGAGCACAGCTGATCAACATGACAGCCCCGGACTGATTGAGCATGAAGCGAAATTCCCGCTCACGGTATGCCACGTTGAGCGTGACCAGAATGGCACCGATTTTGGTGACTGCGAACCACGTAAGAAGCCACTGCGCCGAGTTGGGTGCAGCAATGGCCACGCGATCGCCGCGTCGGATCCCCAATAACAGAAGACCCGAGGCAAGGCTGTCGACCGTGCGGGAGAACTCTGCGTAAGTCCACTTTCGATCCGAACACAGCAAAAATAACGACTCGTGCCCGGGCAATGCATCGCTGAGCAACCCGGGCAGTGTAGTCGGCTGCACTGACGGCCCGATCTGAATAATATTGCTATTCAACGGTATTCCTGCGATTCAGTCTACTGGCAGCGGCCGTCACGAGTTGGCTCGTACCTGAACGTTGGGTTGCCGAAAGTGGCCCTGGCCGGATCGGTTCGACTGACACGCGCGCGTATGTCGAACCGATCCGAGACCAGGTTTTTGTCGGCCTGCTAGCCGTTGGCTGCTGCTGCCGCCTCGGCGATATTGGCCATGTTGAGGCCCGGCAACAACATGTGACCGCCATCGATCGCCAGCTCTTGGCCGGACACGTACTTCGACTCGTCAGAGGCCAACCACAACACACCCTCGCTGGTGGCCTCCGGCGGGAGCATTCCAACGCCCTTCAGCAGCGCGTACGCCTTACCGCCGGACTCCATATGGTCGCGCGTGCCCAGCCCGGGGCCACCAGCCATCAGATCCCATCCACCTTGCCAGTCCAAGATGGGTGTCCTGACGACACCGGGCAGCACGGCGTTGCAACGAATACCGAGAGGACCGAGTTCGAGGGCGACGGACTTCATCAGTCCGAGCACACCGTGCTTGGAGCTGACGTAATGCGCATAGTTGACACCGGCCTCCTTGCCGTTGACAGACGCAATTACGACCATCGAACCCGAGCCGCGTTCGATCATGTGCGGAGTGACCGCTTTGAGGGTCCTCATGACACCGAGCAGGTCGATATCGACTACGTCTTTCCATTCTTCTTCAGGTATTTCCCAGAATGGCCCGACACTCCATGCACCTGCATTGGCGACGACCACGTCGATGTGCCCGAATTCCGCGATTCCGGCCGCAACAGCGGAATCGAGACTTGCCTGACTCCGGACGTCCCCAACAATGCCCAGGATTCGTCGATCGAGCTTTTCGACCCACCGGACGGTCTCGTTCAGATCTTCCTCGGTGGCGAGGGGGTGCGGGATGCTGCCCTGACTCGGGCAATCGAGCGCCACAATGTCAGCCCCTTCCTCTGCCAACCTGATTGCGTGCGCCCGGCCCTGCCCTCGGCCTGCCCCGGTGATGAAGGCAACTTTTCCATCCATACGACCCATGATGAACTCCCTTGTGATCTCGATTGGAACGAAGACACGCTGATTGCTGCTGGTTTCGAGCCCTAGCCCATGCTCGCCTGATTCGACCCACCGCATCGGCGTTACAGGCAGCGGATGCCTGACCCTGACGGTGCGATCTGGATCACACTCCATCATCACTTGACTTTTAAGTCAAGAGCCGACAGCGGGTTCGGCTTGTACCGAAGTCCAGAAATTCAGGAACAGCGAAGCGAGCACCTGTGGTCGACCGCCGCCGTTGTCGTGCCTTCGCGCCGGCGTCTCTGCCATCCACGTGCACCAGCACACCGTCCGGCACCGCCGGGAGTTGGGAACACCACTCCGTAACCCGCCCGAGATCACCTCTCGACTGGTCCGAATCGTGTCGAGATATCAATTCATCTGTAGTGCAGTCGACTTCAGATCACCCACGACCACCGATGAAGCCGAGGTCAGCGTCATCCCCTCGTAAAATCTCCACCTCCCGCAACAGGTGGCCGAGGATCTGCGACTCTAGATGCCCCGACTCGCGCGATGTGAGCGCCGCCCGCTACTTTGACCCCGTCGCCGTCGGGGAGACCCGGAAGCCAATACCGTTTGCGGTGGCCACCAGTAAAGGTCGGGACTGCGCAAGATCGACATCACAGTCAAGTGTCTTGATGGCTACAAGACCCTTCACATCCCCTCCCAAACCCGGCGTCATACTGCAGCTAACTGTGCCGAGAAGCTCGACCGAGAGAGGTGCCCGGCTCGAGAGTCGGACATTGCGACCTCGTAGTTGATGCCACGGTCAGTCCTCGGTTCAGCCGACTAGGGATGGCAGCCTATTTGGCCAGGTGGAATCCATCTTCATCGGATCCATACTTGATTTGTTAGTCAACTTGGTGTTGTGTAGGTCTCGATGGATGTAGCTCATCGATTCAATCGAGGTCGGTGCATCTGCGCCGATCGCTCGGCGGCTGATGCCCTCAGTTGACGTGACGCTGCCTACCCCTGAATCTCCGACTCATCGAGGTGCACCAATGACGGTCATACCCACACGATTCGACATCAGGTCGGAGCAATTCCTGCTCGACCGTACTGCGATGCTGGACGCTCTGGAACCTTTGACCGCTCTCGCTGATCGCGTCCTTGCGTCGGGTGGAGAAAAGGCCGTACAACGCCATCGCGGTCGCGGCAAACTGCTCGCACGCGAGCGCGTCGATCTGCTGCTCGACGAAGACGCCCCGTTCCTCGAACTATCCACTTACGCAGGGGCACACGACCCGGACGAACAGCCCGGCGGCCGACTCATCACCGGCATCGGACCAGTCAGTGGAATCGAGTGCATGATCATCGCCAACCAGCCGACGGTCAAGGGTGGCTCACTCAACCCGGACGCGGTGGCCAAACAACTCCGAGCACTCGACATCGCAGCCCGGAACCGGCTACCTGTTATCACGCTCGTCGAATCCGGCGGAGCAGATCTACCCAAGCAGGCAGATATTTTCGTGAACGGCGGACGCAGCTTTCGCGAGATCACCCGTCTCACAGCATCGGGCATTCCGACCATCTCGTTGGTGTTCGGCAGCTCGACCGCCGGTGGTGCATATGTGCCCGGCATGAGCCAATACACGGTCCTCGTCAAGGAAGCTGCCACGGTCTACCTCGGCGGACCTCCCCTGGTGAAGATGGCGATCAACGAGGAGATCGACGACGAATCGCTCGGTGGTGCCGAAATGCACGCCCGCGTATCCGGATTGGCAGATTACCTCGCCGAGGACGAGCGCGACGCCCTGCGATTGGGGCGTCAGATCGTGGCGGATCTGCAGTGGACCAAAGCCGGCCCGGGGGCCACGCTGCCCGCTGATCCTCCGGTTCACGACCAGAGCGAACTGCTCGCATGCGCTGCAGCCGACTCGAAGCGATCGGTGGAGGTGAGGGAGATTCTTGCTCGCGTACTGGACGGCTCCCGCTTCGACGAGTTCAAGCCACTGTTCGGCACTCAGTTGGTCACCGGCTGGGGCTCGATCGCGGGATTCCCGGTAGGTGTCATCGCCAACAACGGCATCTTGTTCTCGGATGAAGCGAACAAAGGGGCGCATTTCATTCAGCTGGCGAATTCACGCGACATCCCGTTGCTGTTCATCCAGAACATCACCGGCTTCATGGTCGGCTCGGCAGCCGAACGCGGTGGGATCATCAAGGATGGCTCGAAGCTGATCAATGCCGTCTCCAATTCCACTGTCCCCCATGTGACTTTGATGATCGGCGCTTCGTACGGCGCGGGAAACTACGCGATGTCGGGCCGCGCATACGACCCCCGATTCGTCTTCACCTGGCCCAACCACCGCATCGCAGTCATGGGCGGAGCACAGCTCGGCGGGGTCATGTCCATCATCAAGAAAACAGCAGCTCAGCGTGCCGGCACCGAGTTCAGCGACGCCGACGACGCCAGGGTCCGCCGCGAGATCGAAGACTTGATCGAAAGTCAGTCCGGTGCTGTATACGCCACCGGACGACTGTGGGACGACGGAATCATCGATCCTCGCGATACCCGCGCCGTTCTCGGCCTCGCCCTGTCCGCCGTACATTCCGCACCGGTGACCGGGACGTCCCGGTTCGCTACGTTCCGATTGTGAGACTTCCGTGAACCACACACCGATCAATACATTGCTCGTCGCCAACCGCGGCGAGATCGCACGGCGTGTCATTCGCACCGCCCGCGCGATGGGTATTCGCACCGTCGCGGTCTACTCGGATCCCGACGCACGATCCCCGCACGTCACCGACGCCGACTTCTCCGTCGCAATCGGCGGGTCAAGCAGCGCCGACTCCTATCTGAAAGTCGACAAGATCCTCGACGCCGCCCGGCGCACCGGTGCCGACGCCGTCCACCCCGGCTACGGGTTCCTCTCGGAGAACCCCGAATTCGCCGAGGCATGCGAAGCGGCCGGCATCAATTTCGTCGGCCCGAGTGCGCAATCGATGCGCGTGATGGGTCTCAAGGACCGCGCGAAGGAATGGGCGCGCAAAGCAGACGTGCCAGTCCTGCCCGACGCGGTCATCACCGGAGACGACACCTCGGAATGGGAGAGCGCAGCAGCCGAAGTGGGTTATCCGCTATTGGCCAAAGCCGTAGCAGGAGGCGGCGGCAAGGGAATGCGCCTGATCGAACGTTCCGAGGACCTCATCGACGGAGTGGCCTCCTCGCGTCGAGAAGGCGCGAACTTGTTCGGCAACTCGACCGTGTTCCTTGAGAAGTACTTGCGGTATTCGCGACACATCGAGATCCAGGTTTTCGGCGACAAGCACGGCAACGCAGTGCATCTCGGAGAACGCGAGTGCTCCATTCAGCGTCGCCATCAGAAGGTGCTCGAAGAAGCACCCTCACCCGTCATCGGACCCGACGCGCGCGAACGAATGGGCTCGACCGCAGTGTCACTCGTCCGTGAGCTCGGGTATGTCGGTGCCGGCACAGTGGAATACCTCTACGACGACGAGACCGGAGGCTTCTACTTCCTCGAGATGAACACCCGCCTACAGGTCGAGCACCCCGTCACCGAGGAAGTGACCGGAATGGACTTGGTCGCACTGCAATTGCGCGTGGCGCGCGGTGAAACATTGGGATTCGAGCAGAGCGACGTCCGAATCAACGGGCACGCAATCGAAGTGCGGCTCTACGCCGAAGACCCTGCGAACGACTACCTCCCGACTCCAGGACAGTTGCACCGTTACAGCCATCCCGACCGCATCGGACTCCGATACGAGGACGGAATAGTCGCCCCGGCCGAGATTTCCCCGTTCTACGACCCGATGATCGCCAAGATCGTCGCTCACGCCGGGAACAGAACCGACGCAGCATTCGCGCTCGCCTCGGCCATCGACGCCACTCACGTGCACGGTGTCACGACCAACCGCAGCTTCCTGGCAGCGCTCCTCCGTGATCCGGATTTCCTCGACGGTGCCACCCGTACCGACTTTCTCGACAATCATCCCCACCTGCTGAATCCTGCTGCCAGGACCGCTGAGCGGATACACCTCGCAGCGGCGGTGGCGGTGTCCACCTCGAGACGCGCCGCCCACGACCCGATGCGTGGTCATGCCCGTCCCGGATTCCGGCCGCTCGCCGCCCGGATACTCACGCACGCCACCTGGCACCGCCTCGGAGACGACACTGCCATCGAGATCGGCTACCACCAGGATGGTTGGTCAGGGGACGCCGACCTCGAGCTGGAGATCGACGGGACACGGCACGAGTTTCGCCTCCTCGATCTCACGTCCGACTCGGTACGGGTGCAGTACGACGGAGTCGACTATCCCTGCACGGTCGTCACCCATCCGGACGAATCGATCTGGGTCAACGATTCGAGCAGTCAGTCGGGTTGGCGGCGTTCTCCTCGACTTCCTGATCCTGATTCCGGAGCAGCAACCGCGTTGGGTCCGGTGAACGAAATCCCAGGCACAGTCGTTGCCATTGCCGTGAAGATCGGCGACGTCGTCACCGCTGGACAGAGGTTGGTCACGGTCGAAGCGATGAAGATGGAGCATCCGGCGACGGCCGCGATGGACGGAACCGTCGAGCACATCCACGTGGAGGTAGGCCAATACGTCGAGGCTCATACCGTTCTGGTGACTCTGTCGGCGGTGGATCCCGCATGAGCGAATTACGCCCCCTACGGATAGCCAACTGCTCCGGCTTCTTCGGCGACCGCCTCGCCGCGGCCCGCGAGATCGTCGACGGCGGACCCGTCGACGTACTCACCGGTGACTGGCTCGCGGAACTGACCATGGGCGTACTCGTCAAACAACGCAAACGCTCCCCCGAAGCCGGATTCGCACGCACATTCGTCCGGCAACTGGAGGGCGTGCTCGCCACCTGCCTGGACCGGCACATCAAAATTGTCTCCAACGCAGGCGGTCTCAACCCGCACGCCTGTGCTGAAGAGATAACGCGCATCGCCGAAAACGCCGGCCGAACCGTCCGGGTCGCCGTCGTCGACGGTGACGACGCCACCGACGCCTTCGCACTTGCCCGCCGAAGCGGCTGGGACGCACCACACCTCGATACCGGGCAATCGTTCGCCGACATCGACCGCGAGCCCGACGTCGTCAGCGCATACCTCGGAGCCTGGGGAATCAAGGAGGCGCTCGATGCCGGAGCCGATGTTGTCGTCACCGGCCGAGTCACCGACGCAGCCATCATCATCGGGCCGGCCGCGTGGCACTTCGGCTGGTCGAGGACCGACTGGGATGCGTTGGCCGGAGCCGTTACCGCGGGACACGTCATCGAGTGCGGGGCACAAGCCACCGGCGGAAACTTCTCGTTCTTCTCCGAGTTGGACGGCATGGCCCACGTCGGATTCCCGATCGCCGAGATTGCCGCCGACGGCTCGTGCGTCATCACCAAACACCCGGGCACAGGAGGCGCGGTGACCGTGGAAACGGTGACTGCGCAGCTACTCTACGAAATCGACGGACCGCGATACGCCAACCCCGACGTCATCACCCGGCTCGACACCGCTCGGCTCACCCAGCTCGATACGGACCGCGTTCAGATCTCGGGAGTGCGCGGCGAAGCGGCACCCGCAACGATCAAGGTGGGCGCACTGGTCTCCGGAGGATGGCGCAACGAGGTGACGTTCGTGCTCACCGGTGCCAACATCGAGGCCAAGGCAGAGCTTGCCCAGCGCGCGATGTGGGCCAACATCGTCGGCGGCGAAAAAGCCTTCGAGATGGTGACTGTCCGGCTCCTCCGTGCCGACAAGTCCGATCCAGCGAGCATGAACGAAGCCGTTGCGTTGCTGACCATTTCGGTCACGGATGCCTCCCCGGACAAGGTTCGCGCTTTCCCGAGGGCAGCGATCGAGACCGGGCTTGCGAGTTATCCGGGCCTGTACTTCACCGGTCCGCCGGCGGCAGGCAGCGAAGTCACCGTATTCTGGCCGACGCTGATGCCTGCCGACGCCTTCCACCAGCGGGTAACACTGGGAGACAAGCAGTTCGAGGTTGCCCCGGCACCCACCACACCGCCCGCAGAACCGATCGAAGCACCTCTCGTCGGAGAGCAAGTGACGGAATTCGGCCCGACCGTGCGCCAACCGTTGGGCACAGTCGTAGGGGCACGATCCGGTGACAAAGCCGGCAACGCCACCCTCGGCCTGTGGGCCCGCGACGATCGGGAGCACGACTGGCTCAGGTCCTGGTGGACCGAGGACTCGATTAGGGCTCTGATCCCAGAAGCTGCGGAGTGCTCGTTACGTATGTGGGAATTGCCGCATCTGCGCGCATGCGGAGTGACCATCGTCGGACTACTCGGCCGAGGGGTCGCGGCGAACCTGAATCTCGACTCGCAGGGGAAGGGACTCGGCGAGTTCGTTCGCGCCCGCCATCACGACATCCCCGCGGCCTTCATCGACAATCCGCCGTCCGCGCCCCATTCTGCTCCCTCAGAAGACAAGCAGGCATCGCGATGAGCGCACCTGAGCACAATTCGGAACTGGCGCGCCTCGCGACCGAAGGCGGAGTCTCTGTCGTCACTCTCGACTCGCCGAAGAACCGGAACGCACTCTCGGCACAACTTCGATCCGATCTGCTCGGTCACGTGCGCACCGCAATCGACGACGAGGCCACCCGCGTTGTGGTTCTCACCCACACCGGTTCGGTGTTCTGCGCCGGCGCAGACCTGAAGGAAGCCCGCACCGGCGACACCTCGCAGTCGGGGCAGGAGCTCGTCGATCTGATGACGATGCTGTTGACTTCCCCGAAGCCGGTGATCGCTGTACTGAGAGGCCCGGCCCGTGCCGGAGGTATCGGGCTGGTGGCGTCATGCGACTTCGCGGTTGCCGCGGACACCGTGACACTCGGCTTCAGCGAGACGAGGATCGGAGTGGTTCCCGCAGTCATCTCGGTGCCGCTTCGACTGCGCGTGGCATCGGTAGATCTGCATCGCTTGTTCCTGACCGGTGAGACTTTCGATGCCCGGCACGCCGCTCGAATCGGTCTGCTCAGTGAGGTCGCCACAGCTGACGGTCTCGATACCGCGGTCGCCCGACTCACCGAAACAATCGGACTCGGCGCTCCACGGGCCCTTGCTGGCGTCAAGAAGATGCTTAATCCCTCGGCGACCACCCTGGCCGAACAATTCGCCCAGATGCTGAATCTGACCGCGTCTTACTTCGCTTCCCCGGAGGCGCAAGAGGGCATGCTCGCATTCTCCGAAAAGCGGCCACCGTACTGGGCTGTACCCGGCGGCGACTCCACAGCCTGACCGTCACCACGCGAATGGAATACATGTCCTCGCGCTCGCTGATCGACGAACGTTCGGCGAGATGCATCCCGTCGATGGAGGTTTGACCATGACCGATTTTCTGATGTCCCCCGAAGTCACCACGCTGGTCGAGAAGACCCGAGAATTCACCCGAAGCACGGTGCTGCCCGTCGAGGATCTTCACCACGGCGATATCGCTGCCGCCGGCGGAGATGAACTGCGCGAAACACTGCAAGCCGCGGCCCGAGACGCGGGTGTTTTCGGTCCGCACGTCCCGCTCGAGTACGGTGGCCATGGACTGAACATGGTCGAACGCGCACCGGTTTTCGAGGAGGGCGGATACTCACTGTTCGGCCCGGTCGCGTTGAACATCGCCGCACCCGACGAGGGCAACGTACACATGCTCGACCACATCGCGAACAAGGAGCAAAAAGAGCGCTTCCTTGCTCCACTCGCTCGCGGAGAGATGCGCTCGGCCTTCGCCATGACCGAACCTGCCCCCGGCGCGGGCTCCGACCCGAGCGCGTTGACCACCCGTGCGGACAAGGTGCCCGGCGGATGGAAGATCAACGGGCACAAGTACTTCATTACCGGCGCCGAGGGGGCCGGCTTCTTCATCATCTTTGCGCGCACCGCCGGCGTGCCCGGGGACCGGGGCGGTGCCACCATGTTCATCACCCCCTCCGTGGTGCCCGGATTGACCGTCGGTCGCCACATCGAGACCCCCGACAAATCCATGATCGGCGGCCACTGCGAGGTGTTCTTCGAGGACCTCTTCGTCCCCGACAGTGGCGTTCTCGGCGAGGTGGACCAGGGATTCCGTTACGTCCAGGTCAGGTTGGGGCCGGCCCGGATGACGCACGTCATGCGATGGCTTGGGGCCGCACGCCGCGCTCACGACATCGCTGTCGAACGCGTTGCCCATCGTGAAGCGTTCGGCGGCAAGCTCGGTGCCCTCGGCATGATTCAACAGATGGTCGCCGACAACGAGATCGACATCGCGGCGACCCGAGCCCTGCTGATTCGCGCGTGCTGGGCTCTCGATCAGGGTGAGCATGCAGGCGACGAGACCTCCATCGCGAAAACGTTCGGCGCGGAGGCAGTGTTCCGAATAGTCGATCGCTCGATTCAGATGTGCGGTGGGCTCGGAGTATCCGGGGATCTACCCTTGGCACGGCTTGCGCAGGAGGTGCGCGGTTTCCGAATCTACGACGGCGCATCGGAGGTGCACCGCTGGGCAATTGCACGGCGCGCCATCGGAGCAGCGCAGAAGGCCGGAGCCAAGCACAAAGCTGGTGCATCCTCGTGAGCGACACGGAGCATCGAGGCCTCGACCTGGAGAAATTGCGTGCCTACCTGAACGACTCCGATGTGCCACTGCGAGGCGATTTGCGGGCCGAACTCATCTCGGGCGGCAAATCCAATCTGACTTACTTCCTTTCCGACGACACCTCGCGGTGGGTATTACGCCGCCCACCTACCGCGGGTCTCACGCCTTCCGCGCACGACGTCGCCCGCGAGTACACCATCACCTCGGCGCTGCAGAAAACAGATGTGCCCGTCGCAGGCACCGTGGTCTTGTGCGAGGACGTGTCCGTCCTCGGCGCGCCCTTCACCCTGGTAGAGCGGATCGACGGCCGCGTTGTTCGGACAACAGCAGATCTCGTCGATGTCTCCGATACCGATCTCGACAAATGTGTCGATGAGTTGGTGAGGATTCTCGGAGCGCTCCACCAGGTCGACATCGACGTCGTCGGTCTGCGACAGTTCGGTCGCCCGGACGGATATCTCACTCGCCAGGTTGCTCTGTGGGCCAAGCAGTGGGAACGGGTCAAAACACGTGAAAGCACGGATCTGAGTCGTCTGCACACAGCCGTCGCCGACTCGATCCCTCAGCAATCCGAAGCGTCGATTGTGCACGGTGACTACAGAATCGACAACACCATCCTCGGTCTCGACGACGTCGGGCAGGTGGCCGCAGTAGTGGATTGGGAACTGTCGGCGCTGGGAGATCCACTGTCCGACGTGGCCACGATGTGTGTCTATCGCAACCCCTCGTTCGACCTCGTCATCGGCGAGCCGGCAGCGTGGACCAGCGACCGGATGCCGTCGATAGATGATCTTGCGCAACGCTATTCACTGGCTTCGGGTCGCGACCTCGCACACTGGAATTTCTATATGGCGCTCGCCTACCTGAAACTCGCGGTCATCGCCGAAGGCATCCACCACCGCTTCTTGGTCGGCGCGACCGTGGGCGACGGTTTCGACAGAGCCGGGGAGTCGGTTCCCGAGTTCATCGCTGCAGGACTACACGCCTTGAAGAGGTCATCATCATGATTCGCACCGCCTTGGTCACCGGAGCCACACGCGGCATCGGTCTTGGAATCGCCACCCGCCTCGCACAGCAGGGGCATGGGCTCACCATCAACGCGCGTGATCACGAACGCCTCGACTCGGTCGCTCGGGAACTACGCGCGGCAGGAGCGAGTGACGTCGTAATTGCCGCCGGGGACTTGTCAGACCCAGAGGCCGCCGGGAACGTAGTAACAACCCACACCGAGCATTTCGAGACGCTCGACGCCCTCATTCTCAACGCCGGTTTCGGTTCGTCCGGAACCATCGACACCTATCCGCTCCGACGGTTGGACAAGACCCTCGATATCAACCTGCGTGCGCCGCTGACCATGCTCCAGCAGGCCCTGCCGTCGTTGCGCGCCGCGGCAGCCTCGAACCCCGACGGGGGAGCCAAAGTTGTTGCGCTGTCGTCGATCACCGGCCTCTATGCCGAGGCCGGGCTCGCTGTATACGGAGCAACCAAGGCTGCGTTGATCTCGTTGGTCGAGACGTTCAATGCAGAGGAATCGGGCAATGGGGTGACGGCAACCGCCATCGCACCAGCCTTCGTGGACACCGACATGGCGAACTGGGTGCACGACCGGATACCTCCAGAAACGATGATTCGTGTCGATGACATCGTCGAGATGGTGGACATGCTTCTACGACTCTCCTCCCGCGCCGTCGTACCGAAGATCGTCGTCGGTCGATCCGGCACGACCAGTTACCACGCCTGATCGTTCACCGATCCAGCCACATCCACAGAAGCGAGTTCACACCATGCGAGAAGCCGTAGTCGTCTCGACAGCACGGACACCCATAGGCAAGGCCTACCGCGGCGCGTTCAACGACACTCAGGGCCAGCATCTCGCTGCTCACGCCCTGACTCACGCCGTCGACCGCGCAGGTGTCGACGGACGTGAAATAGACGATGTCATCCTCGGATGTGCAGTGCAGCAAGGCAGTACCGGTGGCAACGTCGCACGGCAGGCGATACTTCGTGCAGGCCTACCTGACTCCGTTCCGGGGATGACACTCGACCGGCAGTGTTCATCGGGACTGATGGCTATCGCGACTGCAGCCAAACAAATACTTCACGATGGAATGACGATCACCGTCGGAGGCGGAGTCGAGTCGATATCACTCGTGCAGAACACCCACCAGAACTTCTACCGTGCGACAGATCCCTGGCTCGAAGAACACACGCCGGATATCTACATGCCCATGGTGCACACTGCAGAGACAGTCGCTGATCGATACTCCGTCAGCAGAGATCGACAAGACGAGTTTGCCTTGCTGTCCCAACAGCGAACCGCTCACGCACAGGAGCACGGCCGCTTCGATGCAGAGATCGTTCCGCTCGAGTCGGTCAAAACGGCGGCCGATAAGTCATCGGGTGCAGTCGAGCGACAGCGAGTCACGCTGATTGCAGACGAGGGCAACAGACCGTCGACTACCTTGGCCGGACTGGCTACCTTGCCACCGGTAACTCCCGACGGCACGGTGTCCCCCACCTCCACGGTGACCGCCGGAAACTCTTCTCAGCTCTCGGACGGCGCGTCGGCGGCGGTACTCATGGAGGCGAGCGAGGCGCAACGGCGAGGAATCGAACCGCTCGGTGTATATCGCGGTATCGCAGTTGCTGGATGCGCACCGGATGAGATGGGAATCGGACCGATGTTCGCCATCCCCAAACTGCTCACTACGCATGGCCTCACCATCGACGACATCGGATTGTGGGAACTCAACGAAGCTTTCGCCTCTCAAGCTGTGTACTGCCGAGACGAACTGGGCATCGACCCCGATCGGTACAACGTCGACGGCGGTGCGATCTCGGTGGGACACCCCTACGGAATGTCCGGTGCCCGCCTCGTGGGTCACGCTCTCATCGAGGGAAAGCGTAGAAGCGTTCGCTACGTGGTCGTCTCGATGTGCGTCGGTGGCGGCATGGGTGCGGCCGGGTTGTTCGAGATCGTCTGAACGACACCTCTTCGGTGTCCCTGCCCGCGACTGACGACGCCTTACTATCGACAACAGCATTCACACCGGCCCTACCCGCCCGTCGACGCCGATGATGACACCCACGGGCCTCGAATCGAAGGAGCTCAGTGGCACGTCGAATCGGCTCTCCCCCGCTCCCGACGTCCGTCGTCAGCCGTGGGCAAACCACGTCGTCGGTTCAAACGCCGTCCACGGCTCGCGGCCGACGTACTCGCTCGGCGTTGATACATGCTGCACGCGAGACGTTCGAGCAGATGGGCTTTCGCGATGCCCGCATCTCGGACATCGCTGCCCAGGCCGGTACGTCCTACGGGGTGTTCTACCATTATTTCAAAACGAAAGAAGAGATACTCGGCGAGATCTTCACCGTCATCACCGGTGAAATGTTCTCTGCCTCCAGGCCTTCCGTCGATGTTGCGTCGGATCCCTACAGCCGCATCCTGGAAGCCAATCGGACCTATCTGGCCGTCGCCAGGCGCAACGCCCGACTGATTGCGGTCATCGAGGAAATGGCCATCAGAGAGCCCTACTTTCGAGAGTTGAAGCTTCAGATACGCGAGCCGTTCCTGAGAAGAAACGCAGCAGGTATCCGATCCCTGCAGTCACGCGGGATCGCCGACCCTGACCTCGACCCAGATCTGACAGCGAGCATTCTGGGTGGGATGGTCGAGAACTTCACCCTCTTGTGGTTCGTGCACGGTGTCGAATACGACGAATCAAGGGCTGTCACTACGCTGACGAAACTCTGGGCGCGCGCACTCGGCGTCTCACCCTCCACCGAAGCCGGCACGTCGGCACCGCAGACCTGATTCGTCTCGCTGGACGACCGCGCCGACGGGTTCCAGTGGAGCGAGCATCCGAGCACCTGCCCGTTCTCAAATATGACTGTTCAGTCAGAAGCTTCCCGCATTGACTGCAATTCTCAGTCCACTATGCCTGTGCAGCTCGATATCCTTGTTTATCCATAGTTGATTTTGTTGTCAGATGAACCGTAAGGTTGTCGTACACAGACCGATCGAGAGGCGTGCGTCATGGATCTCAGCGAATCTTCCGCCATTGTTACCGGGGGCGCTTCCGGCCTCGGTGAGGCAACAGCCAGGTTGTTGGCCCACCAAGGGGCACGAGTGGTCATTCTCGACCTGCAGACCGATCGGGGAGAGGCAGTAGCCGGTGACATCGGAGGCCGCTTCTGCCGAGCCGACGTCACGGACGAGAAATCCGTCGCGGCTGCAGTCGAGGCCGCGGTCACCATGGGCCCTCTACGTGCATTGGTGAACGCTGCAGGCTTCGGCCAAGAACGTCGGACCGTATCGGCCGATTTCGACCCGTTACCGCTCGAAGCATTCGCGAGAGAAGTTCAGGTCAATCTGATCGGTGCCTACAACTGCGCCAGACTCGCTGCCGCTGCCATGGCGAAGAGCGAACCGACGTCCGATGGAGCGACGCGTGGATCGATCCTGCACACGGCCTCCATCGCGGCCTTCGAGGGGCAGGTCGGCCAGACGCCCTATGCTGCGGCCAAAGGAGGCGTAGTGGGTATGACGCTGCCGATGGCGCGGGACCTCGCCGAGTTCGGCATCCGAGTCAACTCGATCGCGCCGGGATTGTTCGATACGCCGATCTTCGACTCTTTGCCACAAGGCGACGCTTACAAGAACAAGTTGGCGAGAAGTGCTGTCTTTCCCAAGCGCGCCGGGTACGCCCAAGAATTCGCCCGACTGGCGCTCGAGCTGTTGACGAACGACTACATGAACGGCGAGACCGTCCGGTTGGACGGCGGCCTGAGGATGCCCGCACGGTGACCGTGCAAGTCCCCTTCCCAGCGATCACTCAACGACGGGGATAGTCGACATACCCCTCGGGACCACCAACGTAAAAGGTATGGGGCCGCGGAACGTTCAACGCACATCCGTCGCGCCACCGCTCGACGAGGTCAGGATTCGCGATCGCAGCCCGGCCGACAGCGACTGCGTCGGCACCCGCGTCGAGAAGCATGGCACAGGCATCGGAAAGCGTTGTGATCGAGGCGAATCCAGTGTTCAGAACAAGAGGCCCTGCGAAACGGCGACGAAGTTCCTGGACCAGGCTTCCCTCTGGACTATCATGCAAAATTGAGAGATATGCCAGGTCGCCTCGATTCACGTGATCGACGAGCCTCCCGTACGTGTCCACTACATCGGCCGAATCCGTCTCGAGCGTTCCCTGTACGTCGTGCCCAGGTGAGATTCGCAGCCCAACCCGGCCCGAGCCGATTGCACATGCGACGGCGTCGATTACTTCTTCGACCAGTCGGGCTCGATTTCGCGGTGTGCCGCCGTACAGGTCTGTGCGCTGGTTGGAATTAGGCGCGAGGAACTGGTGAAGCAGATATCCGTTTGCTGCGTGGATTTCCACGCCGTCCATACCTGCGGCCACGGCCCGCTTTGCCGCCCTGGCAAACTGCTGGGCGACATCCCCAGCCGACGCCGTTGTCAGTGCTGTAGGTATCGGAAAGCGTTCCTTGCCCGCCTCGGTTCGCGCGGTGCCAGGGGCTGCAATCGCGCTCGGTGCCAGCACTTCGCGGCCTCCCGTTATGCCCGGATGGGTGAGACGGCCCGCGTCCATCAATTGCACCACGATCTTTCCACCAGCATCGTGGACGGCCGCAGCAACTCGAGCCCAGGCGGCCTGATGCGCATCGTCGACCAAACCTGGTTGCCCGAGGTAGCCGCGCGAAGCCTCGGTGGTAAAAGTTCCCTCCGACACGATCAGACCCATGCTGGCGCGCTGGGCGTAGTACTGAGCGACGATCTCCCCCGGCCGCCCATCGGGCTCGGCTCGTAGTCGCGTCAACGGAGCCATTACCAATCGATTGACCACCGCGATTTCGCCGATGTTCATCGGTAGGAAGAGACTGTTCGATTCGTCGGACACAACTGTTCTCGTCATTCTGGCTTCGGGAACCGACTCAGTTCTCCGCCAGTTCGTCAATCGACGCCATCGACACGGCGAACGTCATCATCTTGTACTCGTCGACCAAGCCGGCCCGGACGAACGGGTCTTGCTGCATCAGTGCACGGAGGTCATCTTCGGAGACCCCGCGGGCGAGGACCACTCCGCCGACCGAGGATTGGCGGGCCCCCGCTGCGACGAACGTTCCGTCGTCGAATCCTTGCTTGATGAAGGCGAGGTGCTCTGCAACAAGGCTCTTGTCTTCGTCGGCAAGAGGACGTGAATACGTGCTGTAGGCAACAATCATGGAAGCGACCTTTCGTCGCGCCGGCGCGCCGGCGCTCTGAGTGCTGTAAGTGGTTGCGTTGAGGCGACATCGGCCCAACATGGAGGCCGGGCGTCGGTTTACCCGACGCCCGGCTCGCGTGCGACTGCCAGTAAGACTGATTCAGCCCGTTCAGATGCGAAAGCTGTCGCGCAGCACAGCTTTTTGAATCTTGCCTGTGGCCGTCTTCGGAAGCCCCGACACCACATCGATCCGCTTGGGGACCTGGAATCCTGCGAGGTGTTGCTTGCAATGGGCCAGCAAGCGACCGGCAAGCGCCTCGGCGTCGATGTTGGGATCGACCGGCACGACGACGCCGGTAACGGACTCGCCCCATCGGTCGTCAGGGACGCCGATCACTGCTGCTTCGAGGACATCGTGGCAGCTCAGTAACACACGTTCCACCTCGACCGAGGACACATTCTCGCCGCCGGTCTTGACGATGTCTTTGACACGATCGGTAAACCAGATCACGCCTTCTTCATCGACATGCCCGAGGTCGCCGCTGTGGAACCATCCGTGCTCGAACGCCGCAGCGTTAGCGGACGCATTGTTCCAATAGCCCGACATGACATGCGGGCCTCGGTAGACGATTTCACCGGTTTCGCCAGCTGGGAGAAGTTGGCCGGACTGGTCCATGATCTGCGCATCGACCGTGACAACCGGCGGACCCCACGACGCAGACTTCGTCTTCTGGTGCGATGGGAACTGGAACACTGTGGCCGGGACAACCTCTGTTTGCCCTGAGCCCAGCAGAATTTTCGCATTAGGAAACGCCGAGGCGATCAGGCCGATCCGCTCCTCCGGCATCGGTGCCATGGCATAGATACACATCCGAACCGAGGACAGATTTCGAGTCGCCAGACTCGGTGAGTCGAGCACGGCGCTGAACATGGTGGGCAGCAGCATGACGTGTGTAGCGGCATGGCTCTCGGCTAGATCCAAGAACGACTCCGCCTCGAAACCTGCTGGGAGAAGGACCGTTCCACCGGTCAGCAGAATCGGCAACGTCAGAGTATCCAGTGCCGTTGTGTGGAACAGCGGCAATACGACGGGGAAAACGCTGAACTCGTCGCCGCGGCGATGCTCGAGTTGTAGAGCGTTACTCATCAGCGCAACGTACACGGACACATGGCTCGTCAGTACGCCCTTGGGGCGTGCCGTTGTTCCCGAGGTGTACAGGCAATGCATCGTGTCGCGGTCGTCGACAACGACTTCGAGCGGACTCGAGTCGGCCGCGACGTCGTCCCAGCGAACGACCTCGCGACCACAGATGGTGGCTGGAACCTCGTCACCGATGAGCACGATTCGCGTGACCGCAGGCACGGACGGCAGCGCTGCCTCCAGCAGAGGAACGTACGCCGAATCGACTATGACCGTTGTTGTGCCGGAGTCCTGCAGGATCCACGCGATGTCGTCGGTGGAAAGCATGAGATTCATCGGCAACGCAACGATTCCGGCTTTTGCGCAGCCGAAGAAGCTGGCCAGGAAGCGCCAGGAGTTGCCGAGTAGAAAGGCCACGGGCTCCTGGCTGCGGACACCGGACTCAAGCAGTCCGCGGCCGAATGCCTCAGCTGCGCTGTCGAGTTGGGAGTAGGTCACTTCCTCGTGGGAATCGGCGACTGCCGTTCGATGCCCGAACAGGCGGGCACTGCGCGTCAGCAGGTCGCCGACCGACATCCGGGTGGCAAGGTTGAGGTCGAGCTGACCTACCTGAGAGACGTCAGGACGCATGAGTACCGCCTTCATTCCGAGCTACGTTCGCCTGCTTCATCATTCCACTCATGTCTGTAAAAATTCGGCTGATGGTTCGAGCACCGGTCATGCCCACCGAGAGAATCGGGCTCGCCGCATCACTCGTCACGCAATCAGTCCGTCTCTGCGGGCGAGTACCTGAAGCATGACCTCGTCAGCGCCTCCCCCGATGGAATGGAGCCGACTGTCACGTAGGAACCGAGCGGTCCATGTCTCCTCCATATATCCCATGCCGCCATGGAACTGAAGGCATTCGTCGGCAACTTCCCGAGCCAAACGCCCAGCCATGAGCTTGGCTACGGTCGCTTGTCGGATGATGTCCTCGCCGGCCATATGCGCCTCGGCCGATTGGTAGTTGTGCGACTGCAGCACATCGACTTTTGCAGCGAGTTCCGTGAGTCGAAACGCAATGTACTGGTTGTCGGCAAGGGACTTGCCGAACGCTTGGCGCTCCCGAACGAATTCACGAGTCCGTTCCAGAGCCCACTGGCAGGCCCCCACTACGCCGTACGCGCCGAACATCCGCTCGATCACGAACTGCGACATCTGCTGCTGGAACCCACGTCCGATCTCGCCGATCGTGTTGGACACCGGAACGCGGACGTTCTCGAAGTATAGCTCAGCGGTATCGGACGAGCGGTTTCCCAGCTTGTCCAACTTCTTGGAGACCGAGAAGCCCGGTGACTTCGTTTCGACGATGATCTGACTCATGCCTCGATAGCCGCCCTCATCGGAGGTGCGAGCCAGCAGGCAAAGCCAGTCGGCTTGGGTCCCGTTGGTGATGTAGAGCTTGCTTCCGTTGATGATCCAGTCGTCGCCGTCCCGAACAGCGCGAGTACGGATGCCGGCGACGTCGGAGCCAGCGCCCGCTTCGGTCACTGCGACCGAGCAGACCTGAGTACCAGCAATAGCCGGGGCGAGATACCGCCGCTTGAGTTCGTCGGTACCGAACTCGGCGAGAGAGGGTGTCGCCATCATGGCCTGCACGCCGATGGCAAGAGGTACGCCTGCTGCACCGGCGCGATAGAGCTCCTCGCACAGCACCACGGTGAAGGAGTGTTCAGCGCCCTGGCCGCCGTACTCCGGGTCGTACTCGAGGCCCAGCAGACCCAGCTCACCGAGCTTCGGAAACAGTTCGTGGGCAGGGAAGGCACCCGCCTTCTCCCATTCGTCGAGATGGGGTGCGATATCCCGTTCGACGACATCGCGGACCATCTTGCGGAACGCGTCGTGCTCAGTAGTGAATTGCATAGTGATCCCTCAGTGTTTCGAATGTGAGCTGTGGATGTATGGGTGACGCGGACCCATCAAGACGATCGAGCTGTCAGGTCAGCCACGAAAGCGGTGACACCCACAGATGTGGGTGTCACCGGGCTCAGCGGCCGAACTGGGCTTTCAACCATTCCCCGGCGTTGCCGATGGTCTCGTCCGCTTCTTTGGATCGGCCGGCCATGAATACGTACACGTGTTGCTGCCCGGGCGATTCCTCCAGTGTCGCTTCGACACCGGCTTCACGCGCCTGCTCGACGATGCGCTGCGCGTTGTCCAACAGAGTTTCCGCGTCACCCACGGACGCGAACAGAGGAGGCAGGCCGGCCAAGTCGGCGTACAGAGGGTTCGCCAGAGCAGTGTTCGGCGTGGTTTCGCCCAGGTACATACCGGCCATCATCCCGCTGACCTCAGGCGAGATCAGCGCGTCATTGTCGGCATTCGTCTTCATCGTCTCACCGGTGACTTCCATGTCGAGCCACGGTGAGAATGCGACGATCGCTGCAGGCAACGGCTCTCCCAGTTCCCGCAGCCGTAGCGCCGTACTGATCGATAGGTTGCCGCCGGCCGAATCCCCTGCCACGGCAGTGGATTCCGGAGAGTACCCCTGTTCCCGCAACCAGCGGTGCACGATGATCAGATCCTCGATCTGTGCCGGGAACGGGTTCTCGGGAGCCAATCGGTAGTCCGGCACGATCGCTCTGGATCCAGCCGCTTTGGCAAGGTGAGCGGCAAGCTTGCGGTGACTTGCCGAGGAGCCGGTCACGCACCCCCCACCGTGTGCGTACACGATCACACGATCTGTTTGTGCACCCGCGGGTGTGATCAGTACGGCGTGAACGCCGCCGGCATCGACGTCTTCATAGGTGACGTCGGTGGGCTCGGTTGCGAGCACCGCCAGCCCCTCCAACATGTCTCTCATGGTGGGAAGATCCATCGGCGGCTCGGCACCCATCCGAACCCCCATCGCGGTGTAGAGGTCGAAGAGCGCGTTCGGTTGAGCTGTTCCCATGGTGATGTCTCCTTCGGTGACGGGTCGGACTCAGTTGCTGACAGCGACAGGTTGGGCGGGACTGAAGACGTACGAGTCGTAGCCGCCACTGGCGACTTGCTGGCACGCTTCACGGAAGGCACCGACTCCGCCGAAGTAGAAGAGGGCGGCCCGCGGCTTGCCGGGAATGTTGTCGCCGAGGAACCAGGAGTTCGGCCCCACCGACAGGACGGTCGCGTCGACGATGGCGTTGACGGTCTGCCGCCAGATTTCCATCGACTCCCCCGTCGGCTCCATGGTCGCAACGTTCGTGTCGCGCATGAACCGGATTGCGTTGCCGATCCACTCCGCGACGCCATCGATGACCACAGGAATGTTCGCGAACGGTGTCTGTGGACCACCGATCATGAACATGTTGGGGAATCCCTCGACATTGATTCCGAGCTGGGTGCGGGGGCCATCGGTCCAGGCATCGGCAAGGGTTCTACCATCTCGGCCGCGAATATCCAGGCCACGGTAGCTGCCGGTCACTGCGTCGAATCCTGTTGCGAAGACGATGATATCGACCTCGTACTCGCGGTCTCCGACTTTGACACCCTTCTCGGTGATGCTGGAAATTGCCGTCTCGCTCACGTCGACGAGGTTGACATTCTCCCGGTTGAAGGTCTCGTAGTAGAAGTGCCCCAGCGGGGGTCGCTTGCCCGCGATGGGATAGTTCTCCGGGCACAGCAGATCAGCAGTCTTGGGATCCGTGACGATGGATCGAATCTTGGATCGAACGAAATCTGCGACGACCTGATTCGACTTCGGATCGACCAGAATGTCGTCGAACGTTTCGAAGATGAAGTGGAAGCCGCCGATTTCCCAGCCCCATTCGAGTATCTTCTGGGCTTCTTCGGGGGTGACGTCGTTGATTGTTCGGCCCGCAAGATCCATCGGGAAACCGAAGAAGTGCAGTCGGCTCTTCTCCCAGATGCTGTCGTAATTTGCGCGGATTCCCTGACGTTCTTCTGCTGTCAACGAGTAGTTACGTGCTGGGAGAACAAAGTTGGGTGTGCGCTGAAAGACGGTCACCTCGGACGCCGTGTGCGAGACGATGGGAATCAGCTGCACGCCGGTGGCACCGGTGCCGATGACGGCGACTCTTTTGCCTGCGAAGTCGACACCCTCGTGTGGCCATCGGCCAGTCACGTGCCACTCCCCGCGGAAGTCGTCCAAACCGGCGAAGTCCGGCTTGTAGGGCACCGATAGTGGACCGGCGGCCGGGACGAAGTACGTGCACCGGAACGTGTCGCCGGTGTTTGTGCGGACGATCCACTCGGTGCTCTGCTCGTCGTACTCAGCTGACGTGACTCGGGTCTCGAACTGAATATTTCGGCGCATGTCGAGGCGGTCAGCGACAAAGTTCAGGTAACCGAGCGCCTCGGATTGCGTCGGGAACCGTTCGGTCCAGTCCCACTCGTCCTGGATCTCCGGGAACGGGAAGGCATAAACCCAGCTCTCACTGTCGGTACGGGCACCGGGATAGCGATTCCAGAACCACGTGCCGCCCACGTTGTCAGCCGCCTCGATGACGATCGACGACAGGCCGAGCTCACGCATCTCGTGCAGGGCGCGCAAACCTCCGAACCCCGCGCCGACGATGACGGCGTCGACCGTTGTCTCAGCGCCGTTCGACGTTCGATCGCCGTTTACTGAACCCGCTGGTCTCGTCCCATTGTCCACAGTCATGGCTGGTTGCTCCTGTTCTGCCGCGCACATCGAGGCGCTGGCCGGTGGTAAATCGGGTGTCACCGATCTCGCCGGTCACTGATCGACCTTGGCGGTGACGACCATCACATCGCATCACTAACATGACTTGTTTGTCAACACCCCTGCGCATTTCTATAGCGCCGATGAAGACTGAAACTCCACGTTAAGGCAAATAACCCAGCTGCAAAGGCGGATCCACACCGACCCACTGTTGACTGCCATGTCGACTATGCGATTGGCTGTATGCAGCTGCCCCGTTCACACCTTGGAGATGCCGGATGCACACAGAGCCTCACCTGACCCCCCTGACCGGCAAGTCCGTCATCATCACCGGTGCTGCCGGGGGGATCGGCCGAGCGTTGGCGGTAAGGCTCGCTGCCGCCGGTGCCAATATCACCGTCAACGACCTCGACGATGCAGGCGCACACGCAGTTGCGCGCGAGGTAAGTGGGATCGCAGTAACGGCCGACTGCGCGTCGGAGGACGGGATCGCAGCCCTGATAGCCGGCGCGACTTCGGAATTCGGTCAGGTCGACGTCTTTATCGCAAACGCCGGAGTTTCGGGCGTCGGCGATATCGATGCTTCCGATGAAGACTGGCAACTGGCACTGGATGTCAATGTGATGGCGCACGTTCGAGCTGCTCGACTACTCGTCCCGTTGTGGATCGGCAAAGGAGGCGGCCGGTTTGTCGTAACCGCCTCGGCCGCCGGGTTGCTCACCATGCCGGGGGCGGCGCCCTACGCTGCATCGAAGCACGCCGCGGTCGCGTTCGCCGAGTGGTTGTCCATGACGTACCGACACCGCGGCATCGTGGTGCAAGCAATCTGCCCACAAGCGGTGCGAACCCAAATGCTGGGAGGACTGGGTGCACTCGCGGAGGTCGCTGAACGCACAGGCACACTCAGCCCGGAAGAGGTCGCCGAGCAGGCCTATCAAGGAATGCTGGATGATCGATTCCTCATCCTGCCCCACCCCGACGTGCACCGCTTCTACATGAACCGTGCGACCGACACCGACCGCTGGCTCGGTGCCATGAATTCACTGGTGCACTCGGCCACTGACAGCTGACAGCTCGACCGTCGAGCGCCGGACCATCTGCGTCGAAACATGTGTCAGTCGTGCGAATCAGGATCGAGCCCGATACCGCGCGCCCACAGCCGTGTGAGCGTGTCCACGGTCAGCTCCTCGACAAACGAGTCGCCGAACAGAAAGGCATGGCGCGCAGCCTGTTCCGCCATGCCACCCAAGCTTGCAGCGGCCCGTTCGGCGTCCAGCTTCGGGTCGGCGAGACCCTGCTCTTGCAGACGCCGGATGCCGGTCGTGATTCGATCCACGAAAACCGCACGTATCTGCGCCAGCAAGTCGTGGAAGTAGGGATCGCGAAACGACGCCTCTTCGATGGCTCTGAGAACACCGGCGTTGCGCGCGTAGGAGGCGAAGTATCGAGTGTTCGCCGCTCGGATGCGTTCGACCGGCGATCCGCCGTCACCCAAGCCCGAGCGCGTCGCCTGAAATAGATCCCCCATCGCGCCATTGACGACCTCGCGGAAGATCGCATGCTTCGAGTCGAAGTACGTGTAGAAGGAGCCGTGGGACATGGCCGCTCGCCGTGGAATGTCGGCGATCTTGGTCGAGTGAAAGCCCTGTTCCTCGAATACTTCGCGAGCTGCGTGCACTAAAGCGTTGCGGGTGCGTCGACCGCGGGGAGTTGTCGGCTGGGCCGATGCAGTGTCCGGTGGCAGAACAGAAGGCTCCGCGGCGGGGCTCGGAGAGTTCGGTAAAGGAGTGACCACACTCCCAGGTTCGCACACCACAGCCGTTCGAGGCACCCCGACACCTCCTCAGCACGCGACCACGACCGGCTGCACGACCCCGAGGAGCCGAATTGTCGTCCGACCATACGAGACCTAACGTGTCGCAGCGCCAACGCTCAGGGCGACACTGCAGCAGGGACCTGAGGGGCACGACTCCGCGTAGTTCCCCGTGAACAGCAGACCTTTGCAGTGCAGCGAGCATGACTCATGTATCAAGTTCGACTTGAGGCAATGGCAAGCCGCAGCCGGTATCAGGGGAAATTGTGGCTATTGAGCACCTGAATCATCGTCAGCATCATATATTGACTTAAACGTCAAGTAAAGCTACTTTAACTACCCGTCGCGGATCTGGTAGATCTCGTCGGTACACCGACGAAGGCGAACTTCTGACTGCTTGTCCGACAGCGACTGCGCCACGCCCTCCGGACCGACGAACTCGGCGGAAATCGCCGCGCACACCTTGCCGCGCACGCCCCTGCGCCCGGCGGCCAAGGGCATTACATCAATCCAGTCTCTTTCATCGAGTTCCTCAGGCAGAAAGTCGAGCCGGGTATGACTACCTCGGAGTACACACTCACAGAACGATTGAACCGCATTCCAGTTCTCACGAAGCGCCACAAGATTTGGGGCGCAGTCGTTGCCGGCCTTTTGGTGTTCGAAATGGCAGATCTGAACGCCTTTGCATACGTCGCCCCGACGCTACGCGAGCAGTGGGGGCTGTCCGTCGATGTCGTCGCGTTCATCAGCGCAAGTGCCTTTCTCGGAATGTCGCTCGGCGCAGTGGTCGGCGGAATTCTCGCTGATCGCTTCGGCCGCAAACGCCTCTTGGTGTGGGGAACGGTTTTCTACTCGGTCCTGTCGATTCTGTCAGCGACATCCAGCGGCCCCATGCAACTTGCGGCATACAGATTCTTCAT
This sequence comes from Rhodococcus sp. FG69, assembly GCF_057808915.1. Classification (NCBI taxonomy): domain Bacteria; kingdom Bacillati; phylum Actinomycetota; class Actinomycetes; order Mycobacteriales; family Nocardiaceae; genus Rhodococcus; species Rhodococcus sp. FG69. The sequence goes on along the minus strand of NZ_JBMDIX010000030.1, from coordinate 48,904 downwards.
CGGAGCGGGCCTCTATGCCGTGACAGTTGCGGCGCTGACCTACGTTGCCGAGATGTTCCCCCGCAACTATCGAGGGAAAGTGCAGTCCTTGTTGCTGGCCGTCGCATTACTGGGCATCCCGTTGATGTCCTGGCTGAGTCGCTGGGTTGTACCGCTGGGCGATAACGGATGGCGATGGGTGTTCGTCGCTGGCGGCAGTGGACTGATCGTCGCGCTGGTTGCCTCGCGACTGTTGCCGGAGTCAGTTCGATGGATCGAGCAGAATCCCGGGGTCACGGTCGACGCGCGAAGTGTCGAGATCGTCGACGCCATCGAACGCCAGTCGGTGCACATCACAGGTGCCGACCTTCCCGCTCCGGTCACCGCGCAGGCAGTTCCTGCCGGTACCGCCCGCGACTTGGTGCGCAGTGGCTATCTCAAGCGTGCGGTGGTCATGTCTCTGACGCTCGCCTTCGCGACATCTGCGTTCTACGGCTACAACTCGTGGATGCCAATCCTTCTCACCGAGCATGGATTCAGCACAAGCAGCAGCTTGACCTACACGTCGATACTTGCGATCGCGGCCTGCCCTGGAGCGCTACTCGCGTTTCTGTTCATCGAGCGGGTCGAACGTCGTACCGCCATCATGGTCATTTATCTGCTGACGGCGGTACTGCTGGTCGTGTTCGGCACCACCGATTCCAACGTGGTCTTCACGGTGTCCGGAGTCGCTATCAGCCTGCTGCTCTACTGCAACACCGCGGTCATCTACACATACATCCCGGAACTCTTCCCAACTCATCTGCGCGCGTTGGGAACTGGAATTCCCAGTAGCGTGGGACGACTTGCGACAGTCATCTGCATGTTCGCAATCGGCGCGATTCTCGGCCAATCGGGCTTCACGTCCGTGTTCATATTCTTGGCAGCAGCGTCCGGCCTTGCCGCAGTGACCGTCGGGGTTTTCGGTGAACGCACCAAAGGACGGACACTCGAGGACATCGCCGCGATCGACGGCGTCTCGACGGCGCCTTCGACACCGGTGCGATCCGCACCGACTCACGAAGCCGAGGCCTGACTCCGCGCACAGACACGTGCGCTACAGACCTACTTCGATTGCTGCTGACAGAAGGAGTACCCGGTGGAGACCAAAGTTGGAGTCGTTGGCGGTGGTTCAATGGGAGCCGGCATTGCCGAGGTCGTGGCACGCGCCGGCGACCCTGTCCTGATCCTCGAACGCGACGAAATGGCAGTTACTGCTGCTGCCGCGAGGATAGACAGTTCGCTTCTTCGCGCCGTCCACAGGGGAAAGCTCACGCAAAAAGCTTGCGACGACGCACGGAGTTTGATCACCACTACGCTCTCGGTCGACGACTTCGCCGACCGAGAGCTGGTCATCGAAGCGCTTCCAGAGATCGAAGAAATGAAGTCGGAGCTCTTCCGTAGACTTGACGCTGTCGTTTCGACCACGGCTGTTTTGGCTTCCAACACCTCTTCCATTCCGATCAACCGTCTCGCGAATGCGACTGCGCACCCGGAACGCGTCGTTGGCATGCACTTCTTCAATCCGGTTCCCGTGATGGCTTTGGTCGAGATAGTGGTCGGACTGCGAACTTCGGAATCAGTGGCTGGCTACGCCACGAACTACGTAGCCGAACGCTTGTCCAAAGACCCGATCCGCTCGGGCGACCGTGCGGGATTCATTGTCAACACACTACTGGTCCCCTACCTCGTTTCTGCCATTCGGATGCTTGAGTCCGGTTTCGCCCGGGCCGAGGATATCGATTCAGGAATGGTGGCAGGATGCGGACATCCGATGGGACCGTTGAAGCTCTGCGACACAGTTGGTTTGGACGTAATAATGGCTGTGACGGACTCGCTGTACGACGAGTTCAGAGAGTCGCAATACGTACCGCCGCCGCTGCTGCGCCGCATGGTCGAAGCCGGACGTTTGGGACGCAAGACTGGACATGGTTTCTACACCTACTGATTACCCATTCACCGTCGTCGGACCCCGATGCAGTCTGGAGCTCAACAACGTCGAGGATCGGTATCCGCATACTCGCAACCGGCGCGCTCAACCTGGCCATCACCGAATCAGATGGCCAGGCTGGCTCGATACCGACGTTTGAGCGCGCTGCACTCAGTTCCTGACGCCGAGACGGTGGGTCCTCAGGACTTCGCAGCAGCAGTCGAGAGCAAACCGAACTCGTCGGCCAGAGATTGCATCTCGGCCAACAGGTCGTCCAGCGGGACGTCCTGAAGCCAGACGACCACACGCTCCGCGCCAGCACGGTGAAGGGCCTCGACCTCGCTGCGAGACCGCCATTGCCCCTGCAGTCCGAACACCGTCACACTCAGATCTTCGCGCCGTCGTCCGACCTGGTCCGCGGCTGCGTGCATTTGCTGAACTCCCTCGGCAAGCTCCTCCGCAGACTGGACGATCGGGATCCAGCCGTCACCCCACTCGGCGATGCGGCGGAACACTTTCGGTGATCCCATCGAAGCCAGTAGAACCGGAGGGTGTGGTTTGCTCAATGGTTTCGGAAATGATCGCACTGGCGGAAAATCAACGTACTTCCCATGGAACTCCGATGGGTCGGTCGTCCACAGAGCTTTCATAGCGGCGACGTGTTCGGTGACCTGGGTCCATCGCCGCTTCCAATCACCACCCATGACAACACATTCCGTCTCGTTCCAACCTGTGCCGACTCCGAGCAGGAGCCGACCGCCGCTTATGTTGTCGAGTGTTCCGATCTGCGAGCCAGCAAGAATCGCCCCTCGTTCGGCAGGAAGAAGCACTCCCGTTCCTAATTTGATCGTACTGGTGGCAGCGGACGCACGAGCCAGGCAGATCAGCGGGTCAGACTCTCTCATTACCAGCGACGGAGGTTCGTTCGCCCCTTCCTCCCACCGTCCGGGATAGTTCAAGAGGTTCTCGTCGACTGGGACAACTGGATGGTCACCCAGCCAGTAGGAATCGAACCCCAATTCTTCGGCGCGCCTTGCTACCACCGCTGGATCATGGTCGTGATCGGCTGGGACCTGGATGATTCCGATCTTCATGCTTCTACTGAACATTGGAGGAAGCGGCCTGAGTGTGACCGCCAACACATAACATCACTGGTTGACTTGATAGTCAAGTACCGTGTCGTTGCCAGTTACACTATCGGTGGGGCGAATCGGGGAGTCCGACCGCCAGGTAGGCCAACGTCAATTGACATACATGTCACCTCGACTCCTTGGTCCGTCAGTCGCTGACGCGTTGGCGATAACGGCCGAAATGTCGACGCGCCGAGCACTACGACCTTCAAAAGGTGGTACATCGAGCCATTGACTACCCACGAGGAGGAGAACTCCAGCATGCGTGTGAGGCTGTCGGCGGATGATCGTGAACCCGCAGAGCGTCGGGCGGCAGACATCCGTTCGGAAGATCGCGAGTCGCCAGATCGCACATCGCTGCCAGCGTCGCGTGCTCGCTCGAGTGATTATGATGGAGGGTGGGTACGCGGAGGTCGCGAATCATCGCTCCGTGAAGACCTTTTCGATCGAAACACTGCAAAGCCGCTCGGGAACCACGTGTAGGTCGAGGACCGGGAAGACACGCCAGTTCATCTTTCGGCGGTACTCAACCCGAGTGATCCCATTGCCATCACCCGTAGTAGAGATTTCGTATTCTTCGATGGAGTGTTGCCTGCGCTGTAGGGAGTCGAGTTGATCAATCCGAACACCGCATGGGCCTTGGTTCTGGCATCTGACTCGCTCGTTGCGGGTTCTGCGGCACACAAGCTCGAAACCCACAGCTCTACGTACTCCCGCTGCATGCGGCGAATTCGTCTTCGCGCAGATTCCGGTGCGTTGTACAGGTCGCGATCCTGAATGCGGATGAGAGCGGGTGATCCTAGAGCGAAGTCGATGTGAAAATCGATCAGCTCCGACAGGATGATTCTATTGGTGACCACGTCAGCAGCGGTGTGACGCGCCACCACATCACGGCCCCCGCCCAGGAGGTATTCCGAGATGTCGACCAGCAGTTCGACTAGAACTGCTTCCTTGTTCGGGAAATGTCGATACACGGCAGGGCCGCTTACTCCCACGGCAGAACCGAGATCTTCGAGTCTGACCGACGCGAATCCCCGCGCGGCGAACAGCGATGCCGCGGCGGACAAGAGCTGTGACCGTCTTTCGGCTTTGCGCTGCTCGCGCAGCGTCGTCGGTTTGGGTTCGGTGTGGTGCGTCGGTTGCGTTGTCATCGCATCATTTCTGCTCAGCCACTGGACAGTTCAGTTAATCGTAGTTTACTATACGATTAGTTACATGCGATTAACTGAAATCACCTGGTTTGACGACGACTGAGGCGCGCACCATATGGCAATCGAACTGACCGCCAACAGAACCGAGCACGAACTGCTGAGCAAGCAGCTCGCCGAACGAATCGCCCGAGCCGCGCTCGGTGGAAACGAGAAATCGCGGGAGCGTCATGTAGCTCGCGGAAAACTGCTGCCCCGCGAGCGGGTGAACGAGCTCCTCGATCCCGGTAGCCCGTTCCTCGAGATCGCACCGCTCGCAGCCAACGGTCTCTACGACGACGAGTGCCCCGGTGCCGGCGTCATCGCCGGTATCGGCCGCGTCTCGGGGCGCGAATGTGTGATCGTCGCCAACGACGCCACCGTCAAGGGCGGAACATACTACCCGATGACGGTTAAGAAGCATCTCCGCGCGCAGGAGATCGCCCTGCAGAACACCCTTCCGTGCATCTATCTCGTCGACTCGGGTGGCGCATTCCTGCCGCGTCAGGACGAGGTGTTTCCCGACCGCGAGCACTTCGGCCGCATTTTCTACAACCAGGCGACGTTGAGCGCCAAAGGTATTGCACAGATCGCGGCGGTGATGGGCTCGTGCACTGCAGGCGGTGCCTATGTACCGGCGATGAGCGACGAAGCGATCATCGTCAGGAACCAGGGCACCATTTTCCTCGGCGGACCCCCGCTGGTGAAAGCCGCCACGGGTGAGATCGTCACGGCCGAGGAACTCGGCGGTGGAGACTTGCACTCGAAGGTCTCCGGAGTCACCGACCATCTCGCCGACGACGACCGCGACGCACTGAAGCGAGTCCGCACAGTCATTTCCACGCTCGGCCCGCGCACCCCGGTCCCGTGGGACATCCTCCCCACACGTGAACCCATTGCCGCTCAGACCGAGCTGTACGACGTCGTTCCCACCGATCCACGAACCCCATACGATGCGCGAGAGGTTATCACCCGCGTCGTCGACGCGGGTCGATTCGACGAGTTCAAGGCCGAGTACGGCAAGACGCTCGTCACAGGATTCGCTCACCTCCACGGTCACCCCGTCGGGATCATCGCCAACAACGGCGTTCTGTTCGCCGAGTCGGCCATGAAAGGTGCCCACTTCATCGAGCTGTGCGACAAGCGCAGCATCCCCTTGGTGTTCCTGCAGAACCTGTCCGGTTTCATGGTCGGCCGCGACTACGAAGCAGGCGGCATCGCCAAACACGGCGCCAAGATGGTGACGGCAGTGGCGTGCGCGCGGGTTCCCAAGATCACCGTCGTCATCGGCGGTTCCTACGGCGCAGGCAACTACTCGATGTGCGGACGGGCCTATTCACCACGTTTCTTGTTCATGTGGCCCAACGCGCGAATCTCGGTGATGGGCGGCGAGCAGGCAGCGTCCGTCCTTGCCACAGTCCGGGGTGACCAACTGGACGCGTCGGGTAAGCCGTGGTCGGAAGAAGACCAGGAGAAGTTCAAAGCTCCCATCCGCCAGCAATACGAAGATCAGGGCAATCCCTATTATTCGACGGCCCGGCTCTGGGACGACGGCATCATCGATCCGGCCGACACTCGGCAAGTTCTCGGGCTCGCTCTCTCGGCGTGCGCCAATGCGCCGCTCGAAGCGGTCTCCTACGGCGTTTTCAGGATGTGAGTGATATGACCACCAGCACGAGGCAGATCGATACGGTCCTGATCGCCAACCGCGGCGAGATCGCTGTACGAGTAGCGGGTACGTTGCGCCGCATGGGTATTCGGTCCGTGGCGGTGTACAGCGACGCCGACGCAGGTGCCCGCCACGTCGCCGAAGCCGACACCGCCGTGCGCATCGGACCTGCAAGCGCACGTGAGAGCTACCTTGTCATCGACAAGGTGATCGACGCAGCGAAACGTACCGGCGCACAGGCCATTCACCCGGGTTACGGTTTCTTGTCGGAAAATGCCGATTTCGCCTCTGCGTGCGCAGCCGCCGATATCGCATTCCTCGGCCCGCCGGCCCGAGCGATCGAGGTGATGGGCGACAAGATCACCGCCAAGGCGGCAGTCTCCGAGTTCGGTGTCCCCGTCGTACCCGGTATCTCTCGACCCGGCCTGACCGATCACGACCTCATCATCGGAGCCGAGGATGTCGGATTCCCGGTATTGGTCAAACCTTCGGCCGGAGGCGGCGGCAAAGGCATGCGCCTGGTCGAACGCACCGAAGATCTACCCGCAGCGCTGGCCAGCGCGCGACGGGAAGCAGCATCCTCCTTCGGCGACGACACCCTCTTCCTCGAACGATTCGTGTTGCGGCCCCGGCATATCGAGGTACAGATCCTCGCCGATCAACACGGCAACGTCATCCATCTCGGCGAGCGTGAATGCAGCTTGCAGCGGCGACACCAGAAGGTCATCGAGGAGGCACCGTCGCCATTGCTCGATGAAGCAACCCGGGCTCGCATCGGCGAGGCCGCCTGCAACACTGCCCGCAGTGTCGACTACTCCGGTGCAGGGACGGTGGAGTTCATCGTTTCGGCCGACAGCCCGGACGACTTCTTCTTCATGGAAATGAATACTCGTCTGCAGGTCGAGCACCCGGTCACCGAAATGGTCACCGGACTCGACCTCGTCGAGTGGCAGGTACGGATCGCCGCCGGTGAAACATTGACGATCACGCAGGACGACATCACCTTGACCGGGCACGCAATCGAAACGCGTGTTTACGCTGAGGATCCCGGCCGCGGATTCCTCCCCACCGGAGGCACCGTCGTCGGACTACGCGAACCCGCCGGCGAGAACGTGCGCATCGACTCCGGGCTTGCCGTCGGCACCGAAGTCGGCAGCAATTACGACCCGATGCTCTCGAAGGTCATCGCCTACGGACCCGACCGTCCCAGCGCCCTCCGCACACTCGACCGGGCGTTGTCGGAGACCGCGGTCCTCGGTGTCGTCACCAACATCGAATTCGCACGATTCTTACTCGCGGACAACGACGTTCGCGCCGGCAAGCTCGACACCGGGCTCCTCGACCGCCGCGTCGAGGATTTTATCGCAGCTCCCGTCACCGACGAAGCACTGATTGCTGCTGCCGCGTTGGATTGGCTACAGCTCTGGCGCACCGCAGGCGATGACATCTGGGCATCGCCGTCGGGATGGCGAGTCGGGGCACACACGCCGTTCGTCCTCCGCCTCGTAGTCGGCGACAGGGCCGCGCACGTATCTATCTCCGGCACACCGGACTCGGCGAAGGTCGCCATCGACGACGACCCTCCCAAGTCGCTACACGCAGACTCCACCGCCGACATCGTGAATGTTGTTGTCGACGGCCGCCGCGAATCCCTCACGTTCGCACGAGACGAGGCCTCGACCTGGATATCGAGTTCCCGCGGAACGTGGCAACTTCGGGCCGTCGCCGAACCCAGTGTCCGCGAAGAGGACGCGCACTCCGGCAACGCCGAAATTCTCTCACCGATGCCCGGTTCGATCATTGCAGTTGCGATGAAATCCGGAGACACCGTCACTGCGGGCACCGCCATCGTCGTCGTCGAGGCGATGAAGATGGAACACACCCTGACCACCCCGATCGACGGCACGGTCGAACTCACTGTCGCAGTGGGCGATCAGGTCCGCGTCGATCAGATCCTCGCCCGAATCGTTCCCACACCCACCGAAGAGGACCAGCCATGACCGATCACCTGTCGTCGTCGAATCTGCCCGACGAGTACCAGCAACTGGTCAAATCCGTTGCCGACTTCACCAGAACGGTCGTAGCGCCGGTGTCGGCGAAACACGATGCCGAGCATTCCTTTCCGTACGAGGTAGTCGCAGGCATGGCGGAGATGGGCCTGTTCGGCCTGCCGTTTCCCGAGGAGTTCGGCGGCATGGGCGGCGACTACTTCGCGCTGTGCCTGGCGCTCGAGGAGCTCGGCAAGGTCGATCAGAGCGTCGCGATGACCCTCGAAGCCGGTGTCTCGCTCGGTGCCATGCCGGTGTACCGCTTCGGCAACGACGCACAGAAGCAGCAGTGGCTGCCCAAGCTCACCGCAGGCAAGGCCCTGGCCGCGTTCGGTCTGACCGAGCCCGGTGCCGGCAGCGACGCGGGCGGCACCAAGACCACCGCCAAGCGTGACGGCGGCGACTGGATCATCAACGGCAGCAAGCAGTTCATCACCAACTCCGGCACCGATATCACCGAGCTCGTCACCGTCACCGCGGTGACCGGCGTCGACGAGGCGACCGGACGCAAGCAGATCTCGTCGATCCTCGTTCCCACGAACACCCCCGGGTTCGTCGCCGAAGCGGCCTACAACAAGGTCGGCTGGAACGCCTCCGACACGCATCCGCTCAGCTTCACCGATGTGCGCGTGCCACAGGAGAATCTGCTCGGGCAGGAGGGTCGCGGGTACGCGAACTTCCTGCACATTCTGGACGAGGGCCGGATCGCGATCGCCGCGGTATCGGTCGGCGCAGCGCAGGGATGCGTCGACGAAAGCGTCAAATACGCCAAAGAACGCGAAGCGTTCGGCCAACCCATCGGCCGCAACCAAGCGATCTCGTTCAAGATCGCTCGGATGGAAGCGCGCGCTCATACCGCACGGACGGCGTACTACGACGCGGCAGCCTTGATGTTGGCGGGTAAGCCGTTCAAGAAAGCAGCCTCGATCGCCAAACTCGTCGCCTCCGAAGCTGCGATGGACAATGCGCGTGACGCGACGCAGATTCACGGCGGCTACGGCTTCATGAACGAGTACGTCGTCGCTCGCCACTACCGCGACAGCAAGATCCTCGAAATCGGCGAAGGCACCACCGAGGTGCAGCTGATGCTGATCGCGCGGAGCCTGGGACTATGAGCGACAAGCGGATTCGCCAGCAGGGCCTGTGGTTCGAGGAGATGGAGCTCGGCACCGTCTACGAGCACCGGCCGGGCCGCACCATCACCGAGGCCGACAACACCCTGTTCACCACGCAGACGATGAACACTCAGGCCCTGCACCTCGATGCCGCCTACAGCGAGACGACAGCGTTCGGCCAGCGTCTGGTGAATTCTATGTTCACCGTCTCCACTCTTGTCGGACTGTCGGTGACGCAGTTGACTCAGGGCACCATCGTGGCGAACCTCGGTTTCTCGGAGGTGTCGTTTCCCAAACCGCTCTTCCACGGCGATACTCTGTACGCAGAGACGGTGATCACCGACAAACGTGAATCCAAGTCCCGACCCGGCGAAGGCGTCGTGACCTTCACCCACACCGGCCGAAACCAGCACGGAGACATCGTCGCCGTGGCTGTCCGCAAAACCCTCGTACGATTGCGGCCCACTGAGGAACCGTCATGACGTGGTCATCGCCTGGGCCTGCCTGGTTGTTTTGCCCGGCAGATCGACCGGAACGGTTCGCCAAGGCCGCCGCTCGCGCGGACGTTGTCATCCTCGACCTCGAAGACGGTGTGGCACCAGCAGACAAGGCCGCAGCACGAGAAGCTCTCATCTCCACACCGTTGGACCCCGCCACCACAGTGGTCAGAATCAATCCCCAGGGAAGCGCGGACTGGTCAGCCGATCTCGCTGCACTCGATCGTACTGACTACCAAATCGTAATGCTCCCCAAATGCGAGGGCCCACAACAAATCGCAGCGCTCGCTCCGCGTCTCGTCATCGCGCTGATCGAATCGCCTCTCGGTGCGATCAACAGCTACGTTGCGCTGGGTGCCAACAACGCCGTCGGAGCGATGTGGGGTGCCGAAGACCTCGTCGCGGCGCTCGGTGGTAACTCCAGTAGGTTCAACTACGGCGGTTACCGCGACGTCGCACAGCATGTTCGATCGCAAACACTCTTGGCGGCAAAAGCACAGGGCGTTTTCGCGCTGGACTCAGTGTTCCTCGACATAGGCGACCTCGCAGGCCTACGCGACGAGGCCGACGACGCGGTCGCAGTCGGGTTCGACGGCAAAGTAGCGATCCATCCCACCCAGGTTGGCGTGATTCGTGAGGCCTATGCCCCGACCGAGACGGAAATCGATTGGGCGGGGCGTGTGCTCGCCGCGGCGAAGACCAATCGCGGTGTCTTCTCCTTCGAGGGGCATATGGTCGATGCCCCAGTCATCCAACACGCTCGTCGCATACTCGCGCGTGTACGTGAGGGAGACGTTCGACGGGCGGATCAGTCCCTGTCACCGGGGGCCGTAGATGCCTGATGACGCACCAACGCCTGGGCTCGCGCAAGGGATAGCTGTTCGATCGGCCGTCATGGGTGCCGAGTTCGTTCAGGGTGCCTTCGACCGCGCCCGAGAAACTGAATCGGAAGACATACAAAGTTTTGTCACAGAACATATCTGGGGCGCTTTGTGGTCGCGGCCGCAACTGGACAGAGCCCAAAGAAGTTTGGTCACTATTGGAATGCTGACCGCTCTGCGCAGCCACGACGAACTTCGAGGACACGTTCGGGGGGCGCTCACCAACGGTCTGTCTCGTGAACAAATCACCGAGGCAATTCTCCACGCCGTGGGTTATTGCGGGGCACCAGCTGCACTTGCCGCTATGCGGGTGGTCCAACAAGTCTTCGACGAGTCGAACAACGCGGCTTGATCTCGGACCCAACACGTTTGCACGCACGATCGAATCGCCAGGCGGACGGTGCACTGGGCCCACACTGTCCGATCGTGCACCGACACCGACGGTGGTACAAGGCCATCACAGTCGATAGTAATAGCTCACTTTGATGGAGAAAACAGGAAATCAATGACCCACGGTAGCTGTAATCGGTCGCGCACCGGGCGGCGATGCCCAGTCCGACAAATAGGTGCCTTGGTATGAGTCGACAGAAGTACGCCGAGCCATGCCCTCGAACACTTCCCGCACCCGTAACGTTGTCGCCTGAACTGGTCGACGGGATCATGCGTCGATACCGAACCGGCACAGCGATTCTTGCGGTGCCGACCGAGGAGGTGTGGGCCTGGCAGAGGAGTGGGAACTGCCATGGTTACGCCTCGTCGGTCTTCTTTCCGTCGGAGTCACTACGTGGTCCCCAGCGGCATCGAGCGGAAACGGAAGCCAAGCGCATCTGCTCGAACTGTCCAGTTCGTGTCGAATGCGCCAACTATGCACTCGCCCATCACGAACCTCACGGAATCTGGGGAGGAACGACGCCGAAAGAACGAGCGCTCATTGCGTGGGAACTGAACGGCTCTGTGAGATGAGCCGGACGAGCACGTCGACCGACTTGTTACGAAAGAGTCGGCTTTCATTTCCATCGTGAATAACACGCCCGCACCAACATTCGCCAAATAATTCGACTTCGGTGACAGATGCCTGTCGCCCGCCAACGAATGAAAAGGACTCAACAGCATGAGCGACCCCATCTCGTCCGTGATCGTGGCCGGAGCCCGAACCCCAGTCGGCAAATTGTCCGGTGCGTTGAAGAGTTTTTCCGGTTCTGACCTGGGTGGAATCGCGATCAAAGGTGCGCTGGACAAGTCCGGTGTCGCCCCCGAGCTCGTCGAATACGTCATCATGGGTCAGGTTCTCACCGCTGGTGCCGGTCAGATACCCGCACGTCAGGCCGCAGTCTCCGCAGGCATTCCGATGCATGTGCCGGCCTTGTCGATCAACAAGGTGTGCTTGTCCGGCATCGACGCGATCGCGTTGGCAGATCAGATGATTCGTGCGGGAGAGTTCGAAGTGATTGTCGCCGGCGGTCAGGAGTCGATGACGCAGGCTCCACACATGCTCGAAAAGTCCCGCGCAGGATACAAATACGGCGATGTCACCATGCGCGATCATCTCGCGTACGACGGGTTGTACGACATTTTTACCAATCAGGCGATGGGCGGGCTCACCGAAGCCTGCAATGAAGGCGCAGGCGCAAGCACCCGTGAAGAGCAAGACGCATTCGCCGCGGCATCACATCAACGTGCGGCTGCGGCGTGGAGAAACAACATCTTCGACGGCGAGGTTGTACCGGTGTCGATCCCACAGCGTAAAGGCGACCCAATCGTGGTTACTCAGGACGAGGGCATCCGCGCCGACACCACCACCGACTCACTCGCCAAGTTGCGGCCGGCGTTCGCCAAGACCGGGACCATCACAGCAGGAAACGCCTCCACGATCAACGATGGTGCGGCCGCCGTTGTCGTGATGAGCGAAGCAAAGGCCGAGACCCTCGGGCTCGAGTGGATCGCGGAAATCGGTGCCCACGGTGTCGTGGCCGGTCCTGATTCATCTCTGCAGTCTCAGCCGGCGCGCGCAATCGACAAGGCGTGTGCGAAGGAGGGGATCGATCCCAAGGATCTGGACCTGATCGAGATCAATGAGGCGTTCGCCGCCGTTGGTATCGCCTCCGCACGTGAGCTCGGTATCGAAGCAAGCAAAGTGAACGTCAACGGTGGTGCCATTGCGATAGGTCATCCGCTGGGAATGTCCGGAGCTCGAATCGCACTACACCTGGCGCTCGAACTGCGACGTCGTGGCGGCGGCATCGGTGCCGCTGCCTTGTGCGGTGGCGGCGGACAAGGCGACGCCCTCATCATCCGCGTGCCGAGACGGCGATGAGCAGCGGTAGGAACGCCTCGACACCTCATCCGAAAGCAGCGCAAATGCCCTTTTTCCCTGACGTCTACGCACCCTCGGCCGAGTTCGCGGCTCAGGCGAACGCTCAGGCAGATCTCTACGCCGCCGCCGAAGAGGATCGACTCGGCTTCTGGGCCGAACAGGCTCGCCGACTCCACTGGCACACCCCGTTCACCGAAGTTCTCGACTGGTCCGACGCCCCTGTAGCCAAGTGGTTCGCCGACGGCGAGCTCAACGTCGCCTACAACTGCGTCGACCGCCACGTCATCGACGGACACGGCGACCAGGTGGCCATCCACTGGGAAGGCGAGCCAGGCGACAGCCGCGACGTCACCTACTCCGATCTGCTCGCCGACGTCAGCCAAGCCGCGAACACCCTGACCGAACTCGGCCTCGTCTCCGGCGACCGCGTCGCGATCTACATGCCCATGATCCCCGAGGCCATCGTCTCGATCCTCGCGTGCGCACGCCTGGGCCTGACCCACTCGGTCGTCTTCGCCGGCTTCTCGGCCACCGCACTGCGCTCACGCATCGACGACGCCGAAGCCAAGCTCGTCATCACCACCGACGGCCAGTGGCGACGCGGCAAGCCCGCCCCCATCAAGGACACCGTCGACGAAGCAGTCGACGGCGCAGCCTCGATCGAACACGTGCTCGTCGTCAAGCGCACCGACTCCGACGTCGCCTGGACCGACGGACGCGACCTGTGGTGGCACGAGACCGTCGCCAAAGCATCGAAAGAGCATGAAGCGCAGCCCTTCCCGGCCGAGCACCCACTGTTCATCCTGTACACCTCCGGCACGACGGGTAAGCCCAAGGGCATCATCCACACCTCCGGCGGTTACCTGACGCAGACCTCGTACACCCACCACAACGTCTTCGACCACAAGGCCGGCACGGACGTCTACTGGTGCACCGCCGACATCGGCTGGGTCACCGGACACTCCTACATCGTCTACGGACCGCTCTCCAACCGCGCCACCCAGGTCGTCTACGAGGGCACGCCCAATTCGCCCGACGAGCACCGACACTGGAACGTCATCGAGAAGTACAAGGTGTCGATCTACTACACCTCCCCCACCCTCGTTCGCACATTCATGAAGTGGGGCAAGGAGATTCCCGAGGCACACGATCTGTCCTCGATCCGCCTGCTCGGGTCCGTCGGCGAGCCCATCAACCCCGAGGCTTGGCGCTGGTTCCGCGACGTCGTCGGCGGCGGCAGCGCACCGATCGTCGACACCTGGTGGCAGACCGAGACCGGCGCGATCATGATTTCTCCGCTCCCCGGCGTCACATCCACCAAGCCCGGCTCGGCCATGACTCCGCTGCCCGGTATCTCGGCCAAGATCGTCGACGACGACGCCAAACCACTGGGCAACGGCGGCAACGGATACCTCGTTCTCTCCGAGCCGTGGCCGGCGATGCTTCGCGGGATCTGGGGCGACATGGACCGCTACAAGGACACCTACTGGTCGCGCTACGCCGAGGAAGGCTGGTACTTCGCCGGTGACGGTGCCAAGTACGACGAGGACGGCGCCCTGTGGGTCCTCGGCCGCGTCGACGACGTCATGAACGTCTCCGGCCACCGCATCTCCACGTCGGAAGTGGAGTCGGCACTGGTCAGTCATCACAGTGTCGCCGAGGCTGCCGTCGTCGGTGCCGCCGACGAGACCACCGGTCAGGGCATCGTCGCGTTCGTCATCCTGCGCGCGGGCATCGAGAACACCGGCGACGCATTGATCGCCGAACTCAAAGCCCAGGTGTCGAAGGAGATCTCACCGATCGCCAAGCCGCGGGAAATCTCGATCGTGCCGGAGTTGCCCAAGACGCGCTCCGGAAAGATCATGCGCCGCCTCCTCCGTGACGTGGCCGAGGGCCGCGAACTCGGCGACGTCTCCACCCTCGTCGACCCGAAGGTATTCGAGGCGATCACAAAAGGCCGCTAGCAAACACTCTCAGTCGATCGATCGGCACCAGCACCCGCAGTGCTTCAACGCAGCTGGTGCAACCTCGGTCTTTGACGCAAGGAAACTATGACCCAATTCGTGAAACTCCAGACGCCAGAGGATCACACCGGAGTCGGAATCATCTGCATCGACCGGCCGCCGCACAATCTGCTCAGCCGACAAGTACAGATGGAGATCGCCGCCGCGGCCGAGGAGACAAACCGACGCTCCGATATAAGCGCCGTGGTGGTGTACGGCGGTCCGAAAACGCTCGCGGCCGGAGCCGACATCAAGGAGCTGCACTCCATGACCTCGGCCGAACTGCGCGCGGATGCCCGCCGCCTTCAACAACATCTCGGTGCCATTGCGGACATCGGCAAGCCGACGGTCATGGCAATCACCGGTCTGGCTGTCGGTGCCGGTCTCGAGCTGTGCCTAGGGGCCGACCGACGTATTGCCGCCGCGAACGCGAAGCTCGGGCTCCCCGAAACCAAGTTCGGAATCATGCCGGGAGGCGGGGGCACACAGCGACTTGCTCGCTTGATCGGACCATCGAAGGCCAAGGAACTGATCTTCACCGGCCGGGTGATCGAGGCTACCGAGGCACTCGACTTTGGACTCGTCGACGAAGTTGTCGCGCCCGACGACGTCCTCGGCACCGCACTCGCGTGGGCGAGACAGTTCAGCGGGGCCGCTTCTATGGCAATCTCCCACTCGAAGCGTGCCATTGACCTCGGAATGGAAGTTGACCTCGCTGTGGGGCTGCAAATCGAGGAACGCTTATTTGTAGACATTTTCGACACGAAAGATCGGAAGAACGGCTTCCAGTCCTTCATCGACGACGGCCCAGGCCACGCGAATTACAACGGCGAATGACACCGGCACCGACGGTCAGTCGGAGTCTCAGGACTGTCTTGGACAGGCATTCCACAAACTGCACGAGACACGTGGCGCGCCTGGTAACCAGACTGCGCTCGCCAAACCGGATCCTGCGTGGAGCCGACCTGCTGAAGCCTGACTGGTAGGACTACGGCGGAACGCCAATGACACAAACCACAACACAGACCAACTGGTTTCTAGCGAAGCCGCGCCCCGTTCGTTACTGTGCCTAGTTACCAAGGGCACCGAGACGGGAGGAGTGGCCAATGCCGGGACATTGGAGAGCAGTGGTCACGGGCGCGGGCTCGGGAGTGGGCCGCGAGATTGCGTTGCAGCTAGCGCGCTCGAACTGGTCTCTTTCCCTCGCAGACAAGAACTTCGATGCCCTCCTCGACGTTCAGTCACAGTGTGCGGCTACCACCAAAGTCATGCACGCGACCCGTATGGACGTCGCCGACCGGTCCGAAATCGATTCGTGGGCAGCGTCTTCACGTTCCGAATTGGGCGGTATCGATGCGGTCTTCAACGTCGCGGGCATCCTCTACAGCGGCGATGTCATCGACACTCCCCCAGCTGACTTCGATCTCGTGATGGCAACCAACTTCGAGAGCGTAGTGAACAGCTCTCGCGCCTTTTTGCCCGACATCTTGAAGTCACCTCGAGGTCGAATCATCAATGTCTCATCCGTATTTGGGGTCATGTCCGCACCCGGCTACTCGGCGTACAACGCGTCCAAATTTGCCGTACGAGGTTTCACCGAGGCCCTCAACCAAGAACTGCGGCTGGCGTCACGAACCGCTCGTGCGACGTGCGTGATCCCGGGCGGATTGAAGACGTCTATCGCACGTTCAGCGCGAGCAGCACCTGGCGTGGATCCGACTCGTACGGCTGACCTCTTCGATCGACACGTCGCTCGAACCGATCCTGTCGATGCAGCTAGGAAGATCATCCACGGAGCATGGAAAGGTAAGTCGAGAGTGACGGTCGGCAACGATGCTCGGCTCGTAGACCTAGCGACGCGAGTCCTTGGTTCGCAGTACCAACAGATTCTGCCTGCGATTCAAGTTGCGCGAAGACGCTGGTAAGACGTCGCCGGTAAACAAACCACTCACCAGACCTGCGGGGGTCGGTCAACTATGTCGAATAGCTGGATCCTGATAGAGACGTTCGGAGACGAAGAGCCGTCGGTCATCGGAGTTGGGTCTTCGCCCAAGTCCTTTGTCTCACTTCGTAATGTTCTCCGCAGCTCCGGCAGCCGCAACGAGGCACTGGCCGCGGTAGCGGAGGCGCTCTCCACAGGAGCCGTGGTGGATCGGCTAGCCAAAGACCGCTACAGGCGAGTACTGGCCGAACCACTGCACACCTTCGCTGGCCGCACACATGGTGTGTGGGTGTGGCTCGGCCAGCGCGACGAGACTCCACCTCGTCGGGACGCCGCTGGGGCGTGGCAGTTCAACCTAACCAAGAGCACCGCAAGCGGTAGCAACGATCTACTCGACCTTTACCGCGTTCCGCAGGATGAGCGCGAAACCCAGCGTGCACTCGCCGGAGCGTTCACCCGACTTGTCACCAATCGCGACGAGAGCGAGGCGATGGCCAAGATCGTGCAATCAGCGCCGGGCACCACTCACCAAGCGGTCTGGACGGTGAGGCGGGACGACGGCGAACTGCGGGCTGCGCACTTCTCGTGCCGGATGATTGCCGAAGACGGGGTTTCGGGCACCGAAGTCATTTTGAGGGGTATCACCCACGACATCGGCCCCGCAGGGGAAATCAATATCGCTCCTCCACCTACGATTCTCGAGCATCGCGTTCTGGAGGCTTCCACCAAGGCGGGCGAGTACCGCGCGCTGGTCAACCTCAGAACTCTCAACTTGTTGCGCTGGTACAACTCTGACCCCGCACCGGATATCTGCTGGGAAAACCTTCCTGACGAACCGGTGCCGGCGATTCATCCGGACGACGTACCGATTGCGAAGCAAATGTCGAACGCCCTCGCACGCGAACGCGCCAACGGCGTGCTTCGCTTCAGAACTCTTGACGGAAATTGGAAGCCTATGACGATCGACGCGGTTTTGGTCTCGCTCGACCAGCACACTACGGCCGCACTCGTCACTCTGACCGAATTGTCCGAGGAGTAAATAAGTTCGCGGATTCATACGGATCCACATAGCTCATTGCGGACTGAGTGCAGTTGAAGCGCGAACGCTGGAAGTGCGTTTAATAGTTGCGTTTTCTACAGGGACTGTGCGCGTGTCGTGCGGGCATCGCGAGTTCGACTCCACGCAGCCGCCACCGTCCGAGTCGATACGCCATACGCTTTGGCTAACGACTCGATGCGCTCCTCGGTCGCGGGCTTGCGCCCACGTTCGATGTCGGCGAGAACGGTTGTCGACATCCCGAGCAGTTTTGCAGCGTCGCCCTGGGACAGCGCGGCGTGCACCCTCAGGTCGGACAATCTGAGCTGAGACTCCGGGATCGGAACCAGCGCTGCGACCGACGTGTGCAGGGCATTCGCGATCCGACCAAGCGTCGCAGGCGGTGGCGTCGAGCGCCCCGTCTCCCAGGTCGATACTGCCTGTCTGGTCGCGCCCACTTTCGCCGCGAGGTCGTCAGCACTGAACCCCGCACGTACCCGTAGCTCCCGCAACCGGTCGGCGCGAAATCCACGAACTCCGCTTCGCGGCACTGTCCCAACTCCCTGTCGACCTTGCAAGACAGTCTTATCTTCCTCGATCGACGACGACTGCGAACTCTTGTGCGTTTTATAGTTGCGCGTTACTGTTGCGGTTATGTACTCATTCGATTTGAGTCCCACAAAGCAGAACCGATTGCGCCATGCGCAGAACCTGTTCTACAGTCCTGATGCGCGCCCAACAGGGAATCCTCGGTGCTTGTCTATCTCGGCACTGCTTGTAGCGCGGGACATCAGGTCGGTCTGTTCACAGAATCCGTCCGATCATTCCTGTCGGGAGTTCTACATGTTCGCGTCTTTTGCCCTTGCAACATCGCAGTTGCAGTCGACGGCTGAGATCAGCATTTACCGTCGTCGAAGTTCAGCATTGGGACGAGGTGCGACGGCAGGTGCATCCGCCCGACATCGCCGCTTTCGCCGGGGTTACGGGGGCGAATCAAGGTGAGTGCCACACGGGATGCGATGGTGCCAAATTTCCTCGCGCAGAAACAGTTCTGTGCGTCAATCGTCGTAAATCGCACACATGGCGACTTGATTGCCTGCTCGCTTGAGCAAGGGCATTCCGGTCGCCACCAATACATCGGTGACGACGGAGCCCTGCTAGCAGAGTGGGGTCCATCCACATCGTGCAATGAGCGGTCCATTCCTACCCGTAAGCCCCAAACCTGACAGTCCGGACTGCAACCCGACTCGGATGGGCTTTCGCCGATAGTCCCACTCGTGAGCTACAGGAGCTCCCCGCGCCCTGTAGCTCAGCCGGTGGACCGGCGCGAGGTCGCGCAGTGAGCGCATTTCATCATGTTCAGCGCTGCGCGGCCCCGCCGGGACATCACCCTTGGCCCTCACACCCGTTCGCACAGAAAGGATTCCGATACCCGATGTGGATCTTCCAGCAGCCTTGGTTCTGGTCGGTGGTCTTCGGCTGGGTCTGAGCCTTTAGCACGTGATGGGTGCGTGCGACTGGCCCACAACCTATGGATCGCACGCACCCATCCACTTCTCTTCACCGACTTACCTATAACCAATTGTCGCCAGAACGGTTGCTCCGCAATCGCGTTCACCAGCACGACCCGATCGCCGGGTCGCACCAGGAAAGGATCGACACCAATGCCAGCATCACCGGGCACCGAAGACCACCGCTCATCCAAGAAGCGAGGGCGGGTGATCAAATCGCTGCCCGTCGTGGCCGCGGTGACGATCGCCGGCCTGACCATGCAGGCCGCTCCCGCGCAGGCTGCACCATCTCAGCCGGGAGTGACCAGTCCTCAAGGATCACAACCGGGCGTCACGAGCACACCGCAGACGGCACCGGCCACCCCGCCGCCGCCAGCTCCGAAACCGCGTGAGTACTTGGACGGCTACCAGCCCTCACCACAGGTGCAGCAAACCCCGTCGCGTAGCTACGACGACTACCTGGCCGGTAACCAGCAGTCCTCGAACTACCAGAACACCTACTACGAAGCCCCCGCTCCGCAGGCCGCCCCGAGCGAAACACCCCCGGCGCTGCAGGCGACTCCGCCGCCACCGCCGCCGGTCCCGACGGTGCAGCGCAAGGTCATCGCCCCGATCGAGGCCCCGCCCGGAACCTTCATCGTCGGCGGCACGTTGGTGCCGGTCGATACCAACATCGTCGACCAAAATCTGCTCACACGTACCAACAACACGTTGCAGGCGATACAAGCCGATGGCGGAAACTGGCTCGTGGACAACGGATTCGCCGACGCGCCCCGCGCCGACCGGATATCAGCGGGTACCGCGACCGGTGTCATCACCGGTGGCGCTGTCGGCCTCGCGGCATCGGTGGTCCCGGCCGCAGTGATCACCGGCACCGCTGCTGCTATCGGCGGTGGACTCGGAGTCGCCGCTACCGCCGGCACCGGTGCGGTCGTCTGGGGAGGACCGGTGGGTTGGGTCTTCATCCCCGGCGCAGCCGCACTTGCCGGAGCAGGCGTCGGTGCAGCACTGTCGGCACCGATCGTGCTGGGCCTGACCGGCGCAGGCGCTGTCATCGGCGGCATCCTCGGTGCCACCGTTCTCGGCGGCGAGCAGCAGATCATCGAAGAGCCGGCCCCCGCCCCTGTGGTGGTTCCCCCGGCTGCCGACAGCGTCCCGACGATCCCGCCGGCCGCGACAGTCGATCTCCCCGGCCCCATCGCGCAGGTTCGCGACAATCTCGCGGCCGACCCGAACGGCCGCCAGGTTCTCGCGGCGGCCGACGCAGCCCTTCAGAACGCGGCTCCGATCGTCGACAAAGCCGTCAACGATGCGTCGGTGTGGACCGCACCGGCGGCCTCGGCAGTGCAGGGCTTCACCTCGACGGCCCTCGAACAGCCGCAGGTGGCTCAGACCGTCGAGACGGTGCAGTCGGCTGCAGCTCCTCTGGTCGATCAGGCCACTGCCGCTCTCGGCGGCTTGCAGGCAGCGTTCGCACCCGCCTGATTCCGCCCTACAGCCAGCCAGTTGGACCAGCCAGGAAGGACCTATCCAGATGATGCGCCGTTCGACGACATCTCCGATTGCCAGTGCCACCGGCCCAGCCCGATCAGGGGTGCCGTCGAGCTCGCCCCGGGTGCCGCGATCGCGCCGACGCGCGGTCTCGGCAGCCGGGGCTGCTGTCGTGTTCGTGGGCGTCGCCGCCGCTGTGTTGCTCAGCGGTGGCGACTCCGAGCCGGACACACCAGCCGCCGACACGATCGCCTCGTCCTCCGTCGCACCGACAACCGTTGCCGCCGGACCGGATTGCTCGATGCCGACCGGTGACCAGAACAGCGGCCCTGGGGTCATCGCCGCGTTCGAGCACGCCTACTACGTCCAGCGATCGGGTGCGGCCGCGCACGCTCTGGTCTCACCGAACGCCCTGACGAGCGCACCGTTCACCGTCGAAGCCAACCTCGACGCAGGTATCGCCACCGTCCCGGCCGGCACCACCTACTGCCTCGACATCGACCCGCTGCGCACCGGCTCCTACACCCTCACCCTCACCGAGAGCGGACCGAACGGGCCCGGGACGCAGTACCGCCAACGGATCACCACCGACCAGGTCGACGGTCGCTACGTCATCGCCGCCATCGAGCAGGCATGAACACCCGCCGCCGCAGCACCGCGGCGAACAGCCATCACGAAAGGAACGCCAGGACATGAGCGATGCAGCGAGCGAATGGGCCGAGGCCGCCACCGCAGTACGACAGGCACACGAGACCCTCAGGGCGTCAACCGCGAGCGAGATCCGCGCCTGGGCAGAGCAGGCGGGCCTGTCCGGCTGGTCGATGTGGCAGAAGGTCAAACGAGAGCTCTACAAGCAGCTCGACCTCGACTACGACGGAATGCGCGCCAACGAAGCCGAGCAGGTCACCGACGCGGTCGCCTCCGCGGCCGCCGCCGCACCGGTGGTCGAGCTCTACGCTGCAGGCGACGAGCGCGGCAGCTTCGCAGTGGTCGGCGACGGCGACGAAACAGCCTGGTACGGAACATTCCACAGCAAGGACGCGGTGTTCCGTCAGGGCGATCAGACATCGGCCGACGACTCCGCGGCCGGCAAGGCAGCCTTTCTCGCCGGCAAACTACGCGAAGAGCTCGAAGCCCCCGCGATCCGGCTGATTCTGCACATCTCCAACCCGCACCTCGACGGCACCCGGCTCGCAGCCCTCGCGGCACGCTACGGAGTGCACCTCGAACGCCTCGAGATCGACGACGACAATCCGGCCACCGTGTGGTGCGAGGTTCCCGGACACCGTCCGTGGCAGGCGATCCGGCTCTCCGACCTACTCGTCGACGATCAAGCGGAGGTCGGCTGATGGCCGAACAGCACCCGCGCCCGGACGTCGACAACCCCGTCGCAGGGTACGAAGCCGAGGACACCGTCAACCTCCGCGCTCAGCGTCTTCGCCGACCCGAATCCGAACCGGACGAACAGCCTGCAGAAGACGTCCACACCGACACGACACCGGATCCGTACGGAGTCGGACAGGACGCACTGGCAGCGGTCGAGACACCCGATGTCGACCCCACAGCGTTCTACCGAGCGCGACTGTTCGACCGCCAGGAGGAAGACCCGACCGTCGAGCCGGCCGAAGCAGGCCTGCGGGGACGGCTCAATGCCGCCTTGGGAACTCACCTGAGGCCCAAGCCTGCATCTGCCGAAGTCAGACTGCGTCAGTCGATTCGCGTTGTGCAGCAGCCTCTTCCCGGGTGCTCGGTGGTCTCGGTCATCAACCCCAAGGGCGGGGCGGGCAAGACCCCGACATCGGTGATGCTCGGTTCGACGTTCGGTAAGCACCGTGGCCACGGGGTGACAGTGTTCGACGCCAGCGAATCACTCGGCAGTCTCGGCGATCGCGCCGCCCGCACCACCGATCCGGAGCTCACGGTGTGGGACCTGCTCGATCATGCACACGAGCTGGCGTCCTCGTCGGCGGTGTCGGGGTCGCTCAATGCGTTCCTGCGGCGTCAGCCGACGATGGAAGACATTCTCGCTGCGGACAATTCGGCCGACCGTGAGCGCAACCTGGGGTGGGACGAATGCGCTGCGGTGATGGCAGTGCTGCGCCGACACCGGGACCTGATCGTCATCGATACCGCCGCAAATCCCTTGGCCGAGAGCTGGCAGTGGGCCGTACAGCATTCCGATGCCCTGGTCGTTCCGCTCCCGCTACGCCTCGACATCGCCCGGCAGGTCTATCAAATGCTCGAGGGCATTATCGCTCGCGGCTACGGGCACCTGTTGGCGTCGACGGTCATCGTGACCTGTGCAACACCGGATTCCAACCCGCAGTTGGCTTCGGCGGTCTTCGAGGATCTGCGCAATCTCGGTGTCCAGGACAGCAATTTCATTCAGGCCCCGTACGAATCAGCGCTCGCCCGCGGTGACCGGATCCTCTACAAGGACCTCCCGCCCGCCACGATCGAGGCCTACACCAACGTCACCGCCCTGGTCGCCGACAACGTCGCCGCGGCACGAGCCGGCGCGGCCTATCAGTTCACCGATCCGTACTCCCCGCAATCGGTGTACCGCCAGCCCGACAGCGCGCCGCCCCCACAGCTTTCGCAGTGGGAGCGGCGCAGCCGCGACCGTCGCGGAGCCTGACCCGTCCCCACCCCGCTCAAGCACACGAGGAGAAACACGATGACCGGCCAGAGAACGCACCCCACACCGCGGCGACGACAACGCCGGACACTGTCGGCGCTGACCGTCGTCGTCTCCGCGGTGGTCCTGGCCGCGGGCACCGTCCCCGCACACGCTGCCCCGGCTGCGACGGCGGCGACCTCGTGCGCAAAGTACGTCGCGATCATGACCCCCGGTACGTGGGAGACCAACGCCGCGGCGAATCCGACCACCCCGGTAGGGATGCTCGCCACTGTCGGCAACGCACTGAAACAGAAGTACGGCAACGACATCGAGGTCTACTACCCGGCGTACGCGGCCTCGGCGTTCGACAAAGGGCGCACCTACGCCGACAGCAAGGAAACCGGCAAGAGCGCCATCAACAACATCCTCACCTCCGCGTGCGCGACGTCGAAGTTCCTGCTCTCGGGCTACTCCCAGGGCGCGGACGCCGCCGGCGACATCGCCGCCGAGATCGGCAACGGACGCGGCGTCGTTCCCGCGGCCCGGATTCTCGGTGTCGGTCTGGTCGCCGATCCGCACCAGGGCACCGCGGGCGGCACCGTCGTCGGGCCGAAGGTCGACGGCCAGGGCATCGGCGGGGTCCGGCCGGAAGGCTTCGGCTCTCTCGCCCCGGTGGTCAAGCAGCTCTGCAATCCCACGGACCTGTACTGCTCGACGAACGCCGGCAAGGACGGTCTGCTCGCGGGCCTGGGCAAGGTGCTGGCGAACAAGCCCGTCGACCCGGCCACCACCGGCGGACAGACCGGATCCGGATCAAGCGCAGCAGCGTCGAGTACCGCAGTGCCGTCGACGTCCGCGCAGGGCGGCGTCACCGGTGCCGGAACGCAACCGGGCACGACACCGGCGCAGTCGGGAGAGGCCAGCGATTTCTCGTCGTCGCTGGTCTCGGACTTCTCCCGCGTCGATCTGGCCGGTGCCGCGCACACCGCATCGACTCTCGAGGAGCGGGTGGCCACCCTGCCCGACTCGGTGGGAACCAACCGCACGCAGTCTCAGGTCGCCAGCGTCGGGGCCTCGGCGACAGCGCTGCTCAACACCCTCGAACCGGTCGCCGATGTTCAGTCGGTGATCGCCGCGAACCCCGGCATCCGCTCGACTATCGACACCGCACCGGAAGGATCGCCGGAAGCGAAGACCTCCACGGTTCTCGACGCACTCGATCAGATCGACATTCCCGCAGTCCTCAGCACCGCGACCTCGATCGCCGACACCGCCTCGTCGGTGCTGGGCGGCACCGGCACCACCGCAGGGCTGACCGATACGGCCGCAACGCTCACCGGGCAGGTCGCACCGTTGCAGTCCGTGTCCCCGGATGCGCTGACCTCGGCAACGCAGGTGCTCTCACTGCTCAAGCCGAAGACGGTGGTCAACCAGGTCGTCAACGTCGCGACCGGCTTCACGAGCCTAGACTACCAAGGCATCGTCGACAACCTGATCGCGCTGCCGCAGAAGGTCGCCGCTCTCGACGTCGCGGGATCGCACAAGATCGCCGGAGACCTGAACAACCAGTTCGCGCCGATCGTGAAAATGGCTGCGGGAGTGGACCTGCACACCCTCTCGGCATTGGTGGCGATGATCCCCGACCCCAGCGGTTCGGCGCAGATTGCCTCCCTGGTGCTGAGCTTGCTCGGCAACGTCGACGTGATCCGCCTGGCCAACGATGTCGGCGCGATCCAGGAAGTCGCGTGGAAGATCCTCGAAACCGGCAACCTCGCGGCCGCCGCCGAGCTGCTGCCCATCGGGCTCGACCTCGCCTCGGTTGCGGTCGGAGTGCTCACCGGATCCTCCAAGACCAGCCCCGACCAGCTCGGCGCTCAGACCCAGGTCACCGGACAGTCCGCGGCGATCGGCCAGCAAGCCTCCAGCGGCGACTTCGCCGGTCTGGCAGGCAGTCTCGTCTCACTGGCCTCCTCACCGGGCGCAGGGGACGCGGCCGAGCTGGTCGGTGCTGGTATCGACGCCGCGACGTTCTTCGCCTCCGGTGCGCATCAGTCCTACGGCGACTTCACGGTCGACTCCACCGGCCGCAGCGCCCTGCAATGGCTCATCGACTTCTTCACCCAGAAGATCGGGGGCTGACCAGCCGCCGAGCAGGCTCTGCAGCCGTGCGGGCATGACGCAGAGCAACCGAAAACTACAGCACCACAACCGAACTACACGTACCACCACAGGTGTCCGGGCGGGCACTGATCATTCTTTCGATTCGTGAGGACATGCACCGATGGCAGCATCACAGCAGGGCAGCAGGGGCAGTGCGGGCGCACTGAGCCTGCTGCTGATCGCCGCCGTCGCTGCGATCGGCATGTTCGGGGTCCTCTCCGGTGACCGCACACCGCCGGTCGACGAAGGCACGTGCCTGCAGGCCGGCGCGGCGGCGGTGGCCCCGCACTCGGGAACAGTGGTGATGCCGCTGCGTGAAGGCACATATCAGGCCACGAGCGGTTTCGGTGCCCGCACCAATCCGGTGACCGGCGAAGCGGAAGGACACCAGGGCCAGGACTATTCCGCCCCGATCGGGACCCCGATCTATGCGGCCACCGACGGCACGGTCGTCAAGGCCGAACACGCCAGCGGGTTCGGCAACTGGATCATCATCGACACCACCGTCGACGGACAGTCGCTCTCGACGGTCTACGGCCACATGAACGACGACGGCGTCGGGGTGACCGCGGGCCAGACCGTCAAGGCCGGTGATCCGATCGGCGGTGTCGGCAACGCCGGTCAATCCACCGGGCCGCATCTGCATTTCGAGGTCTGGCCCGGCACGCGCCTCGCATCCGGATCGAGTCCGGTCGATCCCGTTGCCTGGCTCGCCGCCGCCGGTGCCACCGCACCGACCCCGAGCGTGGACGTTCTCGCGGCGGGACCGGCCGGAACCTCCGCCGCGACCCCGACCACCAGCACCAGCGCTGTATCGAGTCGATCGGTCAAGCTCGCTGCCGCGATCAAACCCGGATGCGGTGTCCCGGCCGGCTCGACCGGACTGCGACCGGGGTCGGTGCCGGCGGACTTCGAGCCGTGGATCGTCAAGGCCGGCACCGTGTGCCCCGAAGTCACCGCCCCGGTCGTGGCCGCGCAGCTCGAACAAGAGGGCGGGTTCGATGTCAACGCCCACAACGCAGGATCGGGCGCGGACGGGCCTGCGCAGTTCATGCCCGCCACGTGGGCGGCGAAAGGCGTCGACGGCGACGGAGACGGACGCAAGGACACCCGCAGCATCGCCGACGCGGTGATGAGCCAAGCCGCCTACGACTGCGAGCTGGCGGGCATCGCCAAGGACTCGCTCGCCGCCGGCAAGGTCAGCGGCGACCTGACCGAGCTGTACCTGTCGATGTACAACTGCGGGCCCGGTGCGACCCTCTCGCAGGGCCGGGTGTGCCAGAACGCCGAAACCCTCGACTACGTCGCGAAGATTCCCCGCCGCGCAGCAGAAGCGTTCTCCGTCGCCGTCCCCCAGGCCACACCGGGCATCGTCCCCGGTGGCCCGTTCGGTCAGAACGTCGTCGCGGCCGCGATGCGCTGGCTCGGCACCACCTACGCCTGGGGCGGAGGCGACCGCAACGGCCCCACTCGCGGGGTCAGCGACGGCGGCGGCCGCGCAGACATGATCGGCGACTTCGACAAGGTCGGCTTCGACTGCTCCGGACTGGTCCTCTACGCCGTCGCGCAAGCCTCCGGCGGCGCGATCGTGCTCCCCCACCAGGACTCGGCGCAGATCGCCGACAGCCGCGGCCGCGTGATCGCCACCCCCGGCGAGCTCGCTCCCGGCGACATCATCCAACCCCACTCGGGCCACATCTTCATCTGGCTCGGCGCAAACAAGGTCGTCGAGGCACCGGAGTCCGGCGACGTCGTGAAGGTATCGGACTGGACCCCGCCCGCGAGCGGCCTGACAGCACGGAGATTCGGATGAGAACCACCCGCACCGCGTTCGCCGTAATCCTCATCACTGCAACGGTTCTCACCGCGTGCGGTGGCCAGGAGACCGGCGGTGCCGATGCCCCGTCGATCCCGGCGCAGCAGTGGACCCCGGGTACGCCCCCGCCGAGCGGCAGCGATCCCACCCGGACCCCGCCGCCGGCCGCGACCGCGCTGCCCGACATCGCGGCAGGGGTGGACCGGCAGGATCCGGACTCGGTGGCCACCGCGGCGTTGGCGGTCTGGTTCACCTGGAACACCGCCGTCGACGCCGGACCCAACGATGCCGCCGCCCGCACCGCACCGCTCCTCACCTCCGAGTACGCACGTGAGATCACCTCCACCACAGCGCAATCGAGCCCCGGCGCGCAGTGGCTGGCCTGGGCCGCGCGCGGCGCGGTCCTGACCCCCGATCTCGTCGCCGACGACGAACCCGTTCCCCCACAGACCGATTCGACGGCCTACCGCTCCTACCGCGTCACCCAAACCATCGACGGGGCACCGGTGAGCGAACGGGTCGTCGCGATGATCCTGCGGCGCGGCTCCGACGGCTGGGAGGTGAGCCGCATTCAAGACAAGTAGCCCCACCTCGTACATCCACTGGCACTGCAGAACAACCCGTTTCGGAAAGGAACCCCCGATGGACACAGAATCCGTCACCACACCCGCGACCCGCACCGAGCACCGAGCACGCCGGATCCTCGGCGTCCTCGCCCTCACCGCCGCGCTGACCGTCCTGGCCGGCGGAGTCGCCGCCGCCCAGACCGTCAACCCGTACGACGGGGTCAACCCGGACATCAGCTTGTTCGGCCCCGCCCTGAACCAGACATGGAAGCGCCTGCTCGCGGCGATCTGGGGAGCCAGCATCGCCCTCGCGGGCCTGTGGGTGCTCACCTCGTTCCTTGCCTCCAAGAAAGCCCGCAAGCGCGGCATGTCCAGCGATCTGAGCGAAGCGGGCGAGGATCTCAAGCTCTCCCTCATCATCTTGGGCGGAGTGGCCGCTGTCTCGCCGATCGTCGGCGCAGTCTTGCTCCTCGTCCAGCCCGGCGCATAGCCGATCCCGGCTCTGACCACCACTCTTACGCCTCCCCGACGCGGGCACCGTCCGCAGAAACGAGTTACCCATCATGGCCATCGACTACCGCAACGTCGGCTCCGAACCCCCCAGCTCCCCCAACACCGAGAACGTCGGCGGTGATCGACAGACCGACAGCAAGTCCGGATCCAAACGCTGGATCATTCTCGGGGCCGTCGCCCTGGCGATCCTCGCCGTCGTCTCGGTGATCGTGGTCGGTCTGTCGGGCAGCACCGACAACTCCGGCGGCGGTGGCTCCGATGCCATCCGCGCAGTACACGGGCCCACAACCGTCAACAACGGTGTCCCCAGCGGCTACACCCGCGACACCCAAGGCGCATCGACGGCCGCGGTGAACGTGCTCCAAGCGTTCGATCAGGCCAGCCAGGGCCGCATCGACATGAACGATGTCCGCCCGACGATGATCGCCGCCGACCCCGGTGCCGAACTGGCCCGCGAGATCGAACTCGGCAGCAACCGCGACGAGAGCAGCGACGTGATGAACACCCTGCCGGCCGCGGTGCACGTGTCCTCGTTCAGCCCCGACGCCGCGCAGATCTCGGTGTGGTCGATGACCACCACCCAGTCCGACATCAACAACACCGGCACCGTCGCCGTGAGCACTCTGTGGGCGACCACCGACATCTCGTTGGTCTGGCAGGACGGGGACTGGAAGGCCAAGGACTGGTCCTACCGCCAGGGCCCGCGACCGGAAGACGCGTCCTACCCGGCCGCTGATTCCGCGCTCGGCGGTCAACTGACCGCCGGGTACTACACCTTCTACATCGACTAGGAGAGAACATGATTCGCCGTCTCGTTCTCATCGCGGTCACCGCCGCACTGGTGGCACTGTTCGGATCACCCGCTGTTGCGCTCGCCCAGCCTTCCGCCGTTCCCGCCCCCGCACCGGGGGCGGTCACCGCCCAACAACCGGCATCGAGGCTGCCCGCGCACTTCCCGGACGATCTCAAGAAATTCATCGGCGGCACCGAGGAATTTCGGAGCGGGCCCTGGTTCACGGGCAACTGCGCAGACCACGGCGGCGACCTGGGAACCTATATCTCCCAAGCACTCACGAACGAAAACCGGCTCCTGTACTGGACCGCATCGGACGAGAACAAAGCCGTCATGCTCGGCGGTGCGAGCGCGGTCGGCTCCGACCCGCAGGCCCAGGCCACGGCCGAGATCACCCGTCAGGCCGTCGCCGACGGGACCGAACCACCCGCCGACGCTCTGCCGACGGTGTTTCCGGCCGGAGACACCAGCTTTCACCCACCGACCGGAACCTGCGCCGCCGACCTCGCCCGGTGGGGCACCAAGGAATGGGGCACATGGGGCTTCGCCTGGGCGCAGAGCCCGGACGCGGACTCGCTCACCGCGATCAAGGCGCTGCCCGGTGCCGACAAGGTGCCCGACGCCGCCTGGTCGGACCCGTGCTCGCAGGGTTCGGGCGACCAGTACTGCATGCACGCGTTCTTCGTCGACTGCTCGAAAGCCGAACGGGCAGATGCCAGCCGCTGCCAGGACTGGAACCTGTCGATCGGACGATTGTTCGCCGGCACCGCGAACTGGATCGACAAGAACACCTCGTTCACCGAACGCCTGGACGACACCCTCGGCAAGGTCATCGCCGCCACCCCTCAGTACAAGCTCGGCAAGGCCTACCTGCAGGCATTCTCCTGGATCTCGGGGGCAGCGAACGACGTCGTCGACTTCGTCACCGACCCGACCACCGTCATCGACGACTGGGTCAACGCCACCAAGAGCGGGGCACTCTCACTCACCGATGCCGTGCTGCGTGGGTTGACCTCGACCGGCGACTTCGATCCCACCCAGCAGTGGTTCGTGACCTACTACGCCGCATCGACGGGTCTGGGAATCATGGTCATGTCGCTCGCGGTACTGCTGGCGATCATGCGATCACGGCACAAGGGCTCGCCGTCGGAGCTGGTGGCCAACGTCTTCGGCTACATGCCCGCCGGGGTGGTGATGATGCTGTTCTCCCTGGCCCTGGCTCAACTGCTGATCGAGTTCGCGACAGTGCTCACCGAGGGCATCGCCAGTTTCAGCGGCTCCACGATCACCGAGATGGTGGAAAACATCTACGCCACGATGGGCACGCTGAACAAGGACACCGTCGTCGGCGGCTCGATCGTCGGCCTGGTCTTCTTCGGCATCCTGCTGCTCGGCGCGATGTCGGTCTACCTGGGTCTGCTCATGCACCAGATCGGGCTTCCGCTGACCGCGTGCGTCGCCGGAATCGGCTACGGCATGTGGGTGCACCCGACGTGGCGGACCAAAGCGCTGCGGCCACTGTTCACGTTCGTCGGCATCGTGCTCAGCAAGCCGATGCTGTTCCTGCTCATCGCGATCGTGCTCGCCGGGGCCAACAACGCTCTGCTCTCGGGCGGCGGCGGCTCGGGCGACCTGACCTCGCTCGGCGCTCTCGTGCTCGTCGGTGCCTCGATGGTCGTCGTCGGCCTGGCACCGTGGGCGATGCTCAAGTGGGCACCGATCCTGCCGACCAAAGCCGACTCCGAAGGATTCGGCGGCGGTGGCTCCGTCGCCGGTGGTGTCATCGGAGGCGTGGGCAGCTCGGCCCTGTTCCGCAGCCGCAGCGGCGGAGGCGGAGGCGGAGGCGGCGGCGGCGGAGGCGGGTCGACCGTCACACCGCGCTCGACCCGCTCCGGCGACGGCGTCGACAAGGCCACCCGATCCACGCACTCGACGCCGTCGACCAACTCCACCCCAGGCCACACCACCGGGACCGCCCACAGCGGCGGCACCGACAAGGGCGGGACGTCGACACCGAAGCGCTCGACCATGGGAATGGCCGGCCGACTCGGCGGAAAGCTCGCGACGGGATCGGCCGCGACGGTCGCCTCGGCCGGGGCAGCAGCGGTGCCGATCGCCGCTCAGTCCGCAGCAGCGGCAATGAACAAAGCCAAATCCAGTGCCGAGTCCGCACCGTCCGAAGCCGAAGGCAGGTAAGCGATGTCGACCGAGACCGTCGAGCACGACAGCGAGCAGAGAACCTCCATCCTGGGCGGTGAGATCGCCCGCCGCGGCATGACCGGGATCTCGGCACCGGTGCTCATCACCTGGACCGCTGCCCTGATCATCGGCGTCGTGTACTACTTCGCGGCCGGTGGCGGCGCGATGACCGTCGGGCTCGTGGCCGTGTTCTACGTCGGGGTGTTCGCCTCGACGTACGAATTCGGCGACACCTCCCTGGCGGCGCGGCAGATGCACCGACTGCGGAACTGGTCGCGGATGCGGCGCGGGGAGCACGTCTACCGCAACGCCGACGACCCCGCCTACGGGATCACCGATCTCGACCCCGGCTGGGAGTACCCGGTCCCGCTCGGGCGGACCGCACCGCTCGACGTCGCGGGCACCGGCCTGGACGAGATGTTCATCGTCCGCACCGCGAACCCCGGCGAGCGGGCCTACTACACGGTCGTACTGTCCGTGCAGGGCCTGGCCGGCGGGCTGCGCACCGACGCGGCCTGGGCGACGACATCGGAGAAGTTCGGTCTGTTCAGCGCCTCGATGGCCCGCAAGACCTCGCTCATCCGCGGAACGCAGTTGATCCACCGCTCCATTCCCGCGGATCTGACCATGCACGAGGACTGGGTCGAGCGGGAGATCGAGAAGCTCGGCGACATGCGTCTGCGGGCACCGGTGGAGTCCTACGGCGACCTCATCGACACCATCCGGCCGCACTCGGAAGAGCACCGGGCGTACGTGGTGCTCAAATTCCCCCAGACCGACCACTTCGAGGACGCGGCCGCGCGGGCGGCGGGCGGGAAAGGTGCCCGATTCGAAGGCGGTGTCGCCCAAGTGATCCGCGACGAGACGATGCGCGCGGTGAGCAAACTCGTCGCCGCCGGCATGGGCCGCGTCCAGGTCCTCGGTGAGCAGCGCACCTGTGCGTTGATCCGCGCCTTCGTCGACCCGTCGAACCCACTCGATCGTCACCAAGGGGCGCGGTGGTCGAACTGCTGGCCCTCCTACGTCGGTGGCCACGACTCGGTGGTGGTATCCGGACGCTGGCACACCCGTGTCGGGTTCCTCCCGCCGGCGAGCATCGAACCCATTCCGCTGGGCCCGTTGTGGCTCGCACCGCTGCTGACCGGGGTCGCCCCCGACATCGGCGACGACGAGAACCCGCCCTCACCGACGATCCGAACAGTCAGTGTCCGAGTCGATTTCGTGCCCGACGCCGTCGCCCGGGAAGCGGCCAGTCAGGACTTCACCCAGGACAAGGCGGCGCAGGAAAGCGCAGCACGCAAAGGCATCACCGGCGACGGCTCGGCCGAAGTGATGGCCACCGCGTCCGGGCGTCGACGCACCGATCTGATGCCGGGCTCGGGCCATCACGGCACCATCTACTCCCTGTCGATCGCGGTCACCGGACGCGACGAAGACGACCTCGAGCAGGCGTGCACGCGCGTGGAGGAAGCCGCCGACGAGTCAGGAATCAAAACCATCACCTGGCAGGACGACATGCACGACGTCGCCCTGTTCACCACCCTGCCCTTCGCTCGCGGTCTCGCCGTGACGCGCTACACCACGTAGCCCAGGAGATTTCGATGCCGCAACACACCACCCGTCGTCCGTCCACCCGACCGGCCGCGACCGGGCAGCCGGCCCGATCGCCGCGCCCCCGCCTGCTCGGCGACTCCGCCGCCGTCCTCGAGGCCGCGGAGGCGATCCCCAAGCGGATTGCCCGCCGTAAGCCGCCTCGGCGGTTCACGCTCCTCGACCGCTACGGCTGGTACGAACCCCGCACCGAAGGCGCGTGGAGTACGACCAGGCAGTCCGAAGCGCTGAATCTGGCCATCAGCCGCCGCAGTGCCCGCCACCAGGGAGCGGTGACCGGCCTGAACCGGATTTCCCAGGACCTGGTGATCACCGATCCGTTCGAGCTCTACGGCACCGACATCTCCAATATCAACGTCTGCGTGGTCGGAGACATCGGCAAGGGCAAGTCCTCGATGATCAAGACCGCGTTTTTGTGGCGGCAGATCATCTTCGGCCGACAGGTAGTGGTCATCGACAAGAAACGCCAGGGCAGCGAAGGCGAGTACTCCATCTTCGCCCGCACCCTCGAGGTGGAATCGGTCCGGTTCAAAACCGGTGGCGGCGGGGCGCGACTGAACCTGCTCGACCCGGCGATCACCACCGGCGGTGAACACGCCGGGGGCCTGGACGGTGTCACCCCGGCCGGTCAGGAAGCCCTCGTGCTCGCCGTCCTCGCCGACACGATGGAACGCCCGCTGACCACACCGGAGAAGAGCGCCGTCGGCCGAGCGTTGGAGCTGGTCAACGCCGACGCTGCCGCGACCGGTCGTGCACCGGTGCTCAAGGATCTCGCGCGCCGCCTCGTCGAGCCGTCCACCGACGACGGCACGTATTTCGGTGACCGCTGGTCCGAGCGCTCGCTCGAATGGGGTTACGAGCCGGGCTTGGCCCTGCTGCGTCTGGTCGACCGGGATCTGAAGGGCCTCGTCGACGCGGAAACCTCCCCGGAGGTCCGGGCCGCGCTCGAGCATCCGTTCGCGCATTTCGACGTCTCCGCGTTGCCGACCGAAGGGCCTGCGCTGCGGGTGGTGATGACCGTGATCAACACCTGGTTGGCGAACCTGCTCGCGGCGCGTTCGTCGGTGTCCAAGCAGACCATTCTCATCGTCGAGGAAGGCTGGCACGTCGCCGAAGGATCGACCGGCGCGGTGTTCCGGTCGAACATGAAACTCTCTCGCGGACTGGGTCTGTCGACCGTCTCGGCGTTTCATCACCCCTCGGACATGTCCCACGACTCCCCCGCGCGTGCCCTGATGCAGGAGGCGGGAATCGTGTTCCTGTTCGCGCAGGAACGCTTCGACGATGCCCGCGAGACAGCGGAGATGTATCACCTGCCGCCCGGATCGGTCGACATCATCATGGGCCTGGGCCAGGGCGAATGCCTGGTCAAGATTGGCTCGTCCGATCCGATCCTGATGGAACACGTTCGCTCCCCGCAGGAGATCGCCCTCACCGACACCGACGCCGCCGTCAAAGGAGTCAAGCCAGCATGAACACCTCCTCGCCAGCGGCCCGGCGATCCCGCACCATCGACGTGCGCGTGAGCTCGCCGGCGCCAATCGGGTACGCCGACGACACCAGCTCGACCGGGGGCCGGTTCGCATCGGCCTCCGCCGCAGCACGATTCGCCGTCATCGCTACCTTTGCGGCCCGCCGCGCCGACATCACCGTCACCATCGCTGTCGACGGGGACGACGAGGTCTGTGTGTCCGGTACCCCCGGCGAGATCGCTTGCGCCCTCGCCGCCATCCCGGTCTACAGCGTCGGCGTCCGGAAAGCGCGGATCGCGCCGGCACTCGATCTCGGCGGAGATCCGATGCGGATACCGGCACCGGGCTGCCTGCGTGCCGCCGTCGACGAGGTCGCCCTGCCGATCCAGTGGCAGGGCAGCGTCGGCCCCGATGGCCGTGCGATTGCGGAAGCCGGGGTCGACGTGCGTGTGCTCTCGACTCGGCCCGACCCGCTGCCGAACTCGACACTGCTGCTCGGACAATGGGCACCGGACCTCGCGCACCGCCTCGCGCACGACCTCGCCCGCTCGATCACCGAGCGCAGTGGTCGACGCAGCCCGGCCACCGTGACCTATCTCCCCGACCAGGGGCGGTACGAGATCACC
The DNA here is from genome assembly GCF_057808915.1 of Rhodococcus sp. FG69. NCBI lineage: Bacteria > Bacillati > Actinomycetota > Actinomycetes > Mycobacteriales > Nocardiaceae > Rhodococcus > Rhodococcus sp. FG69. The sequence goes on along the minus strand of NZ_JBMDIX010000030.1, from coordinate 13,756 downwards.
CATCTGGCCCCGGTCTCCGATACCGACGCCGCCGCGGTGGCCCGGTACATCCGGATCACGCAGCTACGAGCCAACCTCGCCGCGCTCGACCCGGTAGCCGACGCGGACTGCGCCGTCGGCCTCGCCGCCGAGCTGCTCGTGCTCGAAAGCTATTCCCGCCGTGTCCCTTCCACCGAAGACAGGACAGTTCGATGAGTGCGATGCAATCCCCTCCCCGCAGGCCCAGCAATCCGTTCTTTCCGTCCGAAGTGTGGGTCGGTGCCGCTGTAATCGTGGGGCTCGTGTTCGCTGTCGCCGGAGGCGGCATGGTCTCCTCGCTGGTCTCGGGCAAGGTGATCGCGATGCCCACCAGCCTCGGTGAGCTGTTCTCGATCTTCCGCGGATTGGTCACGAACCCGTCGGACCCCGCGGCTGCGTGGCCGGCAACCGCGCAGCCGGGCCCGGCGTGGGTGACCTGGGTGTGCATTCTGGTGCTCGGTGCGCTGTATACCGCTGTAGCCCTGTGGATCAACTCCGAGATCGACGACTGGCAGCACCACCGCGATCAGGCGCAACGTGGATTCGCCGGCCGACGTGAGCTCGCCCGAGCAGGCATCGACGAGAAGAGTGTCCGCACCGCTGCCGTCGCCACCCGTTCGTCGTTGAAGGGCACGCGGGCCTCGAGACTGGCCGCGAGCGAGGTCGCGATCGCGTTGGGCCGCAACATGGTCGACCCCGACAGGTTCGTCTACATCAAGCAGAACGACTGCATGCTCGTCGAGGGCGTCACCGGCTCGGGTAAGACCTGGCGCGTGGCGTATCAGCGCTGCATGGACGCACCTGGCACCCTGCTCGTGACGTCGACGAAAGTGGATCTGATCTCGGCGACGTACGAGCACCGCGCCGCGCTCGGGCGGGTGTCGATCTTCGATCCGGACAACATCACCGGATGGCCCGACCCGATCCGCTGGTCGATCCTCTCCGGCTGCCAGGATCCGGACGTGGCGATCCGCCGCGCACAGAGCCTGGTGTCGGCAATGCCGATGGGAGACACCAAGAACGGCGGCTACTGGGAAGACAAAGCAGTCGTGCTGCTGCGCTGCTACCTGCACGCGGCCGCGATCAGCGGCGCGAACCTGGCCACGCTGCGCGTGTGGGTGAACTCGCGCAAAGGCCGCGAACCACGCGAGATCCTCATGCGGACGATGCCCGGCTGGGAAGCCGAACTCGGCCAGATCCTCGACTCCGGATCGGACTCCTCCGACGACATGATCGGCGCGGCCAGCCGACTCCTCGCCCCGCTCGCCTCCCCCGCACTGCTCGAGGCCGTCGACGTACCGATGCACGAGTCGTTCGACATCGACGAGTTCATTCGATCCGGCACGGACACGCTGTATCTGGTGTCGAAGGGCAAAGACAACTCTGCGGCACCGTTCATCGCGGCCCTGGCCAGCGAAGTGCACTACCTCGCCGACCGGCATTCGCAGTCCCTACCCGGTGGCCGATTCGATCCCCCGATCCGATTCGAGCTCGACGAAGTCAACAACGTCGCCCCGATCCCGGGCCTGCCGGATCTGATGTCGGACTCGGGCGGCCGCGGCATCACCATCCACGCCTACGCCCACAACGAAGAGCAGAACAAGCTCCGCTGGGGCGCGGTCGCCGGCAAGATGTTCGCCGACAACTCCCCCGCCCGGCTGATCCTTCCCGGCCTCAAAGGCGACGAGCTGCAGGCGATCTCGAAGATGCTCGGCGACCGATACGAGTGGCAGCCCTCCGGCAACGCCCAGTCCGGCCCGACGCTGCGGGAAGTACCGGTGATGTCGCCGGCGCAGATCCGTCAGATGGACCCCGATCAAGGCCTGCTGATCTATCGGACCGCGCCGCCGATCCTGGTGCACCTGCCGACGGTGTGGGACGAGAAACCATCACGTGCCGCGGTGCTGCAATCGCAGAAGGTGTTCGACGAGATCGTGGCGTCGGGCACCGCACCTCGTACCGAGGCCGAGTCCGGCGCGGTGGTGCTCGACAAGGTCAGTGACGGGACGACACTGTCGTGACCGCACCGGGGGCCGAGCAGGATGAGCTGGTGCCGTCACGGTTCACCTGGCGCTACCTCGACGCCGAGCAGGCGCGGGCGCTGTGGTCGGAGCTGATCGACTGGACCACCTGGCTGCGCGGGCGCTACGAGCTCGGCACCAAGATTCCGCCGTGCTGGTACCGCCACGATCCCGTCGTCGAGGAACTGAGCGCCCTGATGGCGGCGTGGACCGATGCCTACTATCGCGGTGACGGCTACCGGGACGACCTCACCGCCTGGCATACCCAGTGGTTCCGGCCGCTCATGACACGTATCCGTGACATCTCGGACTTCGACAGCTGCACCCACGATCGATGCGCGCACCGGCCAATGCCGCCGGCCACGCTCGCCGGCATCGAGGAGTTCGTCGACGCCGACGTCAACGCCCGCCCCGAACCGGCCCCGGCCCCGGCCCCGCCTGCACCGGTCGCCGACGTCACTGCCGCCGAGGAAGTGCGCACCATCCCCGCCAACGATATGGACATGGCCATCGACTCCGGCCTCGCCGAACCACTGGACGCCGCCGACCCCGACAGCCCCGTCAGCTTCGAGGGCATCGAATGGACCTTCAACGCCCACGCGGGTGCCTGGGTTCCCTCCACCTGACCGGAAGCGAGCGTGGCCGCCGTGCCATACGTTCCGGGCCGAATGCAGCATCGCCGATTGACTGCGGGTGCGGCGGCGAGTGGGCCGAACCTTGTCGACAAGTCCTCGCGGAGGCCTCCTACATCCGGGCGATGTGATAAGTCATAAATCTTGCGGCTTCCTTGCTGACGGCTTAGTGACACAACACATTCAACCTCCTCGAACAGACCAGAAGTATGTTTCATGGCGTTACACCGGACAGCAATCTTGTTTGTTGCACAATGGCTTTGACAGCTGTTTCAGATCGAACACATGCGCGACATGCCTTAGAAGGGTTATCGGGCAACACCCCCTCAGGAGCTCATCGATGACGACCCCCATCCTCCCCAGCACGCCCTCGGCACGCATCATCGAGTACGCAGGCCGCCCTGGCTCTGTACGCAACGCACCGGCGGACAGCACGAGCCTTGTCCGTGCCCAGCGGAGACGGCTGGACTCCGTCCACCGGTCGACGCCCTGCGCGGACGGAGCCCTGACATTGACAGCCGCGACGCCGTCGGGCTCCCCGGAACTGTGGTCCCGCTACGTCGAAGGAGCGTGGGAGTCGTATTCACGCCACGGTGTCACCGCGGCTCTCGACATGGAAGAAGTGGCTTCCGGCGCAACGACAGCACTGTTCTACGTGGTGTGCGATGAGGCAGGAGAGATGCTCGGCGGCGTTCGAGCCCAGGGGCCGTACGCGATGGTCGAGCAATCCCATGTCCTCACCGAGTGGAAGGACTCGCCCGGACTGGCACCGGTTACCGACCTGCTTCGGTCTCGACTTCCCCACGGAATCGTGGAAATGAAAAGCGCGTGGGTCGATGCGGGGGCCGCAGGGCGGACGGTGTCGAATGTCCTGGCTCGAACAGCGTTGCCGACGCTCGAATTGACCGGCAGCCGGTACCTGTTCGCCAGCGCGGCCGATCACGTCCTGCGTTTGTGGGAGAGTTCCGGTGGGCGGATCGACCACGGCATCCCCGCTGCCGCATATCCGAGCGAGCAGTACCGGACCGTCATGATGTGGTGGGACCGAACTACCCTCGCGCAGGCCGCGCAGCCCGAGGTGTGGCGCTCGATGGTCGACGAGGTCCGCGCACTGTGTGGGGACGATCGGCACGTCCCGTTCGTGGCATAGCGGCTCGCTACATCACTGGCCTCGACCATTTTCGTGTTGCCGACCCTGTACGGAGCCCTGCCAGCTGATCGTCAAGGTCCCCGCGTGGCAGGCGCGGTCTCGGCCGTCGGTCTTGGCTCGGTAGAGCGCGGCATCAGCGGCGCGGACGACTGCATCGAGTACCTGATCGAGACCGCCCGATTCGGTCGAAGCGAAGCCCGTCGCGTGTGACGCACCGTCATCGGACGCGGCCGGTCGCACGTCCACAGTCACCGTTCCGATACTCACGGTCACCGTGCAGTCGGACCGGACTCGGTCGAGTATCCGCCGCGTGAGCTCGTGATCCTCTCGGTGTGTGGCAAGGATCAGGAACTCTTCGCCGCCGGTCCGGGCAACCACCGCATCCGATGCGCCGACCACCGCGCGCACCGCATTCGCCAGGGTAGCGGCAACCGCGGCGAGCGTTCGGTCGCCGGCTGTGTGACCGGCCGTGTCGTTGACGGCCTTGAAGTAGTCGACGTCGACTACGAGCGCAGACAACGGTTTCCCTCGCTCGCAGGCCTCGTGCACCAGGATCCCGGCGTTCGACAGCAGTCCGCGTCGATTGACTAGACCGGTCAGCGGATCCGTGTCGGCCAGTTGTTGCAGTTTCCGGTTGACCACCGACAGTGTTCGGCGCAGGCCACCGATAAGCGCGACCGGCACCAGCACCGTGGTCACGGCGGCACCGATAGCGACCGCAGTCACCGCCCACCCGGAAGACCCCACACTGATCACCGACAGTGCAGTGGCCATCACCACCGAGACCGCGGACAGGCCGGCAGTCACACGTGGTGGTGAGCTCGATGCGGCGATGGCCGGAACGATGGCCAACATCGAGGTGACCGCACGCGTTCCTGCCGGATCCGCGATCAGGTAGGCACTGATCGCGACTCCGGTCATACCCCCGAAACCCAGGACCGCGAATTGGCGTTCGCTCAACCGCCCCACCTTGGCGGCGAAAAGCACGGTGACTGCGGTGAACGTCAGCACGGCGATGAGAACCGGAAGTGCGTTCGGCCGTAGGAATGTCGGTGACAGCAGCGCAATGGCCAACAGCGGCACCGCACCGGTGGCGCTCGCGATGACTGCGGCCGTGCGGGTGTCGAGCCGTGATCGCCAGAAGTTCGTGCGCCGACGAGGCGACTGGTCGATCACGTTCATCGGATGATTCCTCGGATCAGGGTTGGGCGAACCCCACAAACAGTATCTGTCGGAGCTCCTCGCCGGTGGTGCGCCCGCTCACACGTTTGCAGGACCGGCGGCAGGGTCGAGGCCGGTGCGTACCAACCCATCCAGATCGATCCGCCGCCGACCTGAAGGGAGTGCTTCGCCTCGGCCGAATGCCCTCACGGCAGCGGTTACAGCGGCACCCCCGAGTGCGACGTCTCCGCCGAGCTGGGGCCACGTCGAGAGCGTGCGCCCGATCTCCGGCACCGACGCAATCATTCGAGGGGTCAGCTTGCTCGGTTCGAGCAACGTCGCTGCAATTGTGCTCTTCTGCTCGATGGTCATGTCGGCCAGATCCGCGGTGTCCATTTCGCCGAGCAGTCCGTGAAACACCGGTCGGTCGGGTTCGAGATCGAAGCGTTCGATATCGAGGACGCCTCCGTCGCTGGTCTCCATCACCACAGGAATACCTCGGGCGCGGGCGTGGTGGCGGACCAGCAATTTGGTGTCGATCGAGTCGCATTCCTCGACGACGAGATCGAGTCCGTCGAGAAAGCCACCGAGCGTCTCGGCCGTCACACCGTTCGCGAAGACCTGCACATTCAGATAGGGGTCGAGCTCGGAAATTCGTCTGGCCGCCACGACCGCCTTGTTCACGCCCAGATCGAGCACCGAAGTCGGGACGCGGTTGAGATTCGACAGATCGAGCTCGTCGAAGTCGGCCAGACGCAACTCCCCGCACAATCCCTCCAGTGCGAGGGTATGTGCGACGGCATGACCGACACTCAGCCCGACGATTCCCACCCGCAGACCTCTGAACCGAGCTTGCTCTTCGGTGGTGATCTTGTTTCTGTTGCGGTCCAGTCGCAGCCGATCGAAGCCGCCTGGACCGAGGACCCGCACCAGTGAGCGCCGCCATGGGTAGTACACCCACCGTGGCTCTTCCGCGAGGTCGCCGGCGATCGCAGGAATTAGCCCACGAAGCGAGGCCAACTGGTCGGGTGTCGTGTCGACGACGCCGATGGCGGGATCGTCGATCAGACCACGGACGATCGAGTCGTGTTCACGCTCGGACGGATCGAACACTCTGTGCTCTGACATTGCTGATGCTCCGCATCCTTCGAATGACTGTCGACGACAAGCAACGCCGATCATGTCCGACATTCTGAGGCACGTCAGACTGCTTCACGTTACTAAAGACTCTTCGGCAATGCGGGTCGGAAGCAACGCAGTCGCCGACATGACCACTGTGGCAAAGTCCGTATCCAGGCAACGCCCCCGCGTCCCTCGGCGCAGGGAACGGAAGTCTTTGTGCATGTGCAGCACTTGGATCGAGGATATGAGGTGAAAGTTGGGAGTCGACGATGACTTCGATGAGCGTTTCAGCTCACTGATCTCAGTCTTTCAGCCGATCGTCGACTCAAGGACCGGGCTGGTCGTCGCGCACGAGGCACTCACCCGGTGGCCGGCGTTTCCGGACACCTCGCCGGAACAGATCTTCGATATCGCTCGGACCATGGGGATGGCCGAGGAATTGGACCGTAGATGCATAGCGTCGGCAGTCGCCGCAGCGGCACAGTCCACCCCTGCAGACCACGCGCCGCGTACGTTGTTCGTCAACATCGAAGCCGAAGCGATGTCCTCCGAGAAGTCATCGACCTCGGCCCGTCACCTCAGCGAACTGTTGCGCGGAGGCGGGTCGCAGGTTCGGCCCGTCGCGGAATTCGCTGAACGCTCCCTGCTCACAGATCCGGCGCGGTTACTCCGATCAGCCGACCGACTTCGACGCGACGGCATCATCATCGCTCTCGACGACGTCGGTGCCGACCCCGACTCGATGGTGGTTCTGCCCCTTCTGGCACCGGAAGTGATCAAACTCGACAGATCGTTGCTCGACGACGACCTCCCCGGCGACAAGCTCGCCACTTTGCTCGCCGTGCTCGCATACTCGAGCCGGTTCGAGGTGACACTCATCGCCGAAGGAATCGAAACCGGGAGACAGAAGGACAAAGCCTTGGCGTGGGGTGCCGACTACGGGCAAGGGTTTCATCTCGGCCGTCCCGGCCCCCTCGATGCATCCCCGACCTTCTCCTTTCCTGTGCAGCCACGCCCTCCTGTGACGAGACCGTTGACGGACATTCTCGACGACCGCGCCACCGACACGACGTCGATCTCGCTCCTCACGTCCATCTCCGACCATTTGCTCGACTTCGCGATGACTACCACCGAGACTCTGACGATCGTCGTCGCGTTCCGCGAACCGGAATTGTGCAGCGCAGACATGGCGCGCAAACTGCAGCAACTCGCCCTCGAACACCCGTATATCGAGGCTCTCGATGCACCCCGCGCACTGTTCTCCGCCACCGACGGGGTACGCCATGCCGATCTGGTTCAGCCGTCGGAAAGAATCGGTGCCGTCGCCGTCATCGGCCAACGGTTCTACTGCGCCCTGGTCGCGCGTCCGATCGACCCTGACAATTCAGTCTCACCGTCCAGTCAGTGGATGTACTTCTTCACCGTCGATCCAGCCCAGGTCTGCGCCGCCGCACACACGCTCATCGTGAACAGTACGAGCCCCACCGACCCTTAAATCCCACCCGCATACGTCGAGCGGGCTGGGCTGACACCTCGAATCTCGAATACTTGCCGAACGCCGATGTCCTGCCGAAGGTCGACCTCCCGCAGCGGCGGAATGTTCGAGATCGTCGTCGAAGTCCCAGTCCTGGTCGATAGCGGCGATACTGACCCCAACGATCTCGCTGCCGTATCGAAAACGCCTGCACTGGTGCAGACTTCGGAACAGTCCGGTACTGGTAAAGAAGGTCTAGTGGTTGGACGGACCCAACGCCGACGCGATCAACGCATCCTTCGAGCTGTACGGTATCGCCGACAAACGCAGATCCACGTCCTCGATCGAATACACGCCATCGCGGCCGTCTACGAGGAGCCGTTTCTTACAACCGCGCCCGGCGCGTTCCATCGGGACGACCACGTCGAGCGGCAGGCACCGTCGACGAAGTTTCCGACCTTGGAGAACTGGTTCGCAGAATGTCGGCGGGATCCTCGCCCGCCAGCACTCGACCAGTGTGGGCAAGAACCGGGTGCTCTGCCCACGCTGGTTCGAGTATCCCGACGTCGCGGTGGACCAAAGGTGCGGATGCCCGGTCCTAGATGCGTGGTCCGCGGGTCGGTCCGGGTCGTCGGGCTTGCTGCTGGCGTAGTTGTTCGCGGCGTTCGGCTTTGCGTTGCTCGCCGAGGCGGCGTTGTTCTGCCGCGCGTTGCTCTGCAGCCTCTCGGCGCGCCCGGTCCGTGTCGACGATCGGATCGGGTGTCGCAGGTTGTGGAGTCGGTGCCGACTGCTGTCCGGGGCGTGCGTGTGCGGGCTCCAACACGGGTGCGGTGATCGTCTTGATGCGGGCGTTGACTTGATCCCACGCGCGAGCCGCTTCCCCGTGTTCGGGTCGATCGCCGATGAGAGTGCGGTCGGTGTCGATGCCGAATTGTTCTCGGTAGGCCCCGACTTGGCCGGCGGTGATCTGCCAGCGCAGTCGGGCACCGCCGGAGTCGGGAACCTCGCCGAGGTGGCGGGTCCAGGCGGGTTGTTCGTCGACGGCGTGCTGTCCGAGCTCGCGGGTGCGTTCGGCGATCTCGGTGTATCGGCGGCAGCTCCAGGCGACGAGTTCGGGGTCGATTCCCTCACGGTCCTGCATCGGCGGCAGGACCCAACTCGGGGCACTGTGGTCGCGTGCTTCTCGGCCGAGGGGCCAGCGGCGTTCGGCGTCGTCGAGTAGATCCGCTGCACTCGGGTCGGGGTCGGTGACACCGCGGCGCAGTTCCACGATCGCGGCGTGGGGGTCTTTGCCGGCGCGTTCGGCATTGCGTAGGTGGGCGGCGAGGTCGGGCCACGCCCCGTCGTCGCCGAGGATCGTGTCGGCGTGCTCACCGAACTGGGTGCGCAGCGTCGGTTCGATGCTTTGCGCCCACACGCGCATCTCGTCCGCACCGTTCTCGATGTGCTTTTCGAGTCGCCAGTGCATCACGGCGGAGACGGAGTCTGCGCTGGCGAGTTCGCGCTCCGAGCGTGCGGCGGCGAGGGTGGGGGCGGCGTCGAGGCCGAGCTGCTCGGCGCGGCGGTACTGGTGGACGAAGGTGTCCCATTCGGCTTCGGCGATCATCGTGTTCGCAAACTCCGGGCCCATGTTCTCGCGGACAATCGCTTCGATGCGGTGCGCGTCGATGAGTTCGCCCGCGTACTCGTATCCGCCCACGTTGTAGTCGAGCTTGCGGTGCGCGACGGCGGCGTCGCGTTGCTGTTCGGTCGCCGAGACGTCCGAGCCGTCGCGGCCGATGATGGTCCGCACGACTTCGTCGGCGATCTTCTTGTCCGGGTGCACGTGGATCAGGTGCGGGTCGACGATCCGGTCGATGGGCACGTAGAGCTGGTTTCCGTCGCGGCCGCGTGTAAGTGCGACGTAGAGGGCTTGCCGGTTCATGGTGTCGTCGACGAGGACGTGGACCTGGTCGACGGTCATGCCTTGGGAGCGGTGGATGGTGGCGGCGTAGCCGAGCTCGCAGTGCTCTTTGACGTAGTCGGCCGGCAGGCGGATGCGTCCGCCGTGTTCGAGGTGGCGCACGGTCAGCGATCCGTCGCGGTGTGCGGTCTTGACCGTCCACAGGTCGCCGTTGCGGACTCGTTCCCCACGTGTGCCGGTGACTCGCAGGCTGGTGTCGTTGCGGCGGGTGACGATGCGGTCCCCTGCGCTGGCGCGCAGTCCGTCGGACAGGTCGTTGCCGCCCTTCTTGACCAGTCCCTTGGCGAGTCGTTCGGTGCGGGCCCGGTCGTTGAGGTCTCGGACGGCGTGGTTGCTGCTGGCGATCATCAGCGACGTCGTGTCGGTGTCCGAGGTCTTCGCCCAGGCGGTGAAGACCTTCTCGGCGAGGTCGTCGGCCATGCCGTGCTGCACGCGGTCTTTCGCGGCGTACCAGGCGGCGACGGAGGTATCACCGTCACGCAGTCGCAGCGAGATCTCGGCCTCTTCCTTGTCGCGGAAGCGATGAACGTCGACCAGTTCCGGTGCCGCGCTCGACCGGGCGACCAGCCGCAGTGCACCGCCCGTATCGACGGCGGCGAGCTGCTGAGGGTCACCGAGCAGTCGGACCACTGCGCCGTGCTCGGCGGCGATGTAGGTCAACCGGTCCAGATCGTGTGTCGAGGCCATGCCTGCTTCGTCGACGAGGATCATCGACCCCGGGCTGATGCCGGTGTCGAGTTCGTTCTCGTAGCGGGTGAGGACGTCGGCGATGGTGCGGCCGGTGACACCGAGTTCCTCGCCGAGGACGCCGGCGGCTTTCGCGGACGGCCCGAGGGCGATCACGTCGTATCCGGTGCTGCGCCAGGCATCAACGACCACCCGCATGGCGGTGGTCTTGCCGGTGCCGGCCGGACCGACACCGGCAGCCAGGAGCGCACCGGAGAACAGGAAATGCTCGACAAGTTCCTTCTTGTCCGCGCCGAGGTCCCACCCTTTTCGTTGGGTGTGCGCGGCGAGGGCGGCGGCGTAGGCGTGGGCAGGTGCCATCACTGCGGTCGGGGTGTGGGCGGCACCGACGAGGCGGTGTTCGGCGGCGAGGATCGCTGCGCTGGTGTAGGTCTCGTTGCCGTGCACGGTCAGAATCGACGCCCCGTCACTGCGCTGCAGCGCCTTCGGTGTCGCGTCGACCTGGTGAGTCAACCGGATGGACTCCGCGCCGAGGGCGGCTTCGGTGACCTTCTCGGCGACCGCGTCACGCTCGGCCGCGGTCGCGAACACCAGCGGCCGCAGTTGTCGTTGGACTTCGGCTTGGATGTGCCAGCGATTCCAGCTCGAGCGTCGCTGTGCGATACGTGCGACAGCGGTGCGGGCGATCTCGCGGTGGTCGATCGAGGCGGCATCGGTGACGGTGATCGTGTTCCCGGTGCTCGTCTTCAAGGCGGAGTTCAGGGCCCGTCGGCCGACGCCGTCGAGTGCACGTTCGCGCCATTCCGCGCGTTGGGCACCGAGCGATTTCGGTGGTGCTTTCTCTTTGCGGGTCTCCAGGGTCGCTTGGTCGGCGAGGCGCATCTGCACTGCGGTCGAGGGGTCTTTGCCGTGGGTCTTGCGGTAGTCCGACACGAGCTTTTCCAGGCGTGACTCGATGGCGTCGCGGCGGGAGAACTCGCTGAGCAGTGCGGTGGGGATGCCCTCGATTTCGCGGACGGCGCGTTTGTTGATTCCGGTGCCGGGTCGGTCGGCGAACACGGTGCCGAGTTCGCGGGTGACGTACTCCTCGATGAGGGTGTTGTAGCGCTCGGATGCGGCGACGGCGAGCTTGTGCAGCACGCGGCCGTCGAGGCTGCGCCATTTGCCGTCGATGCCTTGCACTTTGGTGGAGATCGCGACGTGGGTGTGCAGGTTCGGGTCACCGTTGCGGTTGTCGCGGTGATCGAACCGGGTGTACATCAGGCCGGTCGATTCGATCTGTCCGACACCGGCTTTGCCGACGCGGGTGTAGGAGGCGTTGTCCTCGACCCAGCCGATGGCATCGCTCACCGCGGCGCTGTGTGCACGCTCGACCGCGACACGGATGTCGTCGTCGCCTAGGCCCCAGAGAACCGACACAGATTTCTGTGGAGTGAACACGCAGTCGTAGCCGGCGACGGGTTGGCGTTCGCGGCGCTGCTGCGAGGCGATGTAGCGGACGAGCTCGGCTTCGCTGGCCGGTGATCGACCGACTTCGCGGTGGAACTCGTCGGCTCCGACGCGGTAACGGATTTGCTGGCACTGCTCGGCGGTGAGCGACTTTCCGCCGGCGGCGCGCTCCTTGTCGATCTCGGCGCGGATGCGCTTCATCAGTGGCACCTCGTTGCGGAAGCTCGCGAACTTGCGGCCCAGCCGCACGCTCTCGATAGCCGCGTTCGCCGTCGTACCGTCGAGGATGGCGGCCTCGATCAGCGCCTGGGCTTCGGGGTGCAGGCCCTCGCCGAACAGGGCTTTCATCTGGTCCTCGCGGACGTACCCGGATACGCCGAGTTCGGCCGCGGCTCGCCCTCCCCAAGTGCCCGGTTCGGTGCCTTCGGCGGCGTAGTAGTCGGTGAGGTCTTGGCCGCGTTCGAGGCGAATGTCTGCGCTGGCGACTTCGCGGGTGAGGTAGGTGTAGCCGTCGCCCGCGTGCAGCGCGTGAACGGTCATCATCGCGGGCATCGCCGCCCGCGAGCCCGTGTGCGACGAGATCTCACGGGCCGATCTCGCTCGCATTCTGTTTCTGAATCGCGCGGCACAGTCGCGATAGTACGCAGATTCCGCCCATGGACACTAATAGTGCAAGAGGTGTGTGGCGTTTACTTTGTTATTTCGCAGACGGTTACAGGAAATCTGAAGTCGATAGTATCTGGATTTCGGACGAATCAGAACGTATATGGACCTTGAGGGACGAAAGCTGTAGCAGGACAGTTGAATCAAGGCGCGTCTGGGCACGTGACACTCTTTCTTCGACCGGCATGTCGGCGGTAGCCTGTCCCGCATGACTCCCTTAAACGGTGGACCGGTCAGCGCTCGGGAACGGGCTCGGCGGGCGAATGCGCAGCGATTGTCGGACGCACAGTTGCGCATGAAGGATCAGGAGCAGGATTTGATTTCGTATTTCGATGCGACCCGCGACGAACAAAAAATCAACGACGATGTGACTGCGAGGATCGAGCGGTTGCGGCGGGACGCGGAAACCAAACTCGATGAGGCGTATGAGAGACGCGCAAGAGCACTGGCCGAGCTCAAGAAACGCGGTGAAACATACGCCAGCATCGCGGCCTTGGTGGATCTTTCAGTGCCCGAAGCGACGCGGTTGGTCAAATCGACAATGGCGTCACGTGCGACCGCAAGCCCCGATATCGGTGCGGCTGCAGAGGATGGCGTTTACGGCCCAGCTAGTACGGAGGAGAGCTACAGGGGCCATAGCGATTCCGCATCGAGTGCGACTGCAGAGCCATCGATTGATGAGTTCGCCCAGGCCGATGAAGCGGGCGGGCGCAGCAATGCCTGACAAACGAGCGAAGCTAGCAAGTAGGAGGTGAACAATCGTCATCGCACTTGTTGCCATGTGCTTGATCGTCGGAAGAGCGCTGTGGCGCGCGGGCAAATACGAGACTGGGTGGCGGTTCGCTCCTCTGCGGGCAACGGGACTCGTCGCCGGAGGTGTGCTTCGTGTCGGTAGGTTCGTTGCGTCAATGGTGTTCGCATTCTTCGTCGCTGCCGTGGCCGGCGCGTTGCGTGCCACCTTCTGATACTCCGTCGAAGTCTGCACGTGCCGAGCTTGCGAAGTGGGTCAGATGTTGCTCGCAGCGTGTGCACAGCTTCGCACCGCCACGTCGTAGCGCCTGTGCCGGTTCCGCTCTGAGAGTTCAACGGCCAAACTGTCGCGTGCAGTTCAGGGGCCCGAGTAAAATTCATGCCGCCTTGCGGCAGGGTTCGGTGCAACCTGCCTCGGACGAGGCCGAAACATGCCCTCGTCGTTCATCACTTGCTCGACCGTGCAGACGGCCGCGTTATGCCCCTCTCCGCGCAGGTGCCGGTGCATCTTGCAGCGACCATAGGGCTCTACCGGTTCGCCGATCGTCTCGCGGAGCGCGGCGGTGAGGCTCATTGGAGATCGTGCGGGCGGACAGTGGTGCTGCCTCTGGATTGTCAATGGCCAAGTTGAAGTCCCCGCTGGTGGCCAGGTGAAAGTCCCCACCC
>NZ_JBMDIX010000003.1:0-238195 GCF_057808915.1 Rhodococcus sp. FG69 | reverse complement strand
CGCCCCCCCCCCCCCCCCCCGCCGCGTCGTAGACCTGAACCGTTGCGTCGACCCCGTCCGAACCAGGCTGTGCAACAGCATAACTCGACACTGTCGGGATTACGCTGACCAGCGCCATCAAGCCGTTGTCCTCGTGATTGAGACGGTGACAGTGGATGACGAAGGTTCCGGTGTAGTCGGTGAACTTCGTCCGAAGCGTGACCGATGCCGGCTCCAGCGCGTTCTCTTGATCGTCGGTGACGGGAGCCGGAACGTTGACATTGTCCTGTCCCCATGGCTGCACACCCGTCACGGTCCCCGCAACCGGATCCACGATCTCCGTGACCTGAAAGTCGTTGACGTGGATGTGCATCGGATGTTCGTCGTTGTTGAGATTGGTGATCTTCCATTCCTCGACGGAGTCGAGCCGGGGCTGGATCAGCGGAATGTTGGGGAAGGTGTTGGCGGCGAACTCGTAGGTGAACGCCTTCGGGTCGCTCGCGCTTGCCTTGTCGTTCGAGAACCCTCCGGATACGACGAGTTCGCGCGTGACATCGACGGGCATGGCGGCGGTGTCGACGAACGAGGTGTAGGCGTCGAGCTTCTGACCTGGCTCGAACGGGACGGTTACACCGTCACCCTCCTCGGGCGTGACCTGAAGTAGCTTCTGGGTCGGGAAGGTGAAGAATCCGTCGGCGTAGCTGATGATCGACGGGTCGACGGTGACTGTACCGAGCGTCGCCGGTGGATTGTCGGTCCCGTTGTTGGTGTACAGGATGCCGTCGTTGACCACAGGCTTCGCACCCTCGAGCGGAGGCATCTCGAGGATGAGCTCGCCTTCCTCGGGCATCGTGACTGCGATCGAATAGCGCGACCCCGGCGGGATCACCAGCCGCGTGCCGTCCCCATCGACCGGACGTTGGACCTCGCCGAACGGGTTGCCGTCCTGCCCGACGAGTGCGAACTCGGGATGGATTCCGGTAGCGGTTTCGGTGAGTTGCAAAGGCATATAGGCGAAGTCGCTGATATTGGCCAGCACCCAGATCTCGGTCTGACCCGGTTTGGCGGTCAGCTCGGGCTGGAATCCGCCGTTGACGGTGAACTGGACGTCGCGCTGGTTGTCGGGAAGCGACGGGTCGGCAGGCACATCGACGGTGTCGCTGTTGAAGCCCTGCAGATTGCCCGGGATGAACTGGTTCTGACCGCGGTGATTGTCCGGGCTCAGCGGCCCGGTGTACCAGTTGGTCATGTACTGAGCGCCGTCGCTCGTCTCGGCGAAGTTCACCGGAGCAAGGCTCGGACGATAGGTGCCGTCGGACAGTTGCTGCTCGGTCGGAGGTTCGAGGGTACTGACGTACTGCGGCCAGTTGGGATCGTTCAGTTGGGTGCCGCTCCCTTTTCTGTCGAAGACGAAGTTGTACTGCAACGCCATGTCCCGGATCGGGAGGTCGTTCTCGGTGACGATCGGCAGATCACCGTCGGGACGGCCGATTTCGAGAAGGCCGGCAAGTCCGGCGTACGTCTGCTGGGCGGTCAGCGTGTGGAGATGGCTGTGGTACCAGTACATTCCGTTCGGCATTTCCTCCGGCACCGCGTAGTCGTATCGGTTACCCATACCGGCGGGGATGTCCAGTAGTACGTTGTCGGCGTTGCCGTCCGGACTCACATGCAATCCGTGAGTGTGCAGGTTGAGCGGGGCTTGGTCGAGCGTAGGTGGAACGATCGGCACCTCGCCGCCTGCCGGAGTGAACGCCGGATCGTAGAAGTCCTCGATGGTCAGGCCCTGCAGGTCGTTGTCGTAATGGACGATCAGTTGCTCGCCCGGGTCGACCCGCAGCGTGGGTGCCGGGTAGATGTCCTGTCCGCTCGTCGATCCATCCGAGGCCGTGCCTTGGATGACCTCGTAGCCGTAGAGCAGAAAGTTCTCCACCGGAGCCGACGCGGTGTCGAGCGCAACCTTGCCCTGATGGGCCGACAGTCGGACTTCGAGCACGCCGTTTTCGCTCGAGAGCTTCACCGGTTCGGTGTACTGCGCTACGGCCCCCTGATCCGCGTAGTTCGATCCCGCAGACGTGGGTGCCTCCTGCGCGCACGACGCCACGAGCAGTGCGACGACAACACACACAGCACCTCTGCGAGCAACAGAGAACATCGGCACTCCTCGGGCTGGGAGGACTTCGCCGAGCATAGGTCCGGTATTCGAGCCAACAGGGCCGAGTGAGGGTGAGATTGCGGGTGAGAAGGGGCCGCGCCGCATTCGAACATATGCACTAACAGGGTGTGGAAGGATCTGTGGATAACTCGAGGACCAATACCAGCGCCCTGTGGATGGGCTGTGGATCAATATCCGCCGCCACTACGAACTAGCTGCTCAGACCCCATGTCGGTGAATTACATGCCTGTGAGTAACTCTGCATGAAAAGTGTGGACAAAGTGTCACTAAGCTCGTGCCTATGGCGAAATCGATCATCGTGTGCACCTCCGTCTCGCACGGAAACACCAAGAAGATCGCCGACGCCATAGGCGGCGTGCTCGACGCCCCGGTCGTCGCACCCGCCGCTGCCGATCTCGCCGGCTACGACATGGTCGGGTTCGGGTCGGGGATCTACTTCGGGTCGTTCCACTCCGACTTGCGGGCCTTCGTCGAGTCGTTGCCGCAGCAGGACGGGCGCACGGCATTTCTGTTCGCGACCAGTGGACTGCCCGAGACCCGGCTCACTCGTTTCTCCGGCCGTCTCGTCGAACTTCTGGAGGACAAGGGATTCGACGTTGTCGGAGGGTTCTCGTGCCGAGGCTTCGACACGTTCCTGCCCTTCAAGCTCGTAGGCGGGATTCGCAAAGGACAGCCCGACGAGGACGACGTCGCCTCCGCCCGGGCGTTCGCCGAGCATCTGCGAGATGCGGTGGGCAACGATCGGGGGTGACGTCGCTGCAGGGACCGCCGTGGCTCAGCAAGTCTCCGCACTGGCTCGGATTGTCGCTCTTTCGCCCCGTTCGGCCAGCGCGGTGATGAATCGTGCGATCTCGGCTGGCTTCTCTTCTGCCATGAAGTGACCGGCTTGAATGGGTTCGTAGGTCGAATCGGTGGCCCACGCACCCCAGAGCGCGGCAGCATCGAAGCCTAGTTGCGATCCCCAGTCCTGCGAGATCACGCCTACCGGCATCGTGAGGCGAGCCCCGGCATCACGGTCCGCCAAGTCCATGTCGAGGTCGATTCCCGCCGTAGCTCGGTAGTCGGCGACTATGGAATCCACTGCAGCAACAGAGCTCTCGACGTAGTGCTCCCGAACGCCAGGGGTGAATGTCGATCCATCGGGATCCCACGAATCCAGGAACGAACCGAAGAACTCGGGGCCGACGGCCTTGATCATCTTCTCCGGCAGTCCTGCGGGCTGAGCCATGAGGTACAGATGCCATGCCACCTTTGCATCGATACCACGCAGAACGTCCCACGTGTCTGCAGTCGGGAGTACGTCGAGTATCCCGAGATACTGGACGGCTTCGGGATGGTCCAGCCCCGCGCGAACACCGACGAGGGCACCCCGGTCATGACCGACCAAGCCGAATCGGTGGAATCCGAGCGCTGCGGTGACCCGCACGACGTCATTGGCCATGGTCCGCTTCGAGTAGGTCCCCGAATCGGTGTCGGCCGGTTTGGCACTCGCCCCGTATCCACGAAGGTCAGGGACAATGACCGTGTGTCGAGCTGCGAGCTCGTGCGCGACGTACCGCCACATGATGTGCGTCTGTGGAAAGCCATGAAGCAATACGAGAGCCGGCCCGGTTCCAGCGACGGCAACGCTCAATTCCGCGCCCCCGTCGCCGGTCATGGTCCGATACCGAAACCCATCGATTGTCATTGCGTTCATCGTGTGTCCTTCACTGTTCGATGGGCGGGGTGACCGGAGAAGATGCCTGCCGGAAGATCGTGCTTTTCGAGCGCCGTTGCGCGGAGGGCGGGGATCACTACCGAATCGACGAGTGCATCCAGATAGTGGTCGTCGATTTGCAGCCCGTTGAGCTGCCGGAGGAGAACGACGGCGCCGACGACCTCCTCGAAGGGGAAGGGGTCGACTCCTCGAGGCAGTTCGCCGCGGCGAACGGCTGCTTCGATCACCGAGTCCGGAAGTCGGGCACCGGTCGGGCCGGTGGATCGTTCGATCTCTTCACAGAGCACAGGATCCTCGAGGCCTGCTTGGAGCAACAGCAGCGGCATACGACCGTCGGCAGCAGCCATCGTCGCCGCCAATCGCCGACAGAGGGCGAGCAGATCACCGCGAAGGCTGCCGGTGTCGATGTCGGCACCCGCTCCGTCGCGTGCGGGGCCAGCCTTCACTGCGGCGATAACCATGTCTCGCTTGGTTTTCCAACGACGGTACAGAGTCGCCTTGGATGCGCCTGCACGGCGTGCAACGCCCTCGAATGTGACACTGTCGTAGCCACCTTCGCCCAACTGAGCGTTCACGACGTCCAATATCTCGGACTCGCGTTCATCGTCGCGAGGACGCCCTCCAGTGACTGCGACCATGTCGACCTCGTTTCGGTTTAGATCCGGTACGGTTCGTATCGTAACAGGCTCCAGCGGCGCCCGGCGCCAAGAACTTGGCACTGAGGGTCATCTCGCGCACAACGATTCGAGCGAGCATTCAAGGACCATCAACCCACGTCCCATGGGGGTCCTCACATGTCGATCGTCTCCGACACACCCGTCACTGCTGTGTCCACACCGTCACCAGAACGGTCCGAGCCCGCTGAGTTGACTGTTCTCGGTGCGTGCCCACAGGACTGTCCGGACTCGTGCGCAATGGTCGTCACCGTCTCCGACGGAGTGGCCACCAGCGTCAGCGGCAGCAAGTCGATGCCATATACCAACGGCGGTCTGTGCGTGAAGGTCGACAACTACCTCGACAAGGTGTACCACCCGGATCGGCTTCTATACCCTCTGAAACGGTCCGGCCCCAAAGGAAGTGGCGAATTCGAACAGATCTCGTGGGACGAGGCCATCGCCACGATCGCCGAGAAATTCACCGCCGTCAGCGCGGAGTTCGGACCCGAGGCAATCATGCCGTGCAACTACCTCGGCACTCAGGGGATCACCCAGGGTTTGAACGTCGGCGATGCGTTCTTCAATCGGCTCGGCGCTACCGTCGCCGAGCGCACCTACTGCGATGCAGGCTCCTGCACCGCATACGCGATGACCGTGGGCGACACCGCAGGCGTCGACCCGGAAAGCTTCGTCCATTCGAAGTTCATCCTCATCTGGGCGTCGAACGTCATGAGCACCAATCTGCATCTCTGGCCGTACATCGCCGAGGCCAAGAAGCGCGGCGCCAAAGTCGTCGTGGTCGACCCGGTCAAGACGCGCACGGCAAAGGCAGCCAGCCAGTACATCCCGATTCGGCCGGGCACCGATGGCGCGCTCGCGCTGGCCATGATGAACGTGATCATCGCGGAGGGACTCACCGACGATGCCTACATCGCCGATCACACGATCGGATACGACGAACTCGTCGAACGCGTCGCCGGATACACCCCGGAGTGGGCCTCCGACGAAACCGGAATCCCGGTCGACGACATCTACACTCTTGCCCGCGAATACGCGCAGTCCCAACCCTCCGTCATCCGCATCGGCGTGGCGATCGAACGGAGTGCCGGTGGCGGACAGTCGGTTCGCGCGATTTCGTGCCTGCCCGCGCTGGTCGGGGCGTGGCGACGCCCGGGAGGCGGGCTGCTCCAGCTCCCGCTCTGGGCGTTTCCAGTCAACTGGCCGGCGTTCCTGCAGACCGAGTTGCAGACACCGGGAACGCGGGTGGTCAACCTGTACCAACTCGGCGAGGCGCTGACGGGCGGCCTGGAACTCGATCCACCGCTGAAGGCGTTGATGGTCTACAACTCCAACCCGGTCGTGGTGTGTCCCGACCAGGATCGGATGATCGCGGGCCTGTCACGTGAAGACCTGTTCACCGTCGTCAGCGACCACTTCCTGACCGATACGGCGTCGTATGCCGACATCGTTCTGCCCGCCACCACCCAGCTCGAACAGGACGACATCAACTTCTCCTGGGGGCATCTGTTCGTCACCTACAACAACAAGTCGATCGATCCGCGCGGGGAGGCCGTACCGAACACCGAACTGTTCCGCCGATTGGCCGCGGCCATGGGCTTCACGGAGCCTGCGTTCACCCGCACGGACGAGGAGCTGATCGCCGAGTCATACGACTGGGAATCACCCGCCATGGAAGGCATCACAATCGAATCTTTGAAAGAGAAAGGTTGGCAGCGTCTCAATCTTCCAGCTCCCGACGAGTATGCACCCCACGCAGAGGGCAACTTCAAAACTCCCTCCGGCAAGACCGAATTCGTGTCCTCGGCCGCGGCGGGCGGAAACTTCGTACTCCCGCTCTTCCGCCAAGGATCGAACGATCATCAGCCCGGCCAGCCGGTCGATCCGCTTCCGCACTACATTGCCCCGCGTGAGTCCAGTCGTGCGAATCCTGAACTGGCCGCCAAGTTTCCACTGAATCTACTGACCCCGAAGTCGCACGCGTACCTCAACTCCAGCTTCGGCAACATCGAGGTGCACCAGAAGGTGCAGCGCGAACCCTCGCTTCTGATCAACCCCGTCGACGCGGCGGCACGCGGCATCGAGTCGGGCGCGCAGGTCCGGGTATTCAACGAGCGTGGCGAGTTCGTCGTCATAGCCAAGGTGGACAAGTCCGTAATGGCAGGCGTCACCGTCTGTTCGATGGGCTACTGGCGGAAGAACTCTCTGTCGCTGTCGACGCCGGCATCGCTGAACCCCACCGTCTTCGCCGACCTCGGCAACGCCCCCACCTTCTCGGACACACTCGTCGAGGTTGCTCTGGTCGAGGGGGTCGTCGCATGAGCTACGTCGTAACCGACGCCTGTGTCGACGAACTCGACAAGTCCTGCGTCGAGGAATGCCCCGTCGACTGCATCTACGAGGGCGCCCGCATGGTGTACATCAATCCCGACGAGTGCGTCGACTGCGGCAAGTGCGTTCCGGCGTGCCCCAACGACGCGATCTACTGGGAGCACAAGCTGCCGGAGGACAAGAGCGTGTTCGTCGACATTGCGGCAGTCTTCTTCGACGAAACCGAAGCATCCGGAGGCGCGGAGGATTTCGGGCCGGTCGGACGAGATCACCCGGCGATTGCGGAGATGAGCACCGGTGACAACTGAACCGATCGACATCGACTGCGACCTGATCATCATCGGCGCAGGACCGGTAGGGCTCTACGGCGCCTACTACGCCGGATTCCGCGGGATGCGAGTGGCGGTCATCGACGCCCTCCCACACCCCGGTGGTCAGATGACTGCCCTCTATCCAGAGAAGCTCGTCTTCGACGTCGCCGGCTATCCCGCTGTCCGGGCGCAGAGTCTGGTCGACGCCTTGGTGGCACAGGCATCGCAGGCCGACCCCGTGTACCTGATGGAGCACGTCGCGATGACAGCCGTCGAAGGCGACGAGTACGTCGTGGTGACGACGGACCGCGGTGCGACAGTCACGGGCAAAGCCATGCTGATCGCGGCAGGAATCGGCAAGTTCACACCACGCCCGCTGCCTGCGGGATCGGAGTTCCTCGAACGCGGACTGCGATACTTCGTGCCCCGTCTCGACGATCTGGCCGGCCACGACGTGCTGGTCGTCGGCGGCGGTGATTCGGCGGTGGACTGGGCACTGAGCCTGGAACCCGTCGCGGCTTCGGTGTCTCTCGTCCACCGACGACACAGCTTCCGCGCACACGAGCACAGCCTGAAGCTGCTCGAGGATTCCTCTGTCTCGGTCCTGACTCCCTTCGAGGTGCAGCAAATATCAGGTGAAGACACGGTCCGGTCGGTCACCATCGTGGAGGCCGAGACCGGCGAGACCCGAGAGTTGCCTGCTACCAGCGTGGTGGCAGCTCTGGGGTTCAAGGCGGCGTTGGGGCCGATCGGCACCTGGGGTTTGGACAAACACGGACGCGACATCGCGATCGATCGCTCCATGCGCACCAACCGATCCCGAGTGTTCGCCGCCGGTGACGTTGCCGGGCACGACAACAAGGTCAAGCTCATTGCAGTGGGCTTCGCGGAAGCGGCCGTAGCAGTCAATCACATTGCAGCCCTGATCAATTCGGGCGAGCAAGTCACACCCGGACATTCCAGCGACCAGGCCTGATCCGCCTCACTCCTGGTCGCTGGGCCGCCGCGGTCGGGTGACAGCGTGGACGTCACCCGACCGCTCCGCCGCTGCGGCGCGGTACTGCCTCGGACTGACGCCGTACTGCTCCTTGAACGCTCTACTGAAAACCGTGAGATCGGTGAAGCCCCAACGCCGCGCGATCTGTCCGAGAGATCGGTCGACGGCCACGCTGGCGATGATGTCGCGGCGGCACTTCTCCAGTCGGCGCACACGGATCGACCGCGAGAGCGTCGTTCGATTCTCTGCGAACAACCTATGCAGTTGCCGAGTGGAGATGAGCATCGCGGTAGCGATCGCAGTCGGTGTCAGGTCTGGGTCGGCGAGGTTGTCCTCGATGAACCGGTCGATTTCTGGCATCAGACTGCGGCCGGCTGTAACGGGAGCCGAGCCCAGAGTGGTACGCGCGATCACACTGACCAGGTCGCCGACCTCGTCGGCAACCGCATATGCACCGCCCGAGTCGAAAGCCGATCGCGCAGTCGCGAGGTCATGGAGGAATCGGCCCAACACACCGCTCATTCCGCTGCGGCCGTCGAACCGCACGGCGGTAAGCCCGGCCGATTCGTGCTCGGTAAGTGAAATCAACGCCCGCGGCCACGTGAAGACTTCCAGCGACCACTGATCGTCGTGAGGATCGCCGTCGACGATCCAATCGAACGGGCGTGAGGTGTCGTAGATGGCGAAATCGCCTCGGCTGAGCACACATTCGCGATCATCCTGACGGACGATGGCCTCGCCTCTCCGAATCATGCCGATCTGCAGGAAGTCGCAGCCGTCGGAGTCGATCAACGTGCTGTTGCGTTCGATCCGTTGACTGGTCGCATCGACGCTGGAGACCTTGAGATGTGCAATCGACTGCGAACGCACCGACCCGGTGAAGCGACTGTCCCCGATATCCGCAACATCGAGCGCGACGAAATGCGCTTGCAGCATATCGGCCCAGTCGACGGCGCTGGTCGTCCGAGCCGGCAGGGCAAACCCAGATCTGTTCAGCATGGATTTCCTCCTCTCGGTAGAACATATCCCCGTTTATTTCGCCGATGTTGAGAAATCGTGACGTCGTCGAGAATTCGTCGGTCCGGTCGATCGGGCCTGACTCGGTGGTCGCCGGGAGTCAACTATTGGTCGCTGCACGCCAACCCGGGACGGACCGCGACCCGCATTGTTGGTCTCATGGCCAATCCCGACGGTGCCCCGTGACAGCCCTCCTCGACGCCAGGGGACGTCCACTTCGGGATCTGCGGATCTCGTTGACCGATCGATGCAACTTCCGGTGCGTCTACTGCATGCCGCGGGAGACGTTCGGGCCTGACCATATGTTCCTCCCCACAGAACGCTTACTCAGCTTCGACGAGATCGAACGGGTCACTCGCGCCGCGATGCGCCTCGGTGTGCGCAAAGTGCGATTGACCGGCGGCGAACCGCTGCTGCGCGACGGGATCCATGCCCTGATCTCCTCTCTGAAGTCTCTCGACGGGCTCGAGGTCGCGATGACGACCAACGGCGCGCTGCTCGGAAGGCATGCCGACGGACTGGCCCGCGCAGGTCTCGATCGGGTCACGGTGAGCCTCGATTCCACCGATCCCGAGACCTTTCGCCGCATGAGTGACACCAGAGTTCCGGTAGAGCGGGTGCTCGACGGCATCGAGTCGGCCACGACCGCCGGCCTGGGCCCGGTCAAGGTCAACGTCGTCGTGCGACGCGGCGTGAACGATGCCTCGGTGCTCGACCTGGCTCGGACATTCCGAGGATCGCCGGTGACGGTCCGATTCATCGAGTACATGGATGTCGGGTCCACAAATCGATGGCGGCATGATCAGGTGATCGGCGCAGCGGAGATAGCGTCGACGATCGATGCGATGTACCCACTCGAGCCACTGCCCCCGAGGTACGACGGTGAGGTCGCGCGACGGTACCGGTACCGCGACGGCGGCGGCGAGATCGGGATCATCGGTTCGGTCACCCGTCCGTTCTGCGGCGACTGCACACGCGCCCGTTTGTCGGCCGACGGCCAGGTCTACACATGCCTGTTCGCCGGATCAGGTACCGACCTGCGGGGTCTGATGCGATCCGGTGCCGACGACGCGACAGTCGAGGCCACCCTGCGTCGTCTATGGTCCGCGCGCGTGGACCGCTACTCCGAATTGCGTTCGCAATCAGACGGTCCATCTCGCGGCGAGAAGGTCGAAATGTCCTACATTGGAGGGTGAATGAGATCGGTAGCCGAACACCGTCGGCAGATCGCAGCACTCGGCATCACCGCTCGGTCGCGGTCTGTCGAGCTCTCCGCTGCGATGGGGGCTGTGCTCGGCGAGGCGGTGCGAACCTCCGGACCACTTCCGGCATTCGATGTCTCCGCCGTCGACGGATTCGCCGTTCGTCACGATGACCTCCGGGTCGACGCCGAGCTGTCGGTACGTGGAACGTGCGTTGCCGGCCCGATCGCGACGGCGATCTCGGTGTCACCGGGCCAAGCTGTGCAGATCATGACGGGAGCTCCCGTACCTCCTGGCGCCGACACTGTCGTACCGGTAGAGGAGACCAGTGGATTCGTCGAAGATTTCGCAACTGCCCGGGTACGAATTCGAACTTCGCCGAAGCGGGGCGCCAACATTCGCGCACGTGCCAGCGACATCGGTGCAGACGAAGTCATCCTATCCAAGGGGACCTCGCTGTCGCACAACCACATCGGTGCACTGTCCGCACTCGGCCTGACGCAAGTCCAGATCCGATCCTGCCTGCGGGTCGCGGTCGTCCCCACCGGAAACGAGCTGGTTCGGCCTGGCACACCGCTACGCGCCGGACAGATCCACGAGTCGAACGCCCCGATGATCGTCGCCGACCTGCAGCGGTGTGGAGCCGAGGTCCGTCGCGAAGACGTCGTGGGTGACGACGTCGAATCGCTGCGCGCGACGCTGGGCCGATGCGCCGACTGGGCGGACCTCATCGTGACAACCGGCGGAGTCAGCGCCGGTACCGAGGATGTAGTTCGTTCGGCGCTCGACGGCGCGTACGCGGAGTTCGTGTCGGTTGCGATGAAACCTGGAAAACCCCAGGGAGCAGGTCACTTCGACGGCGTTCCGATCATCTCCCTGCCTGGCAACCCGGTGGCTGCTTTCGTGTCCTACGAGATGTTCGTCCGCCCATTCGTCCGGGGAGCGCTGGGCTGCGACACCGTCGACCGCCCGACCTGTGAGGTGGTGCTGGACTCCCCCACCATCGCCGGCCGCCCAGGAATGACGCAGTTCCGCCTCGGTCGGCTTCAAAGTTCATGCGTCGTCGTCTCAGGTTCGGCGTCCTCGGGCTCGATCAGTTCGATGGCGTCGAGCGACTGTCTCGTCGTCGTCGGCGAAGGCGGTATAACGCATGGGTCAGCGGCGACGGTCTGGATGACGGGTGTCGGCTGAGACGTGTGCAAACAGCGACAGCGGCTATGCCGTGGACATAGCCGCTGTCGCGGGCCTAACTGAGCCGCCTAAGAGAATCGAACTCTTGACCTTTTCATTACGAGACAGCCATATGTCGTACAACGCAGTGAAGTCCTTTGCACGCCTGACTACACTTTTCCCAGTTCAGGACCGGTTTAGGGTCTGTGCGATGCAACCGCGTACAACGACGTTTGATGTCACACTCGATGACACATCGACACCCTGCCGTACGCGCGTCTGAGCGCGAGTGTGGACGCCTATCGAACGCGTGACGTGTTCGCGTATGTCGTTGCACCACAGAAGGTCTACACGCTGACCTGCGGCCTTTTGGACTCGCGCCTGAAGTCTCTTACGTTGCTGTGGAACACCACCCGACCAGGAGGACACGATGGCAACCGCCAAGAAGATCGAAACCTTGACCACACGCGAGGTAGCCGACACGTTGGGCACCACACCTCGCGAGCTGCGCGTGTTCCTGCGTGCGAGCAAGGACTACGAGGCGTGTGGTGCTGGGTCGCGCTACGTCTTCGTTGCAGCCGACCTCACCACCATGAAGACTCGGTTCATGACGTGGACCAAGGAACGCGCCGCGAAGGCCACCGCCGAGGCTGATGCCAAGTGATGCCCGACTACCCACTCGCGATGCGTTGGCTCCCGGACAACGGGTCCGAGCTGACCGACGAACTCGTCAACGCCTACAAGCTTGAGGGTTACGACCGCACACCCTCGAACCTGGGTCGCTCGTTCTTGTTCAACGACGCGGGCCTGATCTGGACCGACGACGAAGAGGCACTGGGCATGTACCTCACCCCCGGCGCTGACCCCACCGCGTACACGACCGCCTACCTGATGACGCGCATCCTCAAGCAGATGGGCTTCACCGCTACGCAGACGTTCGACCGTATGACCAACGCTTGAACTAGAACGCCCACATCGCACAATCGGTGTAGGCATTCTTGTGAGCGCCTCAGGTCGTTCGTAAGGGCCTGAGCGTCACACGTCGCATGATCGTGCCCGTGACCGTGTCAGTAATCCGGCGATTCGTCGAGCTCATCCCCATACTTCGCCCGAAAGTGCATCTCTTCAAAGTCAGTGTCGGAGGGCTCCCATGTGTCCGCCTCTGGGGGGTCGACCTCCGGTTCCAACTCCTCGTCGTCATCAAGGCCGAAATACTCCAGCTCATCTGGATTCAGACGCAGGTTGCACACCGAACAGCTAAAGGCCATTGGCAAGAAGATCCGCTCAAGATGAGTAGGTACGTCGCCGTCCCCCCAGACGACTGCCCCCCGAGTTACCTCACCCCCCAGCCATCCGGGAAACCCGCAAACCGGGCAGGGCTTCTCGACCGACAGCTTATAAATGCCGTTGACACGCAACGCAATAGACCTTAGGAACTGCGTAGATGTCGACTCCGGTAAACCGGCTGTGAGTGACTCAAGATGCGCGCGTGCCCGAGCAATCTTAGATTCAATCCGTTTTGCGAGGTCGTTCACTGCCGCATCCACGAGTCTATTCGCCACATCGAATGCATGTTCGCCCCAAAACATTCGACGAGTCTGCGATGGCTGCACGAGTGGTTGCAGATGGTCGATGACTCGAACCATGACAGGCAAGGCAGCCGACAAGTCGTCGACGTCGACCATCCCGAAGTGAAGCGCAGAGTTTCGCACGTTCAGGACCCCGCGGTCGATTTGATCTCGCCACACCATTGTTGGCTGAAGCTTTTTGACGATCGTCATGACGTCAGACGCGCTGCGAGTCTTCACGTACGACGGCTTCACTTTGGTCAGGTGGGCATTACCGCCCATGATCAGCAGTGAGTCGACATCACCCTTGTCTGCGAGCAACGATGGCTGCACGGATGCCAAGTACGCCTTGGCCATCAGCTCGACGGCCGACCCGACCGATGCCGCCGCCACCTGACATTCGAAGGGATCACTTGATGCAAACAGTTCGATGGCGCGCCTCGCGTGTAGCTTGGCGCTACCAGCGAGATTTAGCGACAGCTGCCCGTACGGAACGAGCTTCCCGCCAAGGGGCCAGTATCCATCGCTTGTCCCACTGCGTTCATCACACGCACCATTGCTCACCCCCTAAGTGTCTCCTACGGCGATGTCATCACCTACGCACACCCCATCCGACGTGCACCGAAGACCCCGCCATCTGATGTGCAATCAGCCAATTTTCGGCGCCTGATAATCAGATCCTATGCACAGCTCATTCCACAATCGATCAGGCCAGAGTTTATAAAGGTACTTGTCTCTATCTTTTTCAAAGGTGCAGAATTCACGACTGACAACCTGTGAGCCTTCAACAACTTCTACTGGACCTCGGTGCCACTGAATAGTCATATCTTTTTCTTTTTCCTCGATGACGAAGCCTGTTCTCGCTCCACCAGACTCCATATCGATGTTCTCCGCAGGCAACCAATGATCACTAGAAGCAGTCAGAGCTTGCAAAACTGAGAACACAACGAGCGCACCACCGAAAAGCACAAGTCGTGGCGCCCCGATCTTCCTCACGAAATAACTGAGCACAAGCGCAAGAATGACGAGTATCCCAAGCCCGATCGCAACCCAGTTAGCTGCGAACCGGTTCATTAGGATAAAGCCAACAAATGTAGAGGCGATTCCCAGACCTAGGGACCAAGCGGGAAGGTTTTCCCCAGGTACATCAAAAAGTACTCGCTCGATTATCACTAAGCCCGCGTAGAAAAGCCCAACGGGAAGCAGAGAGAGAATCGTTACTATTGCGATCTGAACAACATCCAGATTAGTAACGAGCACTCTCAAGGAGATCGGGTCTCCTCCAGAGACGTAGAAGATGCGATAGCAGGCAAGCGCAAGCGGTGTCACACCAATCAGCCAAACGATGTTCTCGCGCACCCATGGCCATTGCAGAACCCTCGACCACTCGTGCGTATCGATACTTGCCTTGGCGACGCCAACATCAACCGGCACGGTCGGCCCGGCATTGTCGCTTGACTTATCCCTGCCGCCGAACCATTCGTCAAGCTTCTTGATCGCCAGGAAAAGTATTACAAGATCGAGGAGTCGACGAACCCACCGAGGTCGGTCGCCCACTACTGCCCCGCATCCTCTTTGAATACCTGACCTGCAAGACGGTTCATAACCTCAAGGCGCTGCTGATAGGGCAAGCGCGCCCAGTCGTTAAAGATGCGCTCCATGTTGGATGTATCGCAACGACCCGCCTGCATCCGCGAGTAGAAGGTCTTCTTCTCCTTCACACCGCCCCTGACGTCCTGGGCGTCGTTGAACACTTGATCGGGGTCCCAGGGATTCTGCGTCACGTTGCGGCCAACTCGTTCCAAGCTCTCGATCACAATGCTGGCCCTCCCGTTAATGTGGACTTAGCTACACATCAGTAGCACATCGCCTGGGCTGACACTCGCGCAGCGAGCTTCTGGACTACGTTCGACTTGCGAACAGCCCTCCAGTTCTTCTGTTGCACAACAGTTTTCTTACGGACTCGGGTCCGAAGTCTCTTAGAATTGGGGTATGACGAACGCAACGACCACCCTGCCCGATGCCACCTCCTACGTCGCCGATCTGCTGGCTGACGCTCGTGGTCTGTCCGATGTCTTGATGGCCGCCCACACCTTCGAGGCCCATGAAGCCGCTGAAGACCTCGCGATGTCATGTGGTGACATGCTCGACACGTACGGTCTGAACATCGAAGCCGCGATCTGCGCCACGCTCGCCCTGATGCTCGATCACGATGTCATGTTCTGATCGATACAACTAAGCCCCACACCGCCGAATCCTGCGAGTGGGGCTTCTTGGGCTCTCAGTTCGTCCGTGTGCTTTTCACTGTGCATGTCATCACGCGACGCTTGCTCGGATCGTTGCGGCGTCTCTCAGACACCGGTACGCCGTCTCTATACGTCCTCGATGCGCACGCGTTCGCTTAGCACCTCCTCACGCACCGCACGTTCGATGTCGCACAAGTGAATCGCGATCCAATCCAACTCCTTCGCTTCGTCTCGCGTCAGCGGAGCGTTCGCCAGTAGCTTGCCTGCGGCATCGAGAAGTTGGTACGTCTGGCGCATCAGGTCGTTGAACCGTGCGCTTCGATTCGGTAGGTCCTGCCACTGCATCCCGTTCGCCCCGCTCTCCATGTGCGGAACAGAATGCACCTGCGAAACGACAGCCACAACGCGACCTGTGGATGAACCTGTGGATAGATTGTGGATAGCTGTGCACAGCGGTCGCGGTTCTTGTGCGCAACCTGTGTATAGACAGATCAGTTTGGCCTTGACCAGCAGCTCAAGGCCTGTGTATCGAATTACATTCGTGTGAGTAACGCCTGTCTCGGCGTGTCGTGAGGGAATGCATCTCGGGCGTGTTGACTGATCATGGTCAGAACACACACATTCTGACGTGCGACGGACCACAGTAGATCTGATCTGCAATCAGATTGTCGGTCTGACTGAGTATGGTCAACTCGAATCGACAAGAGGATAACCATGACAGGTACCCAACAGAGCGAGAACCACGTCGTCCACTTCGTTGGAATCGTGCATCCTCAATCTGGCTCATGGTATTTCGATGGCCCGATCGAGTTAACACGTGATGGTGCGGCGGTGACAATCACGATTATGAACTCGACCTTCCGCGCGAGTGTCAGAACTCAGGCGATTGCGGACCTCGACTCCCTGTGGAACCAGACGGCGTCTGACGTTCGCACTGCGCTTGATTCGCTGTCGTACCTACGCGCTGCGCCTATCAACATCGAGCTCGTCGGTGGCACCATGGACGACCGCGCGCACATCGGGATTGCCCTTGCGTGGGATGCGCTAGCGGCTAACGCTGAAGGCCACTTCGACGGGTCAACCACCGGTCCTGTTCTCAAAGCTGCTTATGCGGACGCCCAGGTAAGGCACGCGCTCGCAGACCTGCGAATGGCGCTCGAGTATGTGGACGACACGGGGTTTTACTGCTATCGGGCTATCGAGAGCATCCGTCAGTGTTACATCGCAGAAGGCCAGGGAGATGAGGGCTCCGCACGGCGGATGTCGTGGTCACGGATGCGCGATGAGCTATCCATCGAACGATCCGAGATCGACGTGGTGACGGACCTTGCTAAGCCAAGACGCCATGGACAGCACAGTGCAATCTCGTCGGACGAGCGTTTCGAGGCGCTTGCTCTCGCTAGGCGCATCGTCCGTGCGTACATTGACAAGACGGCCTAGCGCGTCCACCACTCAGCCCGTCATCCTCAAGACAGGCGACGGGCTGTGCGGCTACGCGTTGACTGGTTCGACCCAATGCTGCGCAAGATTGCGGCTGTACTTCATGCCAGCCTTGGTCCGAGACTCAGCGACGTTGAGGTTGTGCCACACCTGCGCGGCTGCTTTCCTGTCGTCCGTCAGGTCGTCGAGCGCCTTGGCGAACTCGGGGAACAACGGGCGAAGGAACAGCTTGTCGATGCCCTCCTGCGGAAATCCCTTGGTCAGCAGGTACGGCACGATCTCCTGCACGAGGATGGGCTTGACCGATGCATCCGCACCTTGGACCTCGTTGATCGCAGCTTCGAGACGATCCCCGCCTGCGGCCTTCTCAAGCTTGGCGAGGATGCGAGGCCACACCCGAGCAATGCGAGTCTCCGCGAGCTGTTGATCCGCAGTCGACCCATTAGGTGCAGTGAGCTTGGCGCGCTGTGTGTCGACGTTCGCCTCCGCCTCACTAAGTTCGGTGTCGACGGTCTTGCGTACCTCCGCGAGGGTCTCGTTCCACCCGTACGTGGATTCGAGGTTCGCGAACTGTTCGTCGGCTCCTTTCTCCGTGATCGTCCCGTTGGTGAGCTTGGCCTGCACCGTCTGCGCCTTCGTGTCGTGCAAAGTGCTGGCGAGCTTGATGGTGGCGAAAAGGTCTGCGGTGTCGATGTTTCCCATGATAATCTTTCTGTTGGTTGGTGATGTAGTAGGTGCCTGAAGTGGCAATCTCGCGTGTACGTAGTACGTGCCCCTACGTTTGCAAACTCGCCGCCTCCTTCACTTCTTGAAACTGCGTCATCTCGTCGTTGGTGACGATCCTCCGTCCGTAGATCAGATCTTCTGGGTCGCAATTACGTTCGTAAGGTTCGACATTCCGACACGTTGGGTCGTGAAGGAATATCTGGATAGTCATCTTGATCGGATCAATCGTGAGACCGGGCGACGAGCAATCTTGGCAGATGTGTTCGTCTTTGGCTGGGTAGGCCTTGCCAGTCTCCGCGTTGAGAAACAGCGCCCGCCCGTTCACGTCTGGATTCTCGATGTGAACCAGCGTGACCAACTTCGTCATCGTTTCGTTCCTTTCGCGTCGCATTGACGAATCGTAAGCGATATCGGCGAAATCCCCGAAGAGTGAGTTCGACCCACTCGCACGTAGGCGCGACGGTAGACCAGTTGCAGTGCAATTACTTTCGTCATTCCCACACCGCCCGAGTTCGTCACGAACCAACCGCACATCTCGATGATTTACACGGGTGTAGCGGGTGTAGGGGTGTAGTGGCACGCAACATCAAAACATGTCTCACGTAGCAAAAAAAGAAGAAGAAAACTTCATCTACGTACGGCAAGGCGTTGAATTTTTGTCGCAGACCGCTACACCCGCTACACCCCTACACCCGTTGTGGCTTAGAGGCGTACACCCGCTAGGTGTTCAGCCGGTAGCGCTTGCCGCCTTGCTTAGCCGACAGCTCGACAACCTCACCCGAATCGACAAGCTCTTCGATAGCCTCGTCGAACAAGTCGCGCTTGTTGGCCGCAAGTTTTCCTCGCAGCGCGGCGCTTCCGATCGCCCGGTCCTCCGCAGCCAACAACCTCAGCAACCGCCTTCGCACCAGATCGAGATTCGTCTTGTGGGTGTGGTCGTCACCGATCACTCCGAGGCGTGCGCGTCGCTTTTGTCCCCTGACTTCGTTCTCCCATTCGTACTTGCGATAGAGGGCGCGAACGTACTCACGAGTTTGATCGCTGACGCGCATGACTACCCCTGCAAGCCTCCAATCATCCAACGTCACGACATCTGTGCGCCCGTCGATCCACATGAGCCACGCTGCAACCTTGGCGCGAGTGAGCAATGCGTGACCGTCCAACGCATCGTCGAGCGCTTCCCCTCGAAGCTGCTTGCGCCTTGTCACCTTCATCAGATCGATGGCCTCAGAGGGAATCTCCAATGGGTGAAGCTCTTCCTGATCTCGCTCTTTGTCCAAAGCCAACTCCGCAAGTTCCTCCTCGTCGAGTTCGCGAGGATCGAACCCCGGGACGCTCCAAGCCCACCGATCGGGTACATCGGGCTCGTCGTCTGGCGCGTCAGGGTCGTTTGCAGGCAGCCAAAGCATGCGCTGCGGCGTTCCGCCCTTGGCGTCATTCAGCAATACACCGGAGTTCTCAGGCTGAATGCCAACGACCACCGCCGCACGGTAGCGATGCTCTTCGACGGGCACGCGCTTCGTCGGATCCGAGTTCGCCATACCCAAACGCTCACCCATGATGAGCTTGCGTATCTCGCCCAGCAACGTCGACCCGCCTCGCTGCGCTATCGCAGCCATCGTGTCGATCTCAGCCGCAGACAGGATCGCTGAATCGCGAATTATCCTGTACTCCCCCTTGTTTGTACGGTAGGCGTAGGTTTTCGCGAAGCCCTCGCCGCTACCGATGTTCTCGATATGTGTGGACGTGCCGAAGTCGATCGCTCTCTTCCCTGCACCCTCACACGCGCCCTTGCCGATACCCGACGCTCCACACAGCCCTACGAACCCATTTAGGCTAGCCTCACTGCCAACCGTCGCAGGCAATACGATGTCCGTGGGTATCGACGCCGATGCACGCATGAGTACCACCCCCAGAGTTCCCCACGGTGACGCCAACAGGCCCCGCGCAGTGTCTCTGATTGCCGCATGGACGGATCGCTCATCCCAGAACGCCTCGATGTCAGAGTCGAGTTCAAGGTCCCGTGTCGTCGCTACAGCGGATGTGGAGTTCTCCTTTGCCGCCCGTCTCGAGTAGCACGTCGCAACCTGCGCAGGAAGTCCTCCTACGTACATGTTCTCGTGCTCGAACTTGTCGAGTCCAGGCACGTAGTCCTTCATCAGCCACAGCGTTTCCGGGAGTGAGAACCCATCTTCGAAGCACTGACTCACAACGCCGTAGGTCTTCTTGCCCCGTTCCGACCCATCCCCGACCGAGTCGTCGTCGAGCAACGAACGCAGGTAGTCTGAGGGACGCTTACGCGGCTTCACAGCGTCTAGCGATTCCGTCGTGACCGACTTGTCGATTGTGTACTCGTCAGCGCGCACAGCCTCCCTCAGGTCGTCCACGTCGTATCCGCGTCGCGTGTGGGAGCGAACGGTCACTTTCACTGCAGGTGACTTCTTGCGATTGAAGGTGCCGGGCAGTCGAAACAGATCGTTGTCAGTCACCTTGTCGTTCCCACACCCAAGCGTCTGACCGATACCCCAGCACATCTGCTGGTGTTCGTCGACGGTCAGGTCTCGCCTACTGGGTGCACGATTGGTTCGCCAGAATCGTTGCGTGTGGCCTGGGGTTCCCGAATCCACAATGATCGTTGCGGGAAACTCAGCCAACACCGACTCGTCGTCCACGGCCGCATCTTGGTCGAGATGGACCCATTGACGCTTCACTGCGTTGCCCTTCGTCCGCCTCCTTGTGCGCAGAACGTTCGGGCAGTAGAAGCAATGGTGCGTGTCGAGCCGATTCGAAACGGCCTCAGCGACCGTATCCTCTTGACGTGGCCAGCTATAGAATTGTTCTTCCCATCCCTCACCATCGACAGCTTTGAATGCAAGGCACACATAGCCTTTCACATTCCCCCACAACGTGCGCAGATGTGACATTGCCATCTGCTCCTCAGTTGACCCGAGGTCCGTGAAGTCGACGTTGACTGGCATTACTGTTCCCTCTCGTGTGGCGATCATCGCTTGGACCCCTTGTCTTCTTTGATCTCTTCAGATGTGAGTTCGACCTGTTGGGCTTTATGTTCCTCTTGCACAAGCCATTCGGCTTTATCCTTTGCAGTGATCGTTTGCGCGAGACCTATCCCCCGTCGTCGCGTTGTCCACGGTCGAACGCCATGCATGCCCGATCGTTGACGGGCACGCTGTAGCTCGTCCCCGGAGACACGCTGAGCGCCTGTCGCATATTCGTCGCGTGAATGTTCACGGCGAGTCATCACGGACCCCCTAACGCACGTTGAGCGGCTCGTGCTTGTCGCTTACGGCGTTCGCACTTCTCGTCAGAGCGCCAACTCCGACGATGCGTGCAATCCACATGCCGCAGGTCTGGAGGGACTATAAAGTCGTCGTCGTCGTCCAGGTCGTCGTCGGATATCCCGTCGTCCAGGGACGTCAGCTCGTTCGCGCAACCAAAGTCGTGGATTATCTCGTCGACCGTGTCTGCACCCTCGCCGCACAGACAGCACCACTCGCTCACCAGGTCCCCGCAATCAGGTCAGCGCCCAGCACCGCACGATCACCTTTGCGATACCACTTCTCCGGGTCGATTCGATCGCCGTTCTTCTTGAATCTGATAGATCGTCGGATGGAGGTCTCCCCGCCCGATGTCGGAGCAGGTGTGTCATCGCTGTGTTCAGACGCGTCACGGTTCAGCCATCGCAGGAACGGCTCAGACGGGATCTTGTAGCGCGTTCCGATCCTGACGACAGGGAATGGTGGCTCAGCTTGCCCCACCAATTTGTAAATCGTTGGTAGGGATACCTCCAGCATCCCCTGCACGTCCTTGACGCTTAACACCCTCGGTGTGGTGATGGTTCGTGCCACTGTAACTCCTTAACTTACGTGTAACTCGTTGATTTACGTTTCGTACGATTACACCGGCGCGAGCAATTGTCAATACGCAGCGAACGTGGTAAGTTTCCTGATTACAGGGCAGACAAACGGGAGGCTACATGCAAATCGAACAGGTCATTGGGACGCGCATCGCGACGGCGCGCGAACAAAGCGGAATAACGCAGGGCGAGTTAGGAAAGCGTGTCGGTGAGTGGCTTGGGCAGGACTGGACACGACAAGCAATCTGGGCCGCGGAGAAGGGCAAGCGGTCCTTCACAGCCGCCGAGCTGATCACTTTTTCCTATGCACTGAACGTTGCACCCGACTTCTTGCTGACACCGCCTGTCGAGGTCCGCGAGGTACATCTACCGAGCGGTGCCGTCATCAGTCGCCATGAGTTCAACAACCACACGTTGCCGAGCAAAGAGTCAAGCGAGGTCTTCCAGGACATGGAGACAACGCTGTCCGACCTTCATGAACGCGCCCAACAAATGATCGACGACATCGGCACACTCGCCATCAACGTGGCTGAGGCACGGGCATTGGCAGAGCACACCGACTGACCCACACCCCGCACTTTGGGCCCTGAGACTCCGGTCTTGGGGCCTGACTTGTATCTCCGTCCAGGAAGGCTAATACATTGGCGCAAGGCACGATTCACAAGAGATGTGGTTGCACGTTCGTCGACCCCGATACGGGTAAGCGCAAGCAGGTGGGGCGCTCATGCCCACAGCTGAAGCGAGCCAACGGCAAGGGTTGGTCCCCCAACCATGGCACGTGGGGCTACACACTTGGCATCACCGATCGACAGGGAACTCGAAAGCTCTAGTCCGCAAGTGGGTTCAAGACGAAGGACGAGGCCGTTGCTGCACTCGACGCACTAAAAGCCAAAGCTGCCCGAGGTGTCGACATCACGAAACGCGTCACCGTCGCCGAGTTCATCGAGACGTGGTTGGTGGGCAAGGCGCACGAACTCAAGCCCAACACGCTCGCCCACTATCGTCGCTACGCGGACCGCATCTGGATACCCTCGATTGGCAACGTACTTCTCGACGATCTCCGCGTCAGACATCTGAACGACGTGTTCGAAGCCCGTCTCGAACGAAACGAGTTGATCCGACGAGGCAAGATCAAGGCTCGTCAGACTGGCCCGACCGCCATGCAGAGGATGCGCGCCATGCTGCGTTCATGCCTGAACGACGCGCTTCGTGAAGGTCTGGTGACTGTGAACGTCGCAGAGCTGGTCAAGCTGCCCTCAGGTCGCGCACCAAGGGCTGTCGTATGGACTCCGCCCCGTGCGCTCGCATGGCGTGATGCAGTCGCTCAGATTGTCGCACAGGGCCTCTCAGAGGCACGCGCACGACACGACGCACCTCGACCGTCGAGCGTGATGGTGTGGACAGCCGGGCAACTTGGCCAGTTCCTCGACGCAGTGGGCGACGACCGG
Source organism: Rhodococcus sp. FG69 (assembly GCF_057808915.1). Taxonomy (NCBI): domain Bacteria; kingdom Bacillati; phylum Actinomycetota; class Actinomycetes; order Mycobacteriales; family Nocardiaceae; genus Rhodococcus; species Rhodococcus sp. FG69. Next base: position 215,322 of record NZ_JBMDIX010000003.1, on the reverse strand, counting down.
CTCTACGCGCTCTGGTTCGTCTTGGGCACACGCGGACTTCGACGTGGTGAGGTTCTAGGTCTTCGTTGGGTCGATGTCGATTGGGACGCCGCCACACTGACCATCGATCGCCAACTCGTCAACGTGGTGGGCACAGTCATGGAGGACAAGCCAAAGTCTGACGCAGGTGGGCGCGTCATCGCGTTAGGTCAGGAAGGTGTGGCCGTACTCAAAGCTCACCGCAGCGCTCAAGCTCGCGAGCGCCTTGCAATGGGCGAGGTATACCACACCACCGATCGCATCTTCACAACCGAAGACGGGTTCGACCTCGACCCGACACGGTTGACGAAACACTTCGCCCGTCTGCTTCTCGATCACGACCTACTACCCATCCGATTGCACGACGTGCGCCACACCGCCGGCAGTCTCATGATCGCGTCAGGCTCCGACCCGAAGACCGTTCAGGCGACCCTTGGCCACTCCGACCTCAAGCTCACGTTGGGTGTGTACGTCTCGCTGTATGAGGAAGTGGCGCAGACGTCCGCCGATGCCGTCGCGTCGTTCATCCCGAGGCGCGCTAAGAGCGTCTGAGTTCGTCCGTAAGTGCCCACAGTTTCAGTGTCATTCAAACGATCGACGCATGATACTCAGAGGCATGCGAGCAACCAGAGTTCGAGCTTGAGCACTTCGAGCGCAGCGACGACGCGAGGATCGTCAGGGTTGAAACCCGCCTCTATCCACACCGCCCGCTCAATCTCGACCATATCTATTCAGACGGCATTGCCTGTTCATTGGTTCCAAGGCCAACTGAACTACTTGCAGTTACGATCCTGTCCGTGGCTAATCAAGATCGTCGTCCAGCGAAGTCGTCAGGGAACGAAGGGCGACCGTTTCATCTTCCCCAGATCGAACCAGCAGGCCGAGTCGCCTTGGGCGTGGCCGGACTCGCCCTCATTCCTGCCAGCTTTGTTCTACTCGAAGGCAACGCAATCTTGGGTGGGCTCGTGCTCGCTGCGCTCCTGTTGCTGGCCGCCGTATTTGCCAATCGCATGGAAGGCGAGTTCTCCGCCACCAAAGAAGGTTTGAAAATCAACCTGGCAAAGGTCGTTCAAACTCGCGAGGTCGAGGTCATCGAAGGCAAAGTCGTCGACATCAAGAACGTCATGTCCGAGATCGACCCCATAATCCCCTCAGGTTCGATTGAACCAAGCGCTCCGGGCGAGCCGTCGTTCAGTAAGGTCTTGCCCTACAACACCCGTATTGAGCTGACCCGCACCGCTCAGGAAGAGCTTAGGAATTTCTTTCCGGACGACGCTCGCGCCATCATCGAGGGTTTGCTGCACCTTCCCGCCGCGCTGGAAACCAAGGACGGCATCCGCCTAATCGAGCAACCCACCAGCGTTGACTACTACACGTACTCACCTGTCGCAGGGGTTCAAGTGTCATTCAGGCAAGTGGATGGGAAGGCCAGCGACGGTAAGACCACCTACGTCGTTCTGAGTGTGATCCCGCAGAGCGACTGACGAATCGCGCGCGTACGTCACGTCCGGCGTGATTTCTCAGTCGACGCTCGACCGCTCTCAGCGACCGATCTCGGCGTGTTTCGATCCCTCTTACGATCGCCGCATGGCGCGCAAAGGTAGTCACAGCAACTGCTCTCACGACAGGACGCAAGCCGCGATGAGGCGGTGCAGATACCGGCGCTCGTTCCAGCCCGACAGACCGCCTAGGAACAAGTGGTGCGTGGTGTGTGGGTTCAAGAAACTTCGGGGCCAGTTCGAACAGGGAAGCGATGTCTGCCGAGATTGCCGTGGCGACGCTTGATGTCACAGTGATGACACACCACGTCTAGAATCGACCAACCAAAAAGGTCCCTGACACATTGGTGCATGTCAAGGACCTGCTGGTGGAGCCGCCTAAGAGAATCGAACTCTTGACCTTTTCATTACGAGTGAAATGCTCTACCGACTGAGCTAAGGCGGCGTGCCTTTCGGCGTTGATGAGTCTAACGGAGCATCCCATCGAAACTGAAATCGGCCACCCGCGAGCTCAGGCTGTGATGGCCAACCCCTCGACCGGACCTGCAAGAACCGACTTGAAGTACCTGGTCACGTCGTCGGCGAGCACTTCCGTCTCACCCGACTCGACGGCGTCGACGATGGCTTTTGCTACATCCTTCGGGTCGTTCTTCGGTACATCCAAGTCTGCGACCATGTCGGTGTCGGTGTACCCGAGGTGGACGCCGGTGACGAGGGTTCCCTGGGGCGCGAGTTCGAGCCTCAGCGAGTTCGTCGCGGACCACAGCGCAGCCTTCGACGCTCCGTAGCCGCCTGCGCCACTGACCCAGGACAGCACCGAGTGGACATCGACGAGCGCTCCGCCACCGTTGCGAGCGAGTATCGGCGCGAATGCCTGGACGATCCGCAATGCGCCGAAGAAGTTCGTTTCGAAGATCGCGCGGACATCCTCGATCGACGAGTCCAGCAACGGGCCCGTCCCAGGAGCACCTGCATTGTTGACGACGATAGCTACATCGCTCAGCTCCTCGGCAAGTGCAGCAACGGAATCCGAGTCATCGACATCAAGTGCCTTCGCCACTACTCGCGGGTCATCCGCCGCCTTGGGCACGCGAGCCGTCGCGTAGATCTTCGCAGCACCGCGTGCCAGCAACTCGTCGACGATCGACTTCCCCAATCCACGCTGTCCGCCGGTCACCAGCACCACTGCACCCTCGATTGTCACCATGTAACTCTCCTTGACATAGATGTAACGCTTTCGACTATGTCAGTCATACTTGCTAAGACAGACATAGTCAAATACTGTTTACTTATGTCAACGCGTCCTACTGCACGGTTCCACATCGCACCCGCACCAGTCGGGCTGCACCGCGTCCAGGACTTGCTCAACACGCGCGCACTGGCAGCCAAAGGCTTCCCCGACCTTCTCGCCGACGGGGTGACTGCGTCACAGTCTCTCGATGCCGACCTCACCGACGCCGATGCGCGAGAACTTCGCGGCCTTCGTTCCGCACTCGAAGAACTGATTGCAGGTACGTCACCGTCGATCAATCCTGTCGGCGCGGAACTGAGCGTCGACGCCACAGGCGTGGTGCGGCTATCGCCCTCGGGAGTCGGCTGGGAGTACGTGGCATCACAAGTGTGGGCAGAGGTTCTGCTCTCCCAACGGACCGATACGTGGCGACGACTCAAGCGATGTCGAAACGAACTGTGCGGCACAGCGTTCTACGACCGATCCCGCAACAACAGTGGAGTCTGGCACGACGTCAAGACCTGCGGGAATACGGCGAACCTGAGGGCATCCCGGGCAAGGAGGCGGTCCGAATGACGTTGCCGCCCATCGCTTGAATGGTCCATCGACGCTATCTGATCGTATGAATGGACCTTTCAAGCGATCGTGACCTGACGGCCCAAGTTAGCGCAGCGCCGCACCCAGCTGCGCGACCATCGCGTACACCGCGAACTTGGGCTTGGCGTTGAGCGCCAACGCTTCACGGCACACGAGGATCGCCTCGATGCTCTTCAGCAAAGCCTCCGGGGATGCACCCCGCGCCATACGTTCGATCTGCTCGGACATGTCCGGATGATTCAGGACGGCGGTCGATCCGTACGACCGCGCAAGTGCGTCTCGGTACAGTCCCGCAAGGTCGATCAACGCGCGATCGAAGGAATCTCGAAGATTTCGGGTACGCCGCGACTTCTGCCGAGCTTCCAATTCCTTGATCACGCCCGCCGACCCGCGCAGCGCACCTGCCGCACCTTTACCTGTACCGCCTGCCCCGAGAGCGGTCCGCAATTCTTCCATCTCGACGCCGTCGAGCGCGGCACTGATCTCAGCGGCCTCGGTCTCGGCGGCCTTCACCATCTCCTCGGCTGCGAGGTACGCCTGGTTCGGCCGGGCTGCAGCGGAAGCGAGGCCGAGCGCGCGGATGCGTCGGGCACGCGCGTCTTCGTCTGTCGCCAGTCGACGGGCGCGGCCGACGTGACCACCGCTAACCGACGCCGCCCACTGCGCGGTCTTCTCGTCGAGCTTGTCCCTGGTCTGCAACACCTGGGCGATCGCCGACGCCGTGGGCGTAACGAGGTGGACGTGACGGCACCTGGATCGGAGCGTCACCGACATGTCCTCGGGATCGGTCGACGGTGCACACAACAGCATGACGGTCCGCACGGGCGGTTCCTCGACAACCTTCAACAGCGCATTTGCCGCGGCCTCGCTGAGTCGATCCGCGTCCTCGATCACGACGATCTGCCAACGCCCGGTGCTCGGCCGACGGGCCGCGATCTGCACGATCTCGCGCATCTCCTTGACGCTGATGCTCAGTCCCTGCGGGATGATGCGTCGAACATCGCCATGAGTGCCTGCCATCGTCGTCGTGCACGCGTGGCACTCGCCGCAACCAGGCACACCCTCGGTGGTGCACTGGAGTGCTGCGGCGAAGCACAGTGCTGCGATCGATCGACCCGATCCGGGAGGGCCGGTGAACAGCCAGGAGTGTGTCATCGCCGATCCGGGCGCGCCGGTGCGGGCTCCGACGGCTGCGCCCGTCAATTCTGCTTCGACGTCCTCTTGGCCGATCAGTCGATCGAATACTCCAGCCATGACTGAGCAGCTTAGTCGGCGGGTCCGACTCGGATTCTCAGCGAGGTGGGGGGAAGTAGGGCGCGATCACGTCGAACCTCTCCAACAACGACTGACGCTCATCGGCCAGGGAGGCATCGCCGGCTTCGGAGATGTACATCGAGACTGCGCCCGCCTCCGTCATGGTCTGCGTCGCGTACATGTCGTCGTCGAGGACATACAGGTACGTCGTGTAGTCCTCGAATGGCAGCATCTCGACATCCGATACCTCCGGGTTCGCATACGGATTCTCGATGAACGCGATGTCCTCGATGAGGAGGATCCCGATCGCGAAGGAATCGTTCGCCCAGAGGCACCCAGGGGTCCCTGGCAGTTCGGTGGGACCAGCACCGGGCAGGTCGAGGTCCTCCAACAAGTCCGCGGGCAGGTCGCAGGGATCGAACGACGCCGGCATCGACCTCGATGCGGTCGAATCCTGTTTTGCGGCGGTAGCATTTCCCTGAACGTCTGACGAGCAGCCGAGAACGGTCACCAGGAATGCGACGATGATCCCGCCTAGAAGTGCAGTCGAGGTTCGCATCTACACGTCACCTAGGATCAGTCTTGTTGCAAGCCTCAAATTGAAGCAGTAGGAGTCGAACTGCACTTCGGACATCGTGAATTGCACTGTCCGATTGTCGATCTCGGACAGGGAGATGCACTTGTCTCCCTCGAAGACGAACAGCTGCACAATTTGCCCGTGGGCCTCGAATTCAACCAGGTCGGTGACGCCAGGGGTAGTCGCGATCGACTCCCGATTCACCTCGCCGTTGATTCCCGCGGTGAACCGCAGGCCATCACCGGTCCACGTGCATCCACCTCCTCCCGGGATATCCGATCTCGTCTCCGGATCGACGCCCACGAATACTCTCAGCGAGATATCGTCCAATTGGCACGGATCGAACGACGCCGGTTTCGGCGCGGACGGTGTCGGCGCCGTAGCGCGAGGACGCGTGCTCGAAGTGGGTGCGCTCGACTGACTTTCGCTCACCCCTAGGCCCTGCCACGAGTCCTCGACGACGGCCTTGCCCTCGACCGTCTGGGCGCACCCCGCCAGCGCCAGTACACACAGGGCTATCGTCAGTTTCTTTCCCACATGGACTTGGACGCGCCTGAGCCCCCATCGGTTCCCGACGCCCCATTTCCGACCGCTTGAATGGTTCATTCATGCTGCCAGACAACATGGATGGACCATTCAAGCGATCAGGGGGCCAGGCCGACCCAACCCACCAGGCCGACCCACCAGGCCAACCCGCCGAACCTACTCGGCCGGCGGAGCCTTCTTCGCCGCAGCCTTCTTGGCTGGAGCCTTCTTCGCCGGCGTCTTCTTGGCAGCGGTCTTCTTCGCCGCAGCCTTCTTCGCCGGCGCCTTCTTGACCGCCGTCTTGGTAGCCGTCGCCTTCTTGGTGGCTGCCTTCTTGGTGGCCTTCTTCTTCACCGGCCCGCGAGCACGCCGGTCCGCCAACAGCTCCGACGCACGGTCGTCGGTGATGGTTGCGACGTCGTCGTCCTTGCGCAAGCTGGCGTTGGTTTCGCCGTCGGTGACGTACGGACCGAATCGGCCGTCCTTGATCACCATCGGCTGCTCGCTGATCGGGTCGACGCCGAGTTCGCGCAGCGGCGGCTTCGCCTCACCTTGACGTCCACGACGTTTCGGTTCGGAGTAGATCTTCAATGCCTCTTCGAGAGTGACGGTGAACAGCTGCTCCTCGTCCGCCAGCGAGCGAGAGTCGGTGCCCTTCTTCAGGTATGGACCGTAGCGGCCGTTCTGCGCCGTGATCTCTTCCTTGGATTCCGGATCGAGGCCGACGACCCGCGGGAGCGAGAGCAGCTTGAGTGCATCCTCGAGCGTGATGGTCGCGAGATCCATCGACTTGAGCAGAGAACCGGTACGCGGCTTGGGGCCGGTGGCCTTCTTCGCCGCCTTCTTGGCAGGGGCCTTCTTCGCGGCAGCCTTCTTGACCGCCGTCTTGGTGCCGCCGCCGCCATCACCGCCATCACCGCCGTCGCCGGTGGGGATGGGGACGATGTCCGGCTCGGGAGGAGTCGGTTCCGGCTCGGGTTCAGGCAGGATCTCGGTGACGTACGGCCCGAATCGCCCTTCCTTGGCAACGATCTCGTTGCCGGTCAGTGGGTCGGCGCCGAGCTTGCGGCCCTCCTGCGGGGTCGCGAACAACTTCTCGGCGAACTCGATGGTGAGCTCGTCCGGTGGGAGATCGTCGGGCAGATTGGCACGCTGCGAGATCGGATCCCCGTCCGGATCATCGTCGTTGACAACCATGCGCTCGAGATATGGGCCGTAGCGACCGACACGAACGTGGATCTCGCGGCCCTGATCGTCGTCGAACAGCCTGATCGAGTTGATGACACGAGCGTCGATGTCCTCGAGGTTGGTACCGACCATCTTCTTCAGGCCACCCGAGCGTGCGACGGACCCCTCGGCGCCGGTATCCCCGCCGAAGTAGAAGTTCTGCAGCCAGTTGCCCCGTCGCTCACGGCCTCCCGCGATGGCGTCGAGATCGTCTTCCATGCCTGCGGTGAAGTCGAAGTCCACGAGCCGACCGAAGTGCGCCTCGAGCAGAGCGATGACCGAGAACGCTACCCACGACGGCACGAGGGCACTGCCACGTTTGTAGACGTAGCCGCGATCGAGAATCGTCTTGATGATCGAGGCGTACGTCGACGGGCGGCCGATGCCGAGTTCTTCGAGCGTCTTGATCAACGACGCTTCGGTGTAGCGCGCAGGCGGGTTGGTCGTGTGACCGTCGGGATCGAGCTTGGTGGCGACAACCGCAGCGCCGGCCTTCAATGCCGGAAGGCGTGACTCGGCGTCGTCGGACTGCCCGCCCGCCTCGTCGTCGACGCTTTCCACGTAGGCCTTGAGGAAGCCTGCGAAGGTGATCGTCCGGCCCGAAGCGGAGAAGGTGCACTCTTCGCCCGTACCGGCGGTGCCGGTGATGCGCAGTGTCAGCGTCGTCCCGCGAAGATCTGCCATCTGCGAGGCTACGGTCCGCTGCCAGATGAGCTCGTACAGCCGGAACTCGTCGGTCTGCAATGCCGAATGCAGCTGACCCGGGGTCTGGAAGACGTCACCGGAAGGCCTGATAGCCTCGTGCGCCTCCTGGGCGTTCTTCACCTTGCGCGTGTACTGCCGCGGTGACGGATGCACGTACTCGGGACCGTACAGCTCCGTTGCCTGCGAGCGGGCAGCAGCGATGGCAGACTCCGACAGCGTCGTCGAGTCCGTACGCATGTAGGTGATGTAGCCGTTCTCGTACAGACGCTGCGCGACGCGCATGGTCCGCTCCGAGGAGAACCGCAGCTTGCGGCCGGCTTCCTGCTGGAGCGTCGACGTCATGAACGGCGGGTACGGCTTGCGCGTGTACGGCTTGTCCTCGGCGGACGCAACGGTGAGGTCGACGCCTTCGAGCGCCTCGGCAAGGCGCCTGGCACGTGGCTCGTCGATGACGGTGACGCCGTCGGACTTCAGCTTGCCGTCGGCACCGAAGTCACGACCCGAGGCGATGCGGGAACCGTCGACGTTGACCAGACGTGCACCGAAACTGCGCGGCGACGCGTCGGCGCCGGCATCGAGGGTGGCGGAAATGTCCCAGTACTCGGCGCTGCGGAAGGCCATGCGATCGCGTTCACGCTGGACGATGATCCTGGTGGCGACGGATTGGACGCGGCCCGCCGACAGCTTCGGCATGACCTTCTTCCACAGCACGGGGCTGACCTCGTAGCCGTAGAGACGGTCGAGGATGCGTCGTGTTTCCTGCGCGTCGACGAGATCTTGGTCGAGCTCGCGAGTGTCCGCAGCAGCAGCGAGGATGGCAGGCTTGGTGATCTCGTGGAAGACCATCCGTCGGACGGGGATCTTGGGGTTCAGGGTTTCGAGGAGATGCCATGCAATGGCCTCACCCTCGCGGTCGGGGTCAGTGGCGAGGAAGAGTTCGTCGGCGTCCTTGAGCAGGCTCTTGAGCTCGGCGACCTTGCCCTTCTTCTCCGGTGACACCACGTAGAGCGCCTCGAAGTCGTGATCGACGTCCACGCCGAGGCGCGCCCATGCCTCACCTTTGTACTTGGCCGGTACGTCCGCTGCGCCGCGTGGCAGGTCGCGGATGTGACCGACCGACGCCTCGACGACGTAGTTCTTGCCCAGGTACGGGGCGATCTTCTTGGCCTTGGTCGGGGACTCGACGATGACAAGGCGCCGCGGCTCGACAGATCCGCCGGTGGTGGTGTCCCCCGTGCCGTTATTGCGTGCTGCCACCTTGCTGCCGAACCTTCCCTCGTTGCGTTCCCGATAGCCGTCCACTGCTCTCGACAGGCCCTTCGCGGATACTTCCTACCCGCCGAAACCGACATTTTTGCCGGTCCGCCTGGTAACAGAGTGGCATACGCCGTCAAAATACTCGCAGATCAGCTGCTTACCCTCCTACTCTGCAGTCGGCCAACTGGTACGTGCGTCCGGATTCTCCGGAGCTGGGCCGACGTTCTCGACCAGCCGCAACATCCGTCTGCGGCCGGTGATACGCAGACCCGGCATCGATCCCCTCGTGCCGATCAGCGTCGGAGCGATTCCCGCGCGCATCAGAGCTTGAGCGAGCGGAGCGTGGGTGTCCGGTGCATGCGGGTCCAGACCGAGAACATACCGTTCGCCCTCTGCTTCTGGCCGCCCGGCTGCGAGTACCCAGGCGCGCAACTCGCGCGCACCGGGCACCCACCCCGGCGGCATCGCCTTCACCGCGCCCTTGGTCCACTGGGAAGCCAAGGCAGACAGTTCGGGCACGGACGCGGTACGTACGAGTGGTCGATTTTCTTCCGACCGACCGAGCTCGGAGACCAAACCGCACTCGGCGATCAGATCCGAGATCGCTTCGGCTCGCCAGAGCTGTTCGACGACGACCGAGATACGAGCACCGGACGCAGACAGAACTACCTGGCCGGTGGCCGCCAGCAGCCCACTCAAGTCCGTCACCGACGGCGGCAACGACTCGGCAGAGAAAAAGGACAACTGGTTCACAATGTGGACAGTAGGACATCTCTTGGGCAAACGTCCCCCGTCCGAGTCCTGTGTCTGCAACGGATACACAGAAACGACTCATCCCCCTCTGCGAACGGGCGAGCCCGGGTGCAGAGGGGGATGATGTTGTGTCGGTTCCTCACACGCACGTGGGAGGAAACTCGATCAGACTGCGCGAACTCCGGTCGCCTGGGGTCCCTTGGTTCCCTGGCCAACCTCGAACTCGACGCGCTGGTTCTCCTCGAGGGTGCGGAAACCGCTGCCCTGAATCTCGGAGTAATGAACGAAAACGTCAGCGGAGCCGTCTTCTGGTGCGATGAATCCAAAGCCCTTTTCGGCGTTGAACCACTTCACAGTTCCCTGTGCCATGCTTTTCCTTCTCTTTCTAACACCGGATGCGGTGGGCAGCACTTACAGTCCACCGGGCCGGTTCCGACCGTTGTACTTCCTGAATTCCCCCTCAGGCGGAACCCCACCCCGACTGAACCGTCGGACGCAAGACCCCTTCAGGAAACGCTCCAAAAGCACACCGCTCGCAACAATAGATCCTGCGAGCGTGAGAACGAACACAGAAGCTGCGACCAGTTCAAGTGAACCACGACTTGGGCATTTCCAACAGTCGAAAAGTGAGTTTTCGGCACATTCGGTTGATCTTGAAACAAGGCGTGGATGACTGTTACACCGTTCGCCCGTCCCCACCAGCGTCGATACCCGGCCGCTGCATCCGCGAACCCGACCGCCCGATAGCATGAAAACTGCAGGTCGCGGCCCCTTCCAGAGCACGCGGCAACGTCAGCAGAATCTTGGAGAGCAGCAGTGACCCAACCGGATCCGTCGAGCGAGGGTCATGCAACCAGCTACGGACGATCGCTTCTGGACCGTGTCCTCGCTGGTACTCCGTCCGGTGAGCACCCCCTCACCCACGTTGCCGAACTGCCGGCACGGATGGCCCAATTCACCGACTGGCCAACATGGTTGAAGCCGGAAGTAAGGGCCGTACTACAGTCTCGCGGAATCCCGAGACCGTGGAGCCATCAGGCCCGCGCAGCATCCCTCGCCAACGACGGTCATCACGTTGTCCTGTCAACAGGCACGGCGTCGGGAAAGTCTCTGGCATACCAGATGCCGATCCTCTCCAGCTTGCTCGGCGACGCCCGTGCAACAGCTCTCTACCTTGCCCCGACCAAAGCGCTCGGTGCCGATCAACTCCGCAGCACGATCTCGATCACCGACGAGTTGCGCGGCGATGCACCGGAACTGGCCGAGGTATTCCCGAGCGCCTACGACGGAGACACACCGATCGAGATTCGGCAGTGGGCACGCGCGAATGCGCGATGGATATTCACCAACCCCGACATGATTCACATCGGAATCCTGGGCGCACACGAGAGATGGGCACGATTCCTGCGGAATCTGAGATTCGTCGTCGTCGACGAGTGTCACTACTACCGCGGTGTCTTCGGCTCCAATGTGGCGCTGATACTTCGGCGCCTGCGTCGCGTCTGCGCTCGCTACGGTGCGAGTCCGACGTTCGTCCTCGCGAGTGCGACGACGTCGAATCCGGGACTCGCCGCATCCCGACTCGTCGGAGCTCCGTGCGAGGAGGTCACCGACGACGGTTCACCCCACGGGCCGCGAACCGTCGCACTCTGGGAACCACCGCTACTGAAGGAGATCACCGGCGAGAACGGCGCTCCGGTACGCCGCTCTGCGGGAGCGGAAGCCTCACGCATCATGGCCGATCTGATGATCGAGGGCGCTCGCACACTGACTTTCGTACGTTCGAGACGCGGCGCGGAGGTGACCGCACTCGGCACGCAGCGGCTGCTCGCCGACGTCGATCGCGATCTGGCGACACGCGTCGCCGCCTACCGTGCCGGATACCTGGCCGAGGATCGAAGAACGTTGGAAAAGAACCTGTCCGACGGCACACTCCTCGGCGTCGCCACGACGAACGCACTCGAACTCGGCGTCGACATCGCCGGTCTCGACGCCGTCGTCGTCGCAGGTTTTCCCGGCACAGTCTCGTCCTTCTGGCAGCAGGCAGGCCGTTCGGGAAGGCGCGGCGAAGGCTCTCTGGTGACCCTCGTCGCGCGGGACGATCCACTCGATACGTACCTCGTCCACAATCCGTCGGCTCTGCTCGACAAACCGATCGAGGCGACGGTCACCGATCCGACCAATCCCTATCTTCTCGGTCCCCAATTGCTCTGCGCTGCTGCGGAACTGCCGATCACCAACGACGAGGCCGAGGAACTCGGGGCGATTGTCGTGCTGGAGAACTTGGCGGCCGACGGTCTCGTACGCAAGCGGCCGCACGGTTGGTTCATCACGCCCGAGGGACAGAAGTATGCTCCGCACGCATCGGTGAACATTCGCGGTGGAACAGGCACGCAGATCGCCATCGTCGACGGTGAATCCGGCCGCATGCTCGGAACGGTCGACTCCGGAAAGGCCCCGGCCACAGTCCATCCGGGCGCGGTCCACATCCATCAAGGGGAGAGCTTCGTCGTCGACGAACTAGACCTGGAATCCGGCCTTGCGCTCGTACACGCTGAGCACCCCGACTGGCACACGTCCGCCCGCGAAACCACCGACATCGCGATCACCGAGGTTCATTCCAGTCGGGTCCTCGGCGAGGTTACCGTCGCTCTCGTCCAGGTGAATGTCACACACCAGGTCGTCGGGTACCTTCGTCGACTGCATTCGGGTGAAATTCTCGATTCGATCGAGCTCGACATGCCGGAGCAGACGTTGGACACACGCGCCGTCATGTACACCATCACGCCGGAGACACTCCTCGACCGCGGAATCCCCACCGAACGGTTTCCTGGATCCCTGCATGCTGCCGAACACGCTGCGATCGGCCTGCTGCCGCTCGTCGCCACGTGCGACCGCTGGGACATCGGCGGCGTCTCGACTGCCCTACACCCGGACACGGGCCTCCCGACGGTGTTCGTCTACGACGGTTACGACGGCGGCGCCGGCTTCGCGGATCGGGGTCACCGAGCGATCGTGGAGTGGTTGGAGGCCACGAGGGACGCGATCACCTCGTGCGAGTGTCCTACCGGTTGCCCCTCGTGTGTGCAGTCCCCCAAATGCGGCAACGGAAACGACCCTCTCGACAAGGAAGGGGCCGTCGTCGTTCTGCAGATCGTGCTCGATGCGGCGTCGCCTCGATCTGCCGTTTCGTGACCGAGCACATCCGATCGCCGACGTCCTTGTAGGTTGACGGAGACTTGGTCTCGCCACGCTGCGGCATCGCCTCACACCTGGTGAACTTGGCTCCTGCCGACGAACAGAGGTGGCCATGTCGACGATCTACGTGAACGAACCCGAAGTCTCCGGCCCCAAGAGCATCCGAGACATGGTGGGCGCACATCACATCGTGGGATTCACCTACGAGATCGGTCGCCAGAAGATCGTCGAATTCGCACGATCGGTCCATGACGACCATCCAGCACACGTCGACGATGCAGTCGGCCGCGAGCTCGGGCACGGCGGGGTCATCGCCCCGGTCACGTTCGTCAGCGTCGTCGGGACGGCGGTGCTGCCGGAGCTGTTCGCCAACCTGCTGATCGGATACGGACTCGGCGACATTCTGCATACCGATCAGCAGATCATTCTGCACCGACCCATGCGAGTGGGAGACGTCCTCACCAGCGATCTCTGCCTCGAATCGTTTCGCCAGTCCGGTGGCAGCGACATCATGGTTACCGTGAATCGAATCACCGACGCGTTCGGCGAGCCGGTGGCTACTACCGCCACTACCTTCGTCGCCCGCACCGGCGGACGAGGAGGCGGCACCGGATTCGGCGAGATGCTCGACGGGATCATGCGCCGGGGTGGTTAGGGGGGTCTGGGGGAGCTCGCACCCTTTCTGCCGACCTAGCGCCCTTTTTGCCGACCTAGCACACCGGCTATGACGCGAGCAGAGGTGCCAGCTTTGCAGAAACGGTGCTAGCTCCCGGCGACCAGCACCCAGCGACCAGCTCCCGGCGACCCCTACGGCCCCGCCCTCGCCGACGCCACGGCATCACGGACTCCGAACCGACCGAGCGGCAGCGTGATCGACACCTCGACGACAACGTCCCAGTCCTCGACCGCACACGAAGTGACGGCTCCGCCCATCCGCTCGGCGATCGTGTCGGCAGTCGCGCACGCGTCGGGCACCCCTCGGTCCAACGCACCTGCTGCGGCCAGTGCGGCCAGATCCGCTGCGGACTGCGCCCGATGACGCCCACTCACCGCCGACCCGACCTGCAACACCGCGATCACAACGACGAGCAGCGCCGTCAACGCGCACGCTGCAAGGACACTCATGCTCCCGTCCTCGTTGGCACTCACTCCACGACCTCGGGTTCGACCGCCGCCACCGCTTCCGCACCCACCGTCAGTCCCGGAAGCGCCGTGCTCACTTCGACTCTCGCGAGCACGAAGCCGTCCTGCTCCGACACGCTGACGACAGCACCTTCGGGCATCAAGAAGTCCGATACCTCTCCCCCACGAGCCACCAATCGGGCGGCTTCACGCGCGGCGTCGACGCACCGAACATGTTGCGTCACTGCCAAGATCGCCCCGATACACGTGACGACGACGGTGACGATGGACGCCAACGCGATCGCAGCCTCCACCGTCACCGAGCCGTCGTCCGCTACACGGACGTGGCGAGCGCTCGATCGATGATGCCCGTCAACGCATCGACGATCGAGCTTCCGGTCACGACGGTGTACAGAATCGCCCCGAACGCGGCAGCGGCGATGGTGCCGATCGCGTACTCGGCAGTCGACATTCCGTCGTCCTCCACTACTGCCAGCAGCAGCCGAGTCTTCACCCGAGAAATCGCATTGCTCATTGTTGTTCCCCTCCTCGTTCTCCGAGACGGCGGCCCCGCCCCGGAAGCATCGTCGAACTGTCACAGCAGTCCCCCGCCCAGGACGTTCCCCGCCAAACCCACTACCACCGGCACGATTCCGAGGCAGATGAATGCCGGCAGGAAGCACAGTCCCAGCGGCCCGCTGATGAGCACTCCTGCCCGTTCGGCCGCCGCAGCTGCCGAGTCCTCGGCCCGCAACCGTTCGGCTTCGGCAAGCTCGGCTACCGCGTCGGCGAACGATGCTCCCGATCGCGCCGAACGTGCCGCCATCCGCGCGAGTGACTCGATCTCGGGCGTCGCTGCCACCGGTGCCCACGCCGCGTCCGGGGCTGCGCCGAGTGTCAGTAGGTCAGCTGTCGTGCGCAGGGCGATCGAGGTAGCGCCAGGAGCGATGGCGGACACCGCACTCGCGGCCGCTCCAGCGGGGAGCCCACCGCGCAGGCATGCGGCCATCATGTCGAACGTGGTTGCGGTGGCGTGTGGATCGGCGACTACCTGTGTCTGCTCCTCGGCGTCCTGCCCGGCGCGAAGTACACCGAACACTCTGCCGAGCGGCCCGGGGCCGACCGGGGCGAGGACGAGTGCCGCCGCCACGCACATCAACGCGACCCCGATCATCGACACACCCTGTCGGTGATCGCATCCGTCCACAACAGTCCGGCACAGACGAGCGCAACTCCGATCACGAGGAGCACACCGCCGAGGCCTCCGCCGAGCAGTACCCGTATCGGTGACGCCCCCATCGCCTGCCCGAGCCCGACGCCCACGAGGGGGAGGCACGCCAGGACTGTTCCCGTCGCCCGTGCGCCCGCCAGCGAAGCCTGCGTTCGTGTGCGGAACCGCCTGCGCGCAAGCATGTCGCTTCGCGCCGCGGAGAGTAGACCCACGAGGCCGAGGCCATGGTCGTCGGCGATACGCCAGGCGCCCGCCACGATCGCCAGCTCTTCGGACACCGGCGAATCGGCAACGCGCAGACCGTCGTGTGCCGTCCCTCCGAGACGCGCTCGGCCGCAGGCTCTTCCGAACGCTGTCGCTACAGTTCCCGAGCACTCGGACGCAGCAACACCCGCAGCGATGGCCGGGTGCGCCCCGGCGCCGAGTTCGCCGACCACTGTCTCCAGCCCGGCGACGAGCGAGTCCACTTCCGTGTCGTGCGCGCGGCGACGGCGGACCGCGCGGCGTCTGAACGCGAACGTTCCCGCCACGATCGCCGCAGCCGACAGCAGATACACACCTCCCACCGACGCGAGAAGCATCGCGACCACCGCCGTAGCCGCGAGAAGAACACCTGTGTGGGAGCGCTTTCCCATACGAAGCGAGACCCTCTTCCTGCGCAGACTCTGCAGCCGCACCCGTCGACCCGGCAACGCCAGCAGCGCCGTCGCCCATAGAATCATCCCGAGCGCCGTCACGAGTTCTCCGTGCGAGAAGCGAGCAGTTCGTCGAGTCGCGCTCTCTCCGAGTGCTTGTCGCCGTTCGACGTCCACGCAGGTGCGACCCGAACCCTGCCCGACGCGTCCGGAACGACGACCGCAATCTCGCGGAGTCGTCGCTGCCCGTCGGCGCCCCGGTGGACGTGAAGCACGATCTGCACGGCCGCACCGAGCTGACTGTGCAGAGCGGATCGACTCATTCCACCCAGTGCCGCAAGGGCTTCGAGTCGAGCCGGCACTTCCGCAGGCGAATTGGCATGGATGGTTCCTGCACCGCCGTCGTGCCCGGTGTTGAGAGCAGTCAACAAGTCCACTACTTCCGCGCCACGCACCTCGCCGACGACCAACCGATCCGGTCGCATCCGAAGAGCCTGACGGACGAGTTGCCGAACGGTCACCTCGCCTACCCCTTCGACGTTGGGAGCGCGCGCAACCATCCGCACGACGTGAGGATGCGACGGCGCCAACTCGGCAGCGTCCTCGACGCAGACAATTCGTTCGACGGGTCGAACCTCTCCCAGAAGCGCCGCGAGAAGCGTTGTCTTCCCCGCACCTGTCCCGCCGACGACGAGGAAGGCAAGTCGGGCGTCGATGATTCGACGAAGCAGGTCCAACGCCTCCGGTTCGATCGCGCCCCGACGAGCAAGTGCGTCGAGACCCTGCGTGGTCGGCCGGAGAACGCGCAGCGACAGACAGGTGCCTCCTCGGGAGACCGGAGCGAGGACTGCATGCAACCGGACACCGAACGTGCCGTCCCCGACACCCGGAAGCTGCCCGTCGACCCAGGGTTGCGCATCGTCGAGTCGACGACCGGCCGAGAGCGCCAGCCGCTGGCACAATCTGCGAACCGACGATTCGTCGGCGAACCGGATCCCGGTGCGTTCCAGACCGACACCCCGATCGACCCAGACCTCGTCGGGCGCAGTGACCAGAACGTCGGCGACCGAGGGATCATGGAGGAGCGGTTCGAGCGGCCCGGCACCGGTCAGTTCGGTCTGAAGCACCCGCAGTGCAGCGAGCAGGTCCGAATCGCTGAGTACTCCGCCTGCCTCGATGCGGATGGCTGCGGCGACCATGTTGGGCGTCGGATCGTCGATCGAACCCGCGAGGCGATCTCGGACCCGATCGAGGAGTTCGCCGGTGACGACCGCACTCATGCTGCCCACCGTCCGCCCTGCGGTTTGCGGGCGAACGTGCCGAGGACGGCCGAAGCCGCCGACCCGAGTGGCGAGCGCCGCCCCAGCCGAAGGCCGCTCTTCTCCACCCGTCGTGCCAGCCCCGGCTCGGGCCGCATACATGCCAGCAAGGGCAGCTGCAGCGCGTCGACGATGTCGGCCACCCGCAGGCCTCCCGGCGCCGGCCCTCTGACAACGAGTCCCACGTTCGAATTCCTGGATGTCAGATAGCCGGCGATGTTCTCTCCCGCCGCCACCGAGCCGAGATCCGCCGGCACCACGAGCACGACGAGGTCTGCGGCGTCGTGGAAGACGTCGGTTTCGGGTCCGGGCACCCGCGGCACGTCGCACACCACCAGATCACCGGCTCGACGGCCTGCGTCGACGACTGCGGCACTCGATACGACGCCCGGGCCTCCGGCGAGTGGCCCCGACGCGGCCCGACCGGACGACAGCACCGCCGCGTCGCCGTGGGATGGCAGCGCCCGATGCAGTGCATCACCTGATATTCGGCCGGCCTCGACGACGAGTCCAGGCCACCTCAACCCGGGAATGTCCTCCCACCCGAGCAGCAGATCGAGGCCGCCACCGTAGTAGTCGCCGTCGACGAGCAGCGTTCGGACCGATGCCGACGCCGCGGACAACGCAAGGGCAGCGGCGAGGGTGGAGGCTCCTGCACCTCCTTTCGCGCCGACCACCGAGATGACACCTCCCCCGGGGGCCGCATCGTCGACGTCGGATCCGAGAAGCCGGATCAGTTCCTCCTCGTCACCCGGTAATTCGAGGACTCGCGATGCGCCGACTGCGGTGGCCGAGCGCCAATCATCGACGGTCGCGTCATCGGAGGCCAGCACGACGACTCCGCTGCGGCGCGGCAGCCCGAGAGTTTCGATACGTCGGGCTGTACCGGCGTCGAGCAGGACGACTCGTGCATCCTCCCAGTCCAACCGCATCGCCGCGTCGGAGCGATCGAACTTACCGACTGGTAGGTTCTGCTCTTGCACAACACAATCCGCCGCTGCGGCCACCCTGAAAACCTCGGCTCGCAGCTGCGCGTCGTCGGTCAGAAGCAGGCACGCTCGGCCGTTGCCCGGCTCGGTTC
This sequence comes from Rhodococcus sp. FG69, assembly GCF_057808915.1. NCBI lineage: Bacteria > Bacillati > Actinomycetota > Actinomycetes > Mycobacteriales > Nocardiaceae > Rhodococcus > Rhodococcus sp. FG69. The sequence goes on along the minus strand of NZ_JBMDIX010000003.1, from coordinate 197,093 downwards.
GGTCGATATCCATGCACAAAAGCCTCGGCGCGCACTCGCTTCGAGGAAAGGGCCATCTGCGAAATGTGGATGAACCGAAGGGATGTGGATGAATTACTGGACGGTCGTACCAGATTGCCTGCCCCAGAAAAGAGGACGACCCTCGCCAGGGGGGGAGGAGGCGAGGGTCGTCTGGTTCAGCCCCGGGGGGTCGGGCTGAACACGTCCGAACGAATCGGACTGCACCGATACTACACCCGCTGCGCGCACCGTTTGCAAGTTCAACATTCGGCATTTCACGCACTGATCTGCATGCCACAGCCCCGGGTCGACATCTCGGGCCTCTATCCTGTAGACCGTGACCACCAGCGCCAGCATCGATGACGGAGAATCCGCCCGTCCTGTCGGAAGAATTGCAGCGTTCTTCGACTTGGACAAGACAATTATCGCCAAGTCGAGCACACTCGCCTTCAGCAAGCCGTTTTTCGATCAGGGCCTCATAAACCGGCGAGCCGTACTGAAGAGCAGCTACGCACAGTTTCTTTTCCTACTCTCCGGTGCCGATCACGATCAAATGGAACGGATGCGCGCGCACATCGCAAACATGTGCGCGGGATGGGACGTCGAACAAGTCCGCTCGATCGTTGCAGAAACGTTGCACGACATAGTCGATCCACTCGTCTTCGCCGAGGCCGCGGACCTCATCGCGGACCACAAGCTACGCGGCCACGACGTAGTTGTCGTGTCGGCGTCCGGTGAGGAGATCGTCGGGCCCATTGCCGACGCCCTCGGTGCCGATTTCAGTACTGCGACCCGAATGGAGGTCGAGAACGGACGATACAACGGGACCGTCGAGTTCTACTGTTACGCCGAAGGGAAGGTCGAGGCGATGAACATCCTCGCCGAGGCCCGAAACTACGACCTCTCACAGTGTTTTGCCTACTCGGACTCGATCACCGATCTACCCATGCTGAGCGCGGTCGGTCACCCCACCGCGGTCAATCCCGACCGTGCACTGCGCAAGGAGGCCGCGTCGGTGGGGTGGCCGATTCTGACCTTCTCCAACCCGGTGTCGTTACGTTCGCGAATCCAGTCGCCGTCCGGGACAACCGTAGCCGCAAGTGCCGCAGTCGGTTTCAGTGCTCTGGTCGCCGGAGCGGTCACCTACGGACTACTTCGTAGAAAACATTGACCCCACCCCTTGATGTGAGGGGCCACACGGGGTACAAAGGACGTACGGAAGAACGGAAGGCCAAGTTCGAACCGGAAGAGAAGGTTCGTTTCTCCCGACCAGGATTCCCAGCACGGACATCAGGCACCCACGCGGAGCGCGCCGCTGACAGGGCAGAAGCGCTGTGGGCCTGCGAGTTTCGGGAAGTAGCAGCAAGAACCCTGCACCGGTTGCAGGGATGACCTCCTACTCCACCGGACCTACGCCGAGGCCTCGCGATCGTCAGATCGCCACAGCCCACTTTGCACGCTTGGTAACCGGATAGTCCGTGCTAACGGGCGGCGAAGTCGACTCACGTCGGCGGCGTCGCCCTTTTGCTTGCCAGCCCTTTTACTTGCCAGCCCTTTTACTTGCCAGCCCTTTTGCTTGCCAGCCCTTTACTTGTCAGCGCCTGCAGCGTCGGCGATCGACGTAGCTTCCACCGCACCGGCCTCGATCGCGCCGCAGCAGTACATGATCCAACTGCCGACGCCGGATGCGCTCCCGGATGCGAAGCCCTCCACACCGCTGCGGTAGAGCTGGGGACGGCGCATCCAGCTGACCTCGGGGACACCCAGGTTGTGCGGATCGAGTCCCGACGAGGTCGCCACCAACCTCGATGCGGCGCGTGCGACGACTCCGTCCGCACTGCCGAACGGCTTCAAGGTCAACAACTCACCATGAACGATGGCTGCGATCACCGGAGCCGGCGCGGCCGTTCCACCGGTGACGAGCTGCGCGAGAAGGTCGAGACGTTCGCCGACTCCGTCGGCGTCTCGCGGGCGGCCGAGGAGTGTGTGGTCCTCGACCAGGTCCGCCGCGGCAAGCAGATGGAGCCGGGCGAGCGCCTGCAGCGGAGCGCGCTTCCACACCGGAAGCATGTTCTGCAACGCGTCACCGTCCAATGCGGCGCCGACACGGAGGCATCCCGCCAGAATGGGATCGCCGTCCTCACCCTCGCGAGGGAAATCCATCGAACCGCCCTCGAGAGCCGACGACGATCTTGCCGCGCGCACGGCGGCTTCCGCCGCAGTGGCAGGCCAACCGCGGCGGTTTGCTTTATGACGGTGAACGCCGCCGAGAGCGTCACGTGCGCGCTCGGCAGCGTCGAGGATGCCGGGCAATTCCAGAAGCGGTGCGAGGGGGTCCGTCACGGACGTCGACGCTACCCCCTCGCCCCGGTCACGCACCCAGCGGAATGGATCCACCCGGGATGGCCGCCAGCAGCCGCTGCGTGTACTCCTCTTTCGGGTTGTCGAAGACCTCGTCGGTCTTCGCCGCCTCGACGATCTCACCGGAGCGCATGACGAGGACGTCGTCGGCGATCTGCCGTACGACGGCGAGGTCATGGGTGATGAAGAGGTACGTCAGCCCCAACTCGGCCTGCAGATCGTTCAGCAACGAGAGGATCTGGGCCTGCACGAGAACATCGAGTGCGGACACGGCCTCGTCGCAGATGACAACCTCCGGCTGCAACGCAAGCGCGCGAGCAATGGCCACACGTTGCCGCTGGCCGCCGGACAACTCGTTCGGGAATCGCCGCATGACCGACGTCGGCAACGACACCTTGTCCAGTAGATCCCGCACGCGAGCTTCGCGTTCCGCTTTGGTGCCGACGCCGTGGGTCCGCAGAGGCTCCTCGATTGTCCGATAGATCGAGTACATCGGATCGAGCGAACCGTACGGGTTCTGGAAGATCGGTTGGACCCGACGCCGAAACGCGAACGCTTCCTTGCGGTTCAGACCGACCACGTCTCGACCGTCGAACAGCACCGATCCTGCCGTCGGTTCCAGCAGACCCAGCACCATTTGAGCCACAGTGGATTTACCGGACCCCGATTCACCGACGATGGCCGTCGTCGTTCCGCGTTCGACTGCGAACGAGACGTCCTTGACGGCGGTGAACACCGTCGACTTGAACGGGCTGGAGCCACGAAGTGTGAACTGCTTCGTGAGCTTGTCGACCACGAGGACAGTGTCTTTCGGTTCGAATCCATCGGACGTCTCCGCGGGGATAGCCTCCTCGGCCACTTCCTTGGCATGCGCGACGATCTCCTTGCGCACAACCGACGACTTCAGCCGCTGCGAGGCCAGTGACGGCGCCGCCGATACCAGCTTCTTGGTGTAGGGATGCTGCGGATCCTGCAGGATCTCCAGTGCCGGACCGGATTCGACGATCCTGCCCTTGCTCATCACCACCAGATGCTCGGCGCGCTCGGCAGCGAGACCGAGATCGTGAGTGATGAGCAGCACGGCGGTACCGAGTTCCTTGGTCAAGCCTTCGAGATGATCGAGGATCTGACGCTGAACCGTCACGTCGAGAGCCGAGGTCGGCTCGTCGGCGATCAGCAGCTTCGGGCGTGCGGCAAGCCCGATCGCGATCAGTGCGCGCTGGCGCATACCGCCGGAGAACTCGTGCGGGTACTGGTTGACGCGCTTCTCCGAGTCCGTCAGACCCGCCTCGTCGAGAAGTTCGATCGCCCGCGCCTTTGCGGCCTTGCCCTTGGCGATGCCGTTGGCCGCCAACGCTTCCTCGATCTGGTATCCGATCTTCCACACCGGGTTCAGATTGGACATCGGATCCTGCGGAACCAGACCGATCTGGCTCCCACGGACGTCGACGAACTCCTTCTCCTTCGCGTTGGCCAGATTCTTGCCGTCGAACCAGATCTCACCCGCCGTTACCGTGCCGGTGCCAGGAAGCAGATTGATGATGGCGTGTGCCGTCGTCGACTTGCCGGAACCCGACTCGCCGACGATCGCGACCGTCTGGCCCGGATACACCGTCAGGCTCACACCTCGAACCGCAGGCACCGGTCCGGAATTGGACTGGAACGACACCTCGAGGTTCTTGATGTCGAGGAGCGGCAGCTCGTGCTCGTCGTGCTCGATGCTCATCGCTTTCTCGCTTTCGGGTCGAGAGCGTCACGTAGCGCGTCGCCCATCATGATGAATCCCAGCACCGTGATCGCCAGTGCCGCAGCGGGATAGAACAGGATGGTCGATCCCTGACGCAGCGTGACCTGAGCGGCACTGATGTCGCCGCCCCACGAGACCTCGGTCGGCGGGAGTCCGATACCGAGGAACGACAGCGTCGCCTCGACGACGATGAACGTTCCCAGCGAGATGGTCGTGACGACGATGATCGGCGCCATCGAGTTGGGGAGGACGTGTCGGATCAGCGTGCGCACCTTGGACACTCCCAGTGCGCGCGAGGCCATGACGTAGTCGTTGTTCTTCGCCGACAACACTGCACCACGCGAGATGCGGGCCATCTGCGGCCAACCGAACAACGCGAGTACGAGAATGACCGTCCAGATGGTGCGGTCGGTGAACAGCTGCATCAGCACGATCGCGGCCAGGATCAGCGGAACGCCGAAGAAGATGTCCGTCAGGCGCGACAGCAACGAGTCGGCCCATCCGCCGTAGAACCCGGCGAACGCGCCGAACAGCACTCCGATGACGAGCACAAGGAACGTCGTGCCGACGCCGGTCACCACGGACGCCCTGGCGCCGTAGATCGTACGGGCGTAGATGTCGCAGCCCTGACGGTCGAATCCGAAGATGTGACCAGGCTGCGGTCCCTGCATGCTGAAGTCGAGATTGCAATACCGAGGATCAGCGCTCGTGAACAAGCTCGGGACCGCCGCAACGACGACGACCGCGAGGATGATCAGCGCCGAGACGATGAAGATCGGACGCTTGCGGAGGCTGTGCCAGGCGTCCTTCCAAATACTGGCGGGTGCTTCGTCGATGTTGACGGCGTCGGTCTGACTGACGTCGATGACCTCGTCCTGTTCGACGAAGCGCGCTTGCCGAACCGCGCGTCCGGTGTCGGGTGTGGTGGGCTCAGGCATAGCGGATCCTTGGGTCGAGCGCTGCATAGAGGAGGTCGACGACGAGGTTGGCGACGAGGTACACCACGATCAGAACGGTCACGAACGACACGACCGTCGGTGCCTCGCCTCGGATGACGGCCTGGTAGATCGTTCCACCGACGCCGTTGATGTTGAAGATGCCCTCGGTGATGATCGCGCCGGCCATCAGACCAGCAAGATCGGTGCCGAGGAACGTCACGACCGGGATCAACGAGTTGCGGAGCACGTGTGTGTTGACTACGCGCTGACGCGAGAGTCCTTTCGCCGTCGCGGTTCTGACGAAGTCGGCGCTGAGGTTCTCGGCCACCGAGGTGCGGGTGAGACGAACGATGTACGCGAACGACGTCGATGCCAGTACGAAAGCCGGCAGCAGCAGGTTCACGAAGCTCGTATTGCCTCCCACCGTCGGCGGCACGATGCCCCATTTGATACCGACGAAGAACTGCGCGAGGAAGCCGATGACGAAAATCGGCACTGCGATCAGGACGAGGCTGAACACGAGGACCGTGCTGTCGAACAGCTTGCCCTTGCGCAGTCCGGCGATGAGACCGAAGCCGATGCCGAGGATCCCCTCGATCACGAGTGCCATGGCGGCGAGCTTGATCGTGATCGGAAACGCTTGTGCGAGAACTTCACTGACCGGCCTGCCGGAGAACGACATTCCGAAGTCGAGGGTGAAGATGCCCTTCATGTACAGCAAGTACTGCACGATGAACGGTTGGTCGAGGTTGTACCGGGCGCGTAGCTGATCTGCGACGGCCGGGCTGATGGCTTTGTCTCCGGCGAGCGCGGCGATCGGGTCGCCGGGAAGCAGAAAGACCATGGCGTAGATCAAGAATGTTGCCCCGATGAAGACGGGGATCATCTGAAGTATTCGGCGTCCGATGTACCAGAGCATCGGATCACCTCCTTTGGAGGAAGGTGGACATCATCGCCGCGTCGAACTCGATCGCAGTGTGGCGTCGTACGAGACACGAAGGAAGAGGACACGAGCAGGGCGGTAGGTGCGAAGACCTACCGCCCTGCTCGGTCTCGTGAAGATGTGAGGAAAGAGATCAGTTCTTCTCGATCTCGTTGTAGATCGGGATGCCGTCCCAACCGATCTTCACGTTGGTCACGTTCTCGGACCAGCCGCTCGCTGCGTTGCGGTACCAGGTGGGCACTGCAGGCAGATCGTTCAGCAGGATTTCCTGAGCCTGGTTGATCAGTTCCTGTGCGGCTGCGGGGTCGGTCTCGCCGGCCGACTCACGGAGCAGACGGTCGAACTCGGGGTTCGAGTAGTCACCGTCGTTGGAGCTGCCGCCGGTCTGGTAGTTCTGCGCCAGGAAGCCGTAAAGCTGCGGGTAGTCACCTTGCCAGCCCGAGCGAAATGCCGTCGGGATGGTGCGGTTGGTCGCCTCGGTACGAAGCTGCGCGAACGTCGGGTACGGCGCTCCCTGGGCTTCGATGCCGAGGGTGTTGCGGATGCTGTTGGCTACGGCGTCGACCCATTCCTGGTGTCCACCATCGGAGTTGTACGCGATGGCGAAGGTCCCGGTCCACGGCGCGATGGCGTCGGCCTGAGCCCACAGTTCCTTGGCGCTTTCCGGGTCGTACTCGACGTTGGCAACGTCGCTGAGGTCGCCGGTCCAGCCGTCGATGGCCGGGCTGGTGAAATCCTTTGCAGGCGTACGTGTGTTGTTGAAGATCTGCTCGGTGATCTGGTCTCGGTTGATCGCCTTGGAGATCGCCTGACGACGCAGAACGCCCTCTTCGCCACCGAAGTGCGCGAGGCGCCCCGGAATGGTGAAGGTCTCGATGCTGGCAGACGGTTGGTTGACCGTGCGGCCCGGCAGATCGGTCTCGAACGTCGTGACGGCCGAGGACGGAACGTTGTCGAGGACGTCGACGTTGTTCGAGAGCAGGTCCGTGTACGCGGTGTCGAGGTTGCTGTACAGAATGAAGCTGACGCCACCGTTGGCCGGCTTACGATTCCCGTCGTAGTCCGGGTTGGTGATCAAGTCGATGCGGACGTTGTGCTGCCATGCACCTTCGGACGCGAACTTGTACGGTCCGTTGCCGATCGGGTTCTCGCCGAATGCTGCGATGTCGGTGTACGCGACCTCGGGCAGCGGGTAGTACGCGGCGAAGCCGAGACGATCGGGGAACGCTGCCTCGGGCTGCTTGAGCTCGATCGTGAACGTCTTGTCGTCGACGACCTTCAGGCCGGACATCGTCTGCACAGTCGGGTTCTCGGCCGCGACCTCGTCGTAGCCCTGGATGGGATCGAAGAACGAGCCCTGGAGCTGAGCGTTGGTCGAGAGTGCGCCGTAGTTCCAGGCGTCGACGAACGAGTTGGCGGTGACGGGAGTGCCGTCGGTGAAGGTCCAGCCGTCCTTCAACGTGACGGTGTAGTTCTGGCCGTCAGTGGTGTCGATGGACTCAGCGACCTCGTTCTCCACGCCGCCTTCCGGCGTGTAGGAGACCAGACCGGCGAAGATCGAGTCGACGACTCGTCCACCGGTGTTCTCGCTGGTGTTCGTAGGAACAAGCGGATTCTGGGGCTCGCCGCTCCATGCGTTGATGATGGCGGAACCGTCTCCGGATCCTCCACTGCTGGACGAGTCGCTCGATGAGCACGCTGTGACCAGCGCGGCTCCTACGACAACCGCTACCGCAGCTGCCGCAATGCGTGTTCTACGCAAAACAAATCCTCTCTTAGTGTGACCACGGGTTCGCCGTGATCGACCCGCGGGCGTCACGCCCACGGGGTTCATGTGGGGCGACCGCCGGCCACAACCCGAGGTTGTCGAGGAGTGGCAACGATCTCAATACCGAGGACTTTAGACACATCCTGAAAGGAACATGCGCACTCCCCCGTAATTCAGCTGACTGCCGAGTAGGCACGAAACATGTTCGAAACTTTTCGGCAAGTCATTTCCCGGAGAGTGAGACCCTCCCCGGCTGCGTCCGTCCGCGGCGACCTACCGTGGTACCGCCTACCGCGCCAAACCAACCGATCACCGCAGATCAGCGGGTTGCACAGCGCTGCAACGGTGCGACCGCGCTCACATGTGACTACCCTCACTAAGGCCGCAACAGCACGGTATTTGACGGACGAAAGCGAGCTATTCGAGATGACGACCAGTACCTCTGGAGCCCCGGAGATCACGGGAAACGCGTACCCGCCCTCGGCCGAATTCGCGGCGCAAGCGAACGCGCAAGCGGATCTCTACGACGAGGCCGAGAAGGATTTCCTCGGATTCTGGGCCGAACAGGCCCGCCGGCTCCACTGGCACACCCCGTTCACCGAGGTGCTCGACTGGTCCGATGCCCCCGTCGCGAAGTGGTTCGGCGACGGTGAACTCAACGTCGCCTACAACTGCGTCGACCGTCATGTCATCGACGGCCACGGCGACCAGGTCGCCATCCACTGGGAAGGCGAGCCCGGCGACAGCCGCGACGTCACCTACGCCGACCTGCTCGCCGAGGTATCGCAGGCAGCGAACACCCTCACCGATCTCGGGCTCGTCGCCGGCGACCGCGTCGCGATCTACATGCCGATGATCCCCGAGGCCATCGTCTCCATCCTCGCGTGCGCCCGCCTCGGACTGACCCACTCGGTTGTCTTCGCCGGATTCTCCGCAACCGCACTGCGCTCACGCATCGACGACGCCGAAGCCAAACTCGTCATCACCACCGACGGCCAGTGGCGACGCGGCAAGCCCGCTCCCATCAAGTCCACCGTCGACGAAGCGGTCGACGGGGCCGCATCCATCCGGAACGTGCTGGTGGTCAAGCGCACCGATTCCGACGTCGACTGGACGTCGGGACGCGACCTGTGGTGGCACGAAACCGTCGCACAGGCATCGAAAGAGCATGAGGCCCAGCCATTTCCGGCCGAGCACCCGCTGTTCATCCTGTACACCTCCGGCACCACGGGCAAGCCCAAGGGCATCATCCATACTTCCGGTGGCTACCTGACCCAGACCTCGTACACCCACCACAACGTCTTCGACCACAAAGCAGGTAAGGACGTCTACTGGTGCACCGCCGACATCGGCTGGGTCACCGGACACTCCTACATCGTCTACGGCCCCCTCTCCAACCGGGCGACGCAGGTCGTCTACGAGGGCACCCCCAATTCGCCTGACGAGCACCGACATTGGAACGTCATCGAGAAGTACAAGGTCTCGATCTACTACACCTCCCCCACCCTGGTGCGCACGTTCATGAAGTGGGGCAAGGAGATTCCCGAGGCTCACGATCTCACGTCGATCCGCCTTCTCGGATCCGTCGGTGAGCCGATCAACCCCGAGGCGTGGCGATGGTTCCGCGACGTCGTCGGCGGCGGCAGCGCTCCGATCGTCGACACCTGGTGGCAGACCGAGACCGGCGCGATCATGATCTCCCCGCTCCCCGGCGTCACCGCCACCAAGCCGGGCTCCGCGATGACTCCGCTTCCCGGTATCTCGGCGAAAATCGTCGACGACGACGCCAAGCCACTCGGAAACGGTGGCAGCGGCTACCTCGTCCTCGACAAGCCATGGCCGTCGATGCTCCGCGGCATCTGGGGCGACATGGACCGATACAAAGACACCTACTGGTCGCGGTACGCCGAAGAGGGTTGGTACTTCGCCGGTGACGGCGCCAAGTACGACGACGACGGCGCACTGTGGGTTCTCGGACGCGTCGACGACGTCATGAACGTCTCCGGCCACCGAATCTCCACCTCCGAGGTGGAATCGGCGCTCGTCAGCCACCACGGCGTCGCCGAAGCAGCGGTCGTCGGTGCTGCGGACGAGACCACCGGACAAGGCATCGTCGCGTTCGTCATCCTGCGGGCGGGAGTCGAGAACACCGGCGACGAGCTCATCGCCGAGCTCAAAGCCCAGGTATCGAAGGAGATCTCACCGATCGCGAAGCCGCGCGAGATCTCCATCGTCCCCGAGCTCCCGAAGACACGCTCGGGAAAGATCATGCGACGCCTGCTCCGCGACGTCGCCGAGGGCCGCGAACTGGGCGACGTCTCCACCCTCGTCGACCCGAAGGTCTTCGAGTCGATCAAAAAGGGTCGCTGACGCTCCGCGCCCAGTGGCGCGGTTGAGTGCACTCCAGCACACTTGACCGCGCCACTGGGGCCGGAGGCCTCAAACGTCTTCGAGCTGCTGATCCCGCGTTTCCTTCATGACAAGGAGCGCAATCAGCGTCAGCGCGGCGACGATGGCGAGATACACGCCCACCCACCCGACGCCGTACGAACTGACGAGCCACGTCGCGATGAACGGTGCGACCGCGGCACCGAGGATCGACGACGTGTTGTATGAGATTCCGGAGCCCGTGTAGCGCACATTCGTCGGGAACAGCTCCGGCAGAACCGCACTCATGGGACCGAACGTCAGACCCATCAGTCCGAGTCCGACGCACATGAAGACCAGCATGCGTCCCGCGCTCGCGTTCTCGGGAGCCGCGAACCAGTGGAACGACAGTCCGAACAGCACGATCGCGCTCGTGATGACGATCAGCGTCGGGCGTCGACCGTACTTGTCCGCGAGCAGCCCGGCGACCGGAATGAGTACGGCGAAGAACAGCACCGCGATCAGCTGCAGTTCCAAGAAATCGGTGTAGGCGATGGTGATCTTCGGGCCGTCGACGTCGGAGACCTTGCCGGTTCCGTAGCTGACCACCCACGTCGTCATGATGTAGAAGAGCGTGTACGTCGCGAGCATGACGAACGTGCCGATGATCAGCTGACGCCAGCTGGTCTTGAAGACCTCGGCGAGCGGCGTCTTGACCTTCTGGCCGCGTTCGACGGCCAGCTTGAACACCGGCGTCTCCTCCAGCTTGAGACGCACGTACAGGCCGATGAGAACCATGACCGCACTGAGCAGGAACGGAACGCGCCAACCCCACGTGAGGAACGCATGGTCGGTGCCGGAAGTTGCCGCGTCGTAGCCGGTGATCACGACGATCAGTAGGAAGATCCCGTTGGCGAAGAAGAAGCCGATCGGTGCACCCAACTGCGGATACATCGCCGCCCAGGCGCGCTTGCCCGGCTTGGCGGTCTCGGTGGCCAACAGTGCGGCACCGCTCCACTCACCGCCCAGGCCGACACCCTGGGTGAAGCGCATGATCGCCAACAACGCCGGCGCCAGCAGGCCGACCGAGTCGTAGGTCGGCAGCAGACCGATCAGGAAGGTCGCGACGCCCATCGTCAGCAGGGAACCGACGAGAGTCGCCTTGCGTCCGATGCGGTCGCCGAAGTGGCCGAACAGGATCGATCCGATGGGCCGTGCGACGAACGCAAGCCCGAACGTCGCGAACGACGCCAGCAGCGCAGTCGTGTCGTTGCCTGCAGGGAAGAACAGCGCGGGGAAGACGAGAACAGCTGCAGTTGCATAGATGTAGAAGTCGAAGAATTCGATCGACGTACCGACCATGGAAGCGACGACGATCCGGGATCGTGGCACCTCCGGGGCCGCTGCAGTCGAGCCGTCTCCGGGGACGGCCGAGGTGATACTCACGGTGGTGCTCCTGGCGATTGCACTGGGGGAAAGGGGGTATGTACGCGCAGGGAAAGTTACCTGAGGACAGCTAAGAAGATCGACGGATGTGGCCGTTCGCGTGCCGTGTCCTACGCCGGAAGTCACCGATCGGACGGCCATCGAGCACGGCGCCGTCGATCGGCACTAGTGTTACTGCGAAGATCGGACGAAGTGCAATGGAGAACCAGCAAGTGGAGGGGTCGAGAAGTTGAGCGAGACCAATCGCGGCAATGGTAGGAGCGGTTCCGGCTACCCGGACGGCGTACCGAACACCATCTCGTCGATCCCGCTGTCGGATGTCGACTACCGCGCGCCGGGAACCGGGAGCATAGGCAATCTCGTCAAGGATGCGACGACCCAGGTCTCCACGCTGGTACGTGCCGAGGTCGAGCTGGCGAAGGCCGAAGTCACCGGCGAAATCAAGAAGGGACTGCAGGGCAGTCTCTTCTTCGTGCTCGCGCTTGCGGTGCTCATCTTCAGCGCGTTCTTCTTCTTCTTCTTCGCGGCCGAGACGCTCGACATCTGGCTGCCCCGCTGGGCGTCGTTCCTCATCGTCTTCGTGTTCATGCTGCTCGTGGCCGGGCTGCTTGCCTTGCTCGGCTATCTGCGTGTGAAGAAGCTGCGGAAGCCGGAGAAGACCATCGACTCGCTCAAGCAGGCGTCGACGGTGTTTCCGAACCAGCACGATTCCACCCCGGGCCTCCCCGGCTACAAGAAGTAACCGAGCCTCGCGCAGACCGAAGAGATGAGCCAGCCAGACCCGTCCACCGTGCGTTTCGCTGGTCCGTGGACACATCGCGACATCCACGCGAACGGTATTCGGTTCCACGTCGTGGAGGCGGACAACGCTCCCTCCGACGGTCCGCTCGTTGTGCTCCTACACGGCTTCGCCGACTTCTGGTGGTCGTGGCGGCATCAACTGACTGCGCTGACAGCTGCGGGATATCGGGCAGTGGCCGTCGATCTACGCGGCTACGGCGACTCCGACAAACCCCCACGCGGCTACGACGGCTGGACTCTGGCCGGTGACGTGGTCGGTCTCATTCGCGCGCTCGGCTACGCCCAAGCCACTCTGGTGGGGCACGCCGACGGTGGTTTGGTGTGCTGGGCGACGGCGGCGCTACACCCGCGCATGGTCGGGTCCATCGCATTGGTCGGCTCGCCGCACCCGATTGCGCTGCGGCAGGCGGTTCTTCGCAACAAAGCCCAGCGACAGGCACTCCTCCCCTACTTTTTGCGGTACCAGGTCCCCTTCTATCCCGAGCGAGCTCTCACCAAGAACGATGGATCCGCCGCCGAGCAGATTTTGCGAATGCGTTCGGGTCCGGCGTGGCAGGGGACCGAAGAATTCGCGGACGCAGCCAAGCAGATGCGGTCGGCGATTCGCATCAAGGGAGCCGCGCACAGTGCACTGGAATACCAGCGTTGGGCGTTCCGGAGTCAGCTCCGCTCGGACGGTCGACGGTTCATGCAGGCGATGGATGTTCGACTGACGATCCCCGTCGTCCAGATTCGCGGCGAACTGGACCCGTACGTCCTCCCCCGTACCGTCGACGGTGACGTCCGCTGGGCGCCCGAGCGACGGCTGCACACCGTGCTCGGCGCCGGACATTACGCACATCAGGAAGCCCCCGACGAGGTCACCGAACAGCTGAAAGCGCTGGCAGAGCGGGCAAACTAGACGATGCAGGCGCCTGTCCCGACTGGGACGGCGCTGTTCGTGCTCAGCTGCAGTTCGTCGGCTACCTCGTCGGCGGTGAGAACGAAGCCGGTGTCGGGGTCGTCGACGGCTGCACCGAAGACGAGTCCGAGGACCTGCCCATCCTGGGCTACCAGTGGGCCACCCGAATTGCCTTGCCGCACAGTTCCGCGGACGGTGTAGACCTCACGCTCGACAGTGCCGGTGCGGTAGATGTCGGGCCCGCTGAGGTTGAGCGTCTCACGCACCCTCGCCGGGCTTGCGGTGTACGGTCCGCCACCCGGGTAGCCGAGAACGATCGCGCTCTCGCCGGAGACCGCTGAGGACCCGGCGAAGTTCAGAACCGGCGCCTGCAGACCCGGAACACGCAGTATCGCAACGTCTTCCTCGGGATCGAAGAGAACGACTTCTGCGTCGAACACCGTTCCCAGCGAATCGATCGTGACACCGTCGGTGCCTGCGACGACGTGCGCGTTGGTCATCACCAGCTCGGGTGCGACCACGAAGCCGGATCCTTCGAGCGCCTTCTGGCAACTCGGCGCGACGCCGCTGATCTTGAGGACGCTCTGGTGGAGTTGTTCGACGACCGGGCTGGCCTGCAGCGCCGGATCGGGCGCTTCGACGGTGGCCACCGGGGTCCGGCCGAAGGGCCCGATGACATCGGGAAGACCCGACGTGTCCAGCAGTGCTGAGAATTCTTTCGGCACCTCGCGGAGCCACTGCGGGGCCACCTCGTCGACCTTGCCCAGCACCTGCGACCCGCGGACCGCGCTGGCAACCTCCGGCTGCGAGGACGACGTCAGTGGGATGGCGAGCAGCCATGCCGCCGCGAGTACTGCAGCGGCCTGCAGCGCTGCTCCGACCACACTGTCGACCGATCGTGCTCCGCGCGAATGCATTCCGCTGCGCAGTGCCCGGCCGAGAACCATGCCGGACACTTCACCGACGATGACCAACACCACGATGAGAGCGATACCGACGAACACCCGCAGGCGTGCTCCGTCGACATGTTCGAGAACGTGTGGGGCGATGAGAATTCCGGCTACCGCGCCGAGCACCACACCCAGAAACGCCATCGCCGACGCCACCGCGCCCTGCCGCCAACCCGAGGTCGCAGCCAGAAGAGCGACACCGACGACGACGATGTCGACCCACGTCGAGCCGCTCACCGATCCATCCCCACAGGAGTGGAGCCTGCGGAATGACCGTCGGTAGTCACAGGAGTGGAGCCTGCGGAATGACCGTCGGTACTCGCGCCCACAGCAGCCAAGCTCGCCTCCAGATCGCGGATGTCACTCGTGTCCCATTCGGTTTCCCAACCGGAAACCGCGAGCAGGCCTGCCAGGATACCGCCGGTGAAACCCCACACCAGCATTCCGTCGACGGCGAAGGCCGGGCCCTGGTAGCCGGCGGGGTGTCTGACCTGGAAGCGGTTGTCCGGATCGAGCAACGAACGAAGAGGTACGCGCACCACGCGCGCCGCCTCGGCTGTGTCGACCACGCCGATGACGCTGGGTGCGCGCCAATAGGCGAGCACCGGTACGACGTCGAATTTCGACGGCGGAACGTAGATCCCGGGTAGCGTCGCGAGCGGCTGTACGCCTGCCGGATCGAGGCCGGTCTCCTCCTCGGCTTCGCGAAGCGCAGTGGCAATGGGTGACTCGTCGCCGGGGTCTGTTGCTCCGCCCGGAAACGCGACCTGCCCGCTGTGTTGACGCAACGTCGCGGCCCGTTGCGTGAGCAGGACGTCAGCGTCGGCCGGTAGGCCGCCACGACTGGTCGGATCGGACTTCTCGGGTCCGCCGAACAGTACGAGCACCGACGCCTGTCGTGTGATCACCCCGTCGGGAGAGGTTCGTTCCAGCACCGGATTCGTGCCTGCCGACTCGGTGATGCCCTTGCCCCCGGCGGCGTCGACGACACGGCTCAGCCACCGAGGAGGAGGCGGCGTCGGAGTCATCGAGCTATACCGAGAGTCGAACGGACTGCGTCGTCGATCTCGTCGACACTGCTGAAAGGTTGTGGCAGCACCTTGGCGACATTGCCATCCGCGTCGATCAGAATCGAGACCGGGAGGACACTCGGCGCGCCGACGGCTGCTGCTATGCGTCCCGCCCCGTCTTGGACACCGGGCAATGTGACGCCGTACTCGGCCAGTTTGCTCAGCCCGTTCGCCTCGTTGCGATCCTGGTGCACCGTCAGGACTCCGATTCGGCCTTCCATGCGATCGGCATAGTCCTGCAAATACGGAAGCTCCTCCGCACACGGTCCGCACCAGTACGCCCACAGATTGATCAGCGTCGGTGTGCCCGCGAGCGCTTGCCCCACGTCGACCCGACTGCCGTCACCGATGCATTCGAGCACGAGCCCACTCAAGGGACCGGAAGAACTCAGGGGGCCGGAAGATTCGGCCGCCGGCTCAGGCGTCGGACATCCGTCGAGCCCGGCGCTCGCGCGGAGTGGTGCCAGTGCTTCGTCTGTATCGGCCGACCGCCGCTCCTCCGCGATCGGTGCACCCTGGCCGGGCCGGCCGGCCGACGGCTCCGGGTCTTCCCCGCGCGGCCAGATCGCGAACACCAAGGCGACGACGACAAGAAGAGCGGCCAACGACCACCGAGCTGCAGATCCGGTCACGAGTCGATTCCGGCGAGCGACAGCAAGTGCTCGGTTTCCGGCCCCTTGACCAACGCTGCTGCCGCTGCCTTGTCGGTCGGGCCGAGGCCGTACGACGGGCAATCCTTGGCGAGGATGCAGACACCACAGGCCGGTTTGCGCGCGTGACAGACACGCCTGCCGTGAAAGATCACCCGATGGGACAGCAGCGTCCACTCCTTGCGCTCGATGAGTGCGCCGACTGCGTGTTCGACCTTGACCGGGTCTTCCTCCTCGGTCCACTGCCAGCGCCGTACGAGCCTGCCGAAGTGGGTGTCGACGGTGATGCCGGGCACGTCGAACGCGTTGCCGAGGACGACATTGGCGGTCTTGCGACCGATTCCGGGCAGTGTGACGAGATCCTTCAGATTCGCGGGCACCTCCCCGTCGAACCGCTCGAGAAGGGCCGAGCCGAGTCCGATGAGCGAGTTCGCCTTGTTCCGGTAGAAGCCCGTCGTCCGGATGTACTCCTCGAGCTCCGTCCGGTCGGCTTCGGCGTAGTCCCGCGCAGTGCGATATCTCACGAACAGACCTGGCGTGACGATATTGACGCGCTTGTCGGTGCATTGAGCGGACAGGATGGTCGCGACGGCAAGTTCCAGCGGATTCGTGAAGTCGAGTTCGCAGTAGACGTGCGGAAACGCCACGGCCAACTCCCGATTCATACGTCGCGCTCGCCGGGTGAGCCCCAGTTTCGTCTCTTCGCGTTTGCGCACGTCGAGCGCGGGAGAGGCTGTCGATTTCACTCCACAACTGTACGGACAAGAATCAGCAACGAATCGGTCCTGTGTTCTTATCGAGACCTTTCCGGTGTTTACTGCTCCGTATGCAAGGACTCGCCGTTGTGCTCTTTCCTGTGCTCCTGATGCTGTTCGCGCTCGCCATGGAGCGCGTGGAGTTCCGCCTGAGCACGCTGGGTGTCCGCGAACAAGAGGTGCAGGAATTTCTGGATCAAGCCAGTACGTCCGAGGTCGCGACGCTCGCCAACGAGGGCATGCCGCACGCACTGGCCCGCTTCAACAGCCGAAGGCGTCGCACTCCTCTGGCCGAGGAGATGGCCGACCAGCGCGCCAGCTGACACCACCGAAGACCGAAATGTCGCATTTTGCATGAATATGCGGTGAACAGCGATTTACGTACGATTCCTTCACGGCGCTCCGGTGGCGTCGATCACTCGGTTTGGATCTCGGCGAAGTAGACTTCACCGAGATAATTGTCATGTTTGATTACTTACGTGAGTCGGTGGGCCGTGAGGCTCGACGAGGCACGGAAGCGAGAAACGCCTTTCGTCGACGCGGGTAACCGTATCGACGACATCCCAAAAGGAGCGCAAGTGGACGACGTCCTGGCACGGGCCGGCATCTTCCAAGGAGTCGAACCCTCTGCGGTAGCAGCGCTGACGAAGCAGCTGCAACCGGTCGATTTCCCACGGGGACACGTGGTCTTCAACGAGGGCGAGCCAGGTGATCGGCTCTACATCATCGTCTCCGGAAAGATCAAGCTCGGCCGTCGCTCCCCGGACGGACGTGAGAACCTGCTGACCATCATGGGCCCGTCGGACATGTTCGGTGAGCTCTCCATCTTCGATCCCGGCCCGCGTACGTCCACGGCCACGACGGTCACCGAGGTCCGCGCGGTCAGCATGGACCGCGACGCGCTGAAGGCGTGGATCGATCAGCGCCCGGAGATCGCCGAGCAGTTGCTGCGCGTGTTGGCCCGTCGCTTGCGCCGCACCAACAACAACCTTGCGGACCTCATCTTCACCGATGTTCCCGGACGTGTCGCGAAGGCTCTGCTGCAGCTCGCTCAGCGCTTCGGCACCCAGGAAGCCGGATCACTGCGCGTCACCCACGACCTGACTCAGGAAGAGATCGCCCAGCTCGTCGGCGCCTCTCGCGAGACTGTCAACAAGGCGCTGGCCGACTTCGCACATCGCGGATGGCTACGGCTCGAAGGCAAGAGCGTGCTGATCTCCGACTCCGAGCGCTTGGCTCGACGGGCTCGTTAGTTCTCTCGAAGGTAGGCCAGCTGCGCCTTGACGGACATGCGCGCGGCTGGCCATAGCTTCTTGTCGACGTCCGAGTAGACGTGCTTGACCACCTGTTTCGGCTTGGCGTCGTGCCCGATTTCGTCGAGCGCTGCCTTCACCTGAGCCAACCGCGCGTGCCGATGCTGACGGTAGAACCTGGCGACCTCCGCGGTATCGGCGACTTCAGCCCCATGCCCCGGTAGTGCGAGCTTGCCCGCGCCGGCGGCTTCGAGGCGGTCCAACGTCGTGAGGTAGTCGGCCAACGTGCCGTCCGTGGGGTCGAGCACGGTCGTGCCGCGTCCGAGAATCGTGTCACCCGTCAGGATCGCGTCGTCGAGCACGAAACTCAACGAGTCCGCCGTGTGCCCGGGCGTCGCGAGGACGGTGACCGTCAGTCCTGCGGCCTCGATCACCTCGCCGTCGGTGAGAGTCGTACTGCCGAACACGTACTCGTCCGACATCGCGCGAATCGGTGCACCGGTCTTGTTGTGGAACCTCTTCAGCCCGGCTGTGTGATCTCGGTGCCGGTGTGTCACCAACGCCAGAACCACGTTGCCGGTCGCGGCCACCGCGTCGAGATGCGCGGAATCCTTGGGCCCCGGGTCCACGACCACCACATCGTCGCTGCCCGGTGCCCGCAGAATCCACGTGTTCGTACCGTCGAGCGTCATCTTGCCCGGGTTGTTCGCGAGCAGAACCGCCGCCGTCGGCGTGACCTGTCGAAGCTGACCGTAAGCCGGATGCGCGAGAGTCATAGTCGTACCTTAGGAGCATGAGAATCGGTCTGGTAGGCGCGGGTCCGTGGGCACGTGCCACACACGCACCGTCGTTGGCAGCGCATCCGGGCGTCGAGTTCGCGGGAGTGTGGGCTCGGCGTCCCGACGCGGCGGCAGGCATGGGTGCTGCGGTCGTCGAAAGTTACGACGAACTCCTGGCAACTGTGGACGCGGTGGCGTTCGCAGTTCCGCCCGAAGTGCAATCGGGTATGGCGGTTGCTGCGGCACGCGAGGGAAAGCATGTGCTCCTCGACAAGCCGATCGCCGGGACGCTCGGCGACGCCACCGAGCTGGCCGAGGCGATCGGTCATGCCGGGGTCGGATCGATCGTCGCGTTGACACGCCGGTTCGCGCCGGAAACGCGGGCGTTCCTGGGCGACGCCGCCGGCAAGCACTGGAGTGCGGGGGCGGGAACGTGGTTGTCCGGTGCCGTACTCGGTGGGGAGTACTCGAACTCGGCCTGGCGTCACCGCGAGGGCGCCCTGTTCGATGTGGGTCCACATGTCTTCGATCTGCTCGACGTCACGCTCGGGCAGATCGTCGACGTCGTCCTGTGTCGTCGAGAGGACGCGTCGGACACCTGGACGGTGGTGCTCGAGCACGAGAGCGGCACGTTGAGTACCTCGCAGCTCTCTCTGGCGACACCGGTCCGGCCATCGGTGTTTCGGGTCGAACTCAGCGGCAACGACGGGGTAGCGACTCTGGCGGACCGATCCACCAGCGCGACCGACTGCTTCTCAGTCCTGCTCGACGAGTTTCTCGAATCCGTAGCGACCGGCACCGAGCACTCGTGCTCGGCGAATCGAGGGCTTCACCTGCAGAAGGTGCTCGCTGGCGCTCAGGCGGCTCGGTAGCGCTCTGCTGCGCTAGACCTCGACTATCAGCTCGACCTCGACGGGCGCGCCGAGCGGCAGCTCGGACACCCCGACAGCCGAACGTGCGTGCACGCCCGCGTCACCGAAGATCTCGCCCAGAACGTTCGACGCCCCGTTGATCACACCGGGCTGACCGGTGAATCCGGGTGCCGACGCCACGAACCCGACTACCTTGACCACGCGCTTGATCGCGTCGACTCCGACGAGTGAATCGATGGCAGCGAGAGCATTCAACGCACAGACGCGCGCGGCGTCGGTCGCCTGCTCCGGCGTCACCTCGGCGCCGACTTTGCCGGTCGACGTCAGCTCGCCGGACACGAGCGGCAACTGACCGGCGGTGTAGACCAGGTTTCCCGTCTGCACTGCGGGCACATATGCCGCAAGCGGTGGAACGACGGCAGGCAGCTCGATCCCGAGCTCGGCGAGGCGCTCACTCCATGCAGCCACTTTCAGCCCTTCGGACGCTTGAAGTAGGCCACGAGCGTGTCGCCGCCGTTGGGGCCGGACATGATCGTGACGAGTTCCCAGCCCTCGGCGCCGTAATTGTCGAGGATCTGCTTGGTCGCGTGGATCAGGACAGGCGCGGTGAAGTACTCCCAGGTGATCTTTTCGCTCATGCTCGTGAGCCTAGTCGGAGGCGGCGCGAGCGTGTGCGATCGATGGTTCCTCGCCAGTCGTGCACGATTCGTCTATATGGTCGTGTTGTGGGCACATCGAGTTTTGAAGGCTGGCCGAGCAAGGCGGACAGGGCACGACTGCACTTCGTCTCCGGCAAGGGCGGGACCGGCAAGTCGACGGTCGCTGCTGCACTGGCACTTGCTCTCGCCTCGGACGGCCGACGCGTACTGCTGGTCGAAGTCGAGGGCAGACAGGGCATCGCGCAGCTGTTCGACGTCCCTCCGTTGCCACCGGTCGAGACACGCGTCGCAAGCGCAGACGGCGGTGGCGAGGTGTACGCGCTCGCGATCGACATCGAAACGGCGTTCCTCGAATACCTCGACATGTTCTACAACCTCGGTTTCGCCGGCCGCGCGATGCGCAAGATCGGCGCCATCGAGTTCGCGACGACCATCGCCCCCGGCCTGCGGGACGTGCTGTTGACCGGCAAGGTCAAGGAATGCGTCGTGCGCACCGACAAGAACGGGAAACGCGTGTACGACGAGGTCGTCGTCGACTCACCGCCGACCGGCCGGATCGGCAACTTCCTCGACGTCACCAAGGCGATGGCCGACCTCGCCAAGGGCGGTCCGGTGCGCTCCCAGAGCGAAGGGGTCGTGCGACTCCTGCACTCGGCGGACACCGTCGTACATCTGGTGACGTTGCTCGAAGCACTTCCGGTGCAGGAAACCACAGACGCAGTCCGCGAACTGGAGGCAGCCGATCTGAATCTCGGCACCGTCATCGTCAACCGAACCGAACCGACCTACCTCACGCCCGAGTCGCTGCAGCATGCGGCGGAGGGCACCATCGACGCGAACGCGTTGAAGTCCGGCCTCGAAAAGGCCGGAATCACGTTGTCGGACAGCGACTTCGCGGGACTGCTCACCGAGACGATCGAACATGCCTCGACGCTGGCCGCGCAGGTAGAGAGCGGCACTCAGCTGGACGAACTCGATACCGCGCGAATGCACTTGCCGATGCTTGCCGACGGCGTCGACCTCGGTGGCCTCTATGAACTTGCTGCAGAACTCAGAGAACAGGGTGTGAAATGACGCCGAAGGCCGCCCCGATCCTCGACATCGAGAAGATCTTGCTCGACGCGTCGTCGCGCATCGTCGTCGTGTGCGGAGCCGGCGGCGTCGGAAAGACGACGACTGCCGCATCCATGGCACTACGCGCTGCCGAACAGGGCCGAAAGGTCGTCGTTCTGACCATCGATCCGGCTCGACGACTCGCGCAGGCCCTCGGCGTCGACGAGCTCGACAATTCGCCGCAACCGGTGAAGCTGCCGGCGGGGGCGACCGGTGAACTGCACGCGATGATGCTGAACATGCGCCGGACGTTCGACGAGATGGTCATCGAGCATTCGACGCCCGAAAAGGCCGAGCAGGTCCTGGCCAACCCCTTCTACCAAACCGTCGCGTCGTCGTTCTCCGGCACACAGGAGTACATGGCGATGGAGAAGCTCGGCCAGTTGGCGGCGGACTCGACGTGGGATCTGATCGTCGTCGACACCCCGCCGTCGCGCAATGCACTCGATTTCCTCGACGCCCCGCAGCGGCTGGGGTCGTTCCTCGACGGGCGCTTCATTCGGCTGCTGATGGCTCCTGGTCGCGGACTCACCCGAATGGTGACGAGCGCGATGGGACTGGCGCTACGCGGTGTCTCGACGGTGATCGGCAGCCAGATGCTGAGCGATGCTTCGGCTTTCGTGCAGTCTCTCGATTCGATGTTCGGCGGATTCAGAGAACGTGCAACACGTACGTACCAACTTCTCCGGGAGAGCGGCACCAGCTTCATCGTCGTTGCCGCTGCGGAACCGGATGCTCTGCGCGAGGCAGCGTTCTTCGTGGACCGGCTGAGCGGCGAAGGGATGCCATTGGCAGGTCTGGTTCTCAACCGAACCCACCCGACGCTATCCTCGTTGCCTGCCGACCATGCGGCCACTGCAGCCGATCAACTCGCCGAGTCGGAGGACGACGCAGCGGTACTCACCGCTGCAGTACTCCGAATTCATGCCGCTCGCGCAGTGACAGCCGCCCGCGAACTCCGGTTGCTCCGACGCTTCACCTCGGCGCACCCCCGGGTCCCGATCGTGGGTGTCCCGTCGCTGCCGTTCGAGGTGTCGGATCTGCACGCGCTACGGGCCGTCGCGGATCAGCTCACCCGGTCGGCCTAGGGGCCCCGAAGCCCGGTCGGCAGGTCGGCGTCGGCTCAGATCGCGGCCTGCTGCTGGCGCTGCGATTCGAAGAACTCGGACCAGGAGTCCACCTCCGGGTGCTGCTTGAGCAGCGCACGCCGCTGACGTTCGGTCATTCCTCCCCAGACCCCGAACTCGACGCGGTTGTCGAGCGCGTCCGCTCCGCACTGCATGAGCACCGGGCAGTGCCGACAGATGGTCGCAGCCTTACGCTGCGCCGCACCTCGCACGAAGAGTTGGTCTGGATCCGCCCCCTTGCACCTCGCCTGCGCAACCCAGGCGATACGAGCTTCTGCTTCTTCCACATCTAGCCGCGTCGGCGCTGCTGTCATATGCATTCCGGATACCCCTTCGCAGTACGAACGTCCTTGCTGAACGTTCCAGAAGCTCTTCGACCTTTACTCCACTGCTCGAAGCACACGGATCTAGGAGCTGCCCCACATTCATATACAAGTGTTATGTGAATCACACCGTGCTCATAATTTAGGTAAATCCGGCGGCGAACGCAAGACGAGCGAGCCAACTTTCTGGTACGGACGTCCCGACCTGCGGTTCCGCATATCGCCCACGGGCTCGGGCCGGCTCGAAGTCGACACATCCGCTCGCGACCGCTGGGACTGCCGCCGTCGTCCACGTACGCTGTGCTTCGTGTCCGTTGGAAAAACCGTGGCGAAGCTCGCCGGATGTTCCGCACTTGCAGGTGCGCTGTTGGCCGGAGTGATGTTCCCGTTGGCAGGTGGGTTCGGCTACGCCTCGAACCGCGCCGCCGACACCGTCGACAATGTCTCGGCCGAACTCGTCGAAGGAGCAGTTCCCGCTGTCTCCACGATGGTCGACTCCGCGGGCAACCCCATCGCGTGGCTGTACGAGCAGCGCCGCTTCGAGGTACCGAGCGACCAGATCTCCAACGAGATGAAGCTCGCTATCGTCTCCATCGAGGACAAGCGCTTCGCCGAGCACCAGGGCGTCGACTGGCAGGGCACCCTGCGCGCCTTCCTGACGAACACCACCAGCGGCCAGGTCGAGCAAGGTGCATCCACGCTCGATCAGCAGTACGTGAAGAACTACCAACTGCTCGTGGTCGCCAAGACCGACGCCGAACGACGCGCAGCCATCGAGACGACGCCCGCCCGTAAGATCCGCGAGATCCGGATGGCGCTGACGCTCGACAAGGAACTGACCAAGGACGAAATCCTCACCAGGTACCTCAACCTGGTTCCGTTCGGCAATTCCTCGTTCGGCATCCAGGACGCCGCGCAGACCTACTTCGGAATCGACGCGAGTCAGCTCGACGCCAAGCAGTCCGCGATGCTCGCGGGCATGGTGCAGTCCAGCTCCGCCCTGAACCCGTACACCAACGAAGAGGGCGTTACCGAACGCCGCAACATCGTGCTGGACACGATGATCCAGAACATCCCCGAACGCGCCGACGAATTCCGTCAGGCCAAGACCGAACCGCTCGGGGTTCTTCCGGTGCCGCAGACCCTCCCCCGCGGCTGTATTGCTGCGGGTGACCGCGGGTTCTTCTGTGACTACGCACTGCAGTACCTGGCCGATGCCGGTATCAGCCGCGAGCAGATCGACAAGGGCGGCTACCTGATTCGCACCACGCTCGACCCTGCGGTCCAGAACTCCACCAAGGCTTCGCTCGTGTCGAACTCGAGCCCGGGTCTCGACGGCGTTGCCACCGTCATGAACGTCATCGCGCCCGGTCAGGACTCGCACCGCATCCTCGCGATGGGGAGCAGCCGAACGTACGGCCTCGACGCCGACGCCGACCAGACGGTCCAGCCGCAGCCCTACTCGCTCGTCGGACACGGTGCCGGGTCGATCTTCAAGGTGTTCACCACCGCCGCGGCGATGGAACGCGGTCTCGGCACGAGTGCGACGCTTCAGGTTCCGCGGCGAGCAGAGGTCAAGGGACTGGGCGACGGCGGTGCGCGTGGTTGCCCGGCCAACACCTACTGCGTCGAGAACGCAGGCAACTACCCGGCGTCACTGTCCATGACCGACGCGCTCGCCCAGTCGCCCAACACTGCGTTCGTGAAGCTGATCGAGTCGGTCGGTGTGACGCCGACCGTCGACATGTCGGTTCGCCTCGGGCTGCGCTCCTATGCGGAACCCGGCACATCCGGTTTCGACGAGCAAAGCATGGCGGACTTCCAGAAATCGCAGAACCTCGGTTCGTACACACTCGGTCCGACCTGGGTGAACCCCTTGGAGTTGTCCAACGTCGCGGCGACGCTCGCGTCCGGTGGCAAGTGGTGCCCGCCGACACCGATCGACTCCGTCTTCGACCGCGAAGGCAAGCAGGTTCCAGTCACCCAGCAGGCATGCGAGCAGGTCGTGGAACCAGGTCTGGCCAACACTCTCGCCAACGCGATGAGCAAGGACGATCAAGCCGGCGGCACCTCCGCGGCGGCTGCAGGTTCGGTCGGTTGGACGCTCCCGATGTCCGGCAAGACAGGAACCACCGAGTCGCACATGTCGTCCGGATTCCTCGGCTTCACCAACCGCTACGCGGCTGCGGTGTACACCTACGGCGACTCCCCCACCCCCGGTGAAATCTGCTCGTTCCCGCTCCGGCCGTGTGGCTCCGGAAATCTCTTCGGCGGTAACGAGCCGGCCCGCACCTGGTACGACGCGATCGACCCGGTAGCCAACAACTTCGGTCCCGTCGAATTGCCGCCGGTGGACCAGAAGTACGTCCGCGGTTCGGCCAACGGTCAGGTGCCAGACGTGACCGGGCAGAGCCAGAGCAGCGCCACCTCGACGCTGCAGGGGGCAGGCTTCCAGGTGACCGTGGCGACCACTGCCAACTCGGCGGCACGCGGAACTGTGACGGGCGTTTCCCCGTCGGGCTCCGCAATACCGGGATCGACCATCACGATCTATGTCAGCGACGGTTCGGTCCGGCAAGCTCCCGCGACCCCGGCCGCCCCGGCATTGCCGAACATCGAGATACCGGCGTTGCCACCGAACATCCAGATCCCGGCGATCCCGGGTCTGACGGTGCCTCGCTAGCTGTTGGCGGCTCCGGACTACAGGCGATCCTTCACAGCCTTCGAGACCCGGGTACCGTCGGCCTTTCCGGCGGCGAGAGCCGACGCAGCCTTCATGACCTGGCCCATCTGCTTCATACCCGGACGCTGTCCGATTTCCTCGGCGACCTGCGCGATAGCTGTATCCGCAACATCGGCCAACTCGGCATCGGTCAGCGGGGTCGGAAGGTACTCGTCGATGATCTGAGCTTCGGCGCGTTCGTTCGCAGCCAGCTCGCCGCGACCGTTCTCGGTGTAGATCTCCGCCGATTCTCCACGCTTCTTCGACTCTTTCGCGAGTACCTTCAGCACCTGCTCGTCGGTCAGATCGTGAGCTTCTTTACCGGAAACTTCTTCGGTCTGAATCGCAGCGAGAAGCATGCGTATCGTGGCGGTGCGCAGCTTGTCCCTCGCCTTCATGGACGTGGTGAGGTCGGATCGAAGCTGAGACTTGAGTTCGGACATGTACCGGAACGCTACGCGCGCTCGACTCGAGCGCGCACGTCGATTAGCCGTCCTGCCGTATCGTGGTCGGTGTGTCCGTGAAAAAGAATGCATCACCGCTTCTGTCGGCGGGTCTTCTCGCGGCAGCGTCGCGCGCCCGAAGCACTGCCGCGAACGCTCCCGTACAGACCGCCGCCCTCGCCACCGCAGGAGCGGCGGCACTCGGACTCGGATACGCCACTCTGATCGAACGCAACGCGTTCACGCTGCGTGAGACGTCCATGGCGGTTCTGGAGCCGGGCTCG
The DNA here is from genome assembly GCF_057808915.1 of Rhodococcus sp. FG69. Classification (NCBI taxonomy): domain Bacteria; kingdom Bacillati; phylum Actinomycetota; class Actinomycetes; order Mycobacteriales; family Nocardiaceae; genus Rhodococcus; species Rhodococcus sp. FG69. Next base: position 170,821 of record NZ_JBMDIX010000003.1, on the reverse strand, counting down.
GCATCGCTCCGCGTCCTGCACATCAGCGACCTGCACATGATGCCCGGTCAGCGCCTCAAGCAGAATTGGCTTCGCGAGCTCGATCGCCTGGAACCAGACCTCGTGGTCAACACGGGCGACAACCTGTCACATCCGAAATCGGTCCCCGCCGTCGTCCAGTCACTCGGTCCACTCCTGTCGCGGCCCGGACTGTTCGTCTTCGGCAGCAACGACTACTTCGCCCCGAAGCCGAAGAACCCACTGAAGTACTTCAACAAGAACCACACTCGCGTTCTTGGCGAATCCCTCCCCTGGCGGGATCTACGTGCGGCGTTCACCGAGCGCGGTTGGCACGATGTGACGCACGTGCGTCGCGAACTGGAGATCGCCGGTGTCCGCATCGCGTCGGCCGGCGTCGACGATCCGCACTTGAAACGCGACCGCTACGACACCATCGCCGGCCAGCCCAATCCACTCGCCGATCTACGGCTGGGCATCACACACTCGCCGGAGCCGCGGGTGCTCGACAAATTCGCCGACGACGGATACGACCTTGTTCTCGCCGGGCACACCCACGGCGGCCAATTGTGCCTGCCGTTCTACGGTGCCCTGGTGACCAACTGCGACATCGATCGCTCCCGGGTCAAGGGTCCGTCGAAGTGGGGTACGCACACGCAGCTACACGTGTCCGCCGGCATCGGTACCTCGCCGTACGCTCCCGCGCGCTTCTGCTGCCGACCGGAAGCAACTCTCCTGACGCTCACCCCGGCGCCACGCACTGGTCCAAAAGAGGGGTCGGACGAGGGCGTTTCGCGTTCCGAGGCAGTCGTAAGCTAGACTTCTGCTCGCGGTACACGGGGTGTGGCGCAGCTTGGTAGCGCGCTTCGTTCGGGACGAAGAGGTCGTGGGTTCGAATCCCGCCACCCCGACAGCATCGAAAAAGAGACCCGCCTGATCACTCAGGCGGGTCTTTTTTCGGTTTCGCAAGACGATAGCGCCATGACCGAGAGCTTCGAGGGCGCGTCGCCGGTTGGTGAGCAAGCGACACACAGGGTTCAAGCGTCGCCCAGCATTCGGTGGCGCAGACTGTCGTAGATCGGCGGTGATCCGGCAACCTGCGCGACGAGGACGGCAGCAGCGGTCGCAGCGATCATCGGGACGGTCACCGACGTCACCGCGGTCATCTCGATGACTATGACGATGCCGGTGATCGGTGCTCGCACCACGGCGCCGAACAGCGCAGCCATTCCGACGACGATCATCGCCGGGAGCGACGGGGTGTACAGCTCCGGCACGACGGCGTCGGCGATCCCCGCGATCAGAGCTCCCCAGAGAGCGCCGAGCGCGAGCAGCGGCGCGAACAGTCCGCCTGGCGTCGCCGAGGCGTAGGACAGCGGCCCGGTGATCAAGCGGATGGCCAGGAACCCGATGAGTATCGCGACCGCCGGATTTCCGCCCCCGATCAGCGACTGCACCAGTGCGTCGCCCCCACCGGCGTAGGCCTGGTCCATCGTCATCAGCGCGCCGACGACTGCGCCGATCAGTACGGCGCGGACCGTCGGCGGCACGTCGTCGAAGCTCTCGGCGACGTCGAGCGATCCGAGAATCATCTTGTTGTAGAGAACCCCGAGGATTCCTGCCGACAATCCGAAGACGACGAAGTACGGCAGTAGCGCGATCGACGGTGTGTCGATGCCGCCGACGAAGAAGTCGGGTCTGTCCCCGGTGATGATTCGCGAACAGCCTGTTCCGAAGGCCACCGCGATCAGAGTGGGCAGCACGGTCCGCATGCGGAACGACTTCGTTACTTCCTCGAAGACGAACACGGCTCCCCCGATGGGGGCGTTGAAGGCTACGGCGAGACCGGCGCCCGCAACCGAGGATTGCATCGACACAGAGTCCTCGCTGTTCAGCCGTGCTCTCCGACCCGCCTCCGCCCCGACTGCCGCTCCCATGTGCACAGTGGGTCCCTCACGGCCCAGCACCAGTCCCGAACCGATCGAGAGCAGCCCCCCGAAGAACTTCGCCGGGATCACCCGGAGCGGCGGAGACTTGGCCTCTCCCCTGGCGACGGCCTCGACGTGTTGAATACCGCTGCCGGCGGCCAGAGGCGTCCACTTGACGATCAACGCGGCAAGGCCTGCTCCACCGGCAGTGATTGCGATGGGAATCAGCAGGGCGGGCGCCGGCGCAGCGTGCGCCCACTGCAGAAGCTCGAGCCTCAGTTCGTCCGCTTGTCGCAGGCACCATCGGAACGCTCCGCCGACGAACCCGATCACCACTCCGCAGATGGCCGCCACCCAGCACAGCCGCCACAGCCCGAGTGCCTTCGGACTGCCCGCTGTCCGGTCTCGTGTCCCACGGTTCATCTCGCTCCTGGACGCCGACGAAGCTACTACCGTCGGCGTCCACTATTACAGGTGGAGCGTGCTTTCAGCCTGCTGATGCGGCTCGCAACTTTTCGAGCAGCGGTCCCGCTGCCTCCGCCAGGAATCGCTCCTGCGTCTCGTCGCCGACCTGTACGAGCGCGATGTCGGTGTAGCCGGCCTCCCAGTACGGCTTGACGGCCTCGACGATCGCATCGAGGTCAGGGCCGCACGGAATCGTCTCTGCCACATCCTCTTTCCTGACGAACTTCGTGGCGCCGGCGAACCCGGCAGTCGTCGGCAGGTCCGCGTTGACCGCCCAACCACCAGCGAACCAGCGGAACCGGTCGTGCGCGCGCTCGATGGCAGCGTCCTTGTCAGGGTCCCACGAAATCGGGATCTGTCCGATTGCCCTCGCCGGTCCCTGATGATTGTCGGCCCATGCCTTCACCAGGGCGGGATTCGGCTCGGTGGCGATCAGGTGATGGCCGTAGTCCGCGAAACGCGCGATCGCTTTCTCCCCTCCGGCCGCGATGCCGATGGGGACGCCCGCCTCGGGCATGTCCCAGATTCGTGCCGAGTCGACACGAAAGTGCTTGCCTTCGTACGTGACCAGCCCGCCCTTGTGCAGCAGCTCGATAATCTCGAGGGCCTCGACGAACATGTCCTGACGCTTGTCGACCGACGGCCACCCCTCACCGACGACATGCTCGTTGAGGTTCTCACCGCTGCCGAGGCCGAGCGTGAACCGACCGTCGGCGAGGATCTGGAGCGTCGCGGCTTTCTGCGCGACGACAGCTGGGTGGTACCGCATGATCGGACACGTCACGAAGGTCATCAGTTCGACGCGTTCGGTGACCTGCGCGACAGCTCCCAAAGTGGTCCAGGCGTACGGTGAGTGGCCCATCGAAGACAACCACGGCGAGTAGTGATCGCTCATCACCTCGAAGTCGAAACCGACGTTCTCGGCGCCGGCTGCATACTTCACGAGTTCTTTCGGACCGGACTGCTCGGTCATGAGTGTGTAGCCGAAATTCGTCATGCTTTCGCTCCTGAGTTCTTGATCGTGGCCATACAGGCGACTCATAGGTCGGCGAGCCTCGCAATGGGGCTCTCACCGAAGCGTTCGAGGAGATCGGCCGGGTCGTCGAATACGGCTTCGGCTCCTGCCGAACGCAATTCGGCGTCCGGCACGCCCCCACAGCGAACACCGATTCCAGTGACCCCCGCCGTGCGCGACGCTTTCATGTCCCAGACACTGTCGCCGATCATGACCGCGTCGGCGGGCTCGACACCTGCTCGATCCAACGCGACCTGGACGATTTCCGGGTTCGGCTTCGCGACATCGGCGTCCTCCGACGAAGTCACGACCGACACGATGTCCTCGACGTCCAGCAAATCGCGCAGGTAGGCAAGTTCACTCTCGGGCGCAGAAGTAGCGAGCACGGCAGTCAAACCCGTATCACTCACGCGCTGCAGCAGTTCCCGAGCGCCGGGAAGGATGTGCAAACGCCCGCTCGCTTCACCGTAGTAGCGGCTGTGCAGGTCTTTCGCTTCGAGCGCGGCAGCACTGTCGGCAGAGCCGACGAGCGATTCGAGCAACTTGTCGCCGTCCATACCGATGCATCGGTGAATCTTCCACGACGGCGCTTCCACACCCACGTCGGCGAACGCGCGCGACCAGGTGTCGACGTGCACGTAATTCGAATCGATCAGTGTGCCGTCGATATCGAACAGAACTGCGCCTGAGGTCGGTGTCATTGTCGTCGGCTACCCGGCCTGTCGGGCCATGAAACACGAAAGGCCCCTCCCTGCCGGGAGGGGCCTTCGCTCGACAACTCAGTCGACCTGGGCTTGCCACATCCAGTGCAGCTGCTCCAAGCGAGCCGTGATGGAAATCAGCAGGTCCTGGGTGACCGGATCGGCCGCCTCGGTATCGGCGATGCGATCGCGGAGACGATCGATCACTGCAGCGAGATTGTCGACGATTGCAGCAGTGACCTGCTCATCCTTGGTCCAACCTTCGCCGAATCCCTTGGTTCCTGCCGACGCACTGACGGTTGCAGAGCGACCGTCGGGGCTGACACCGATCGCCGTGGCGCGTTCGGCCGCCTGATCGGTGAACTCACGGGCCGCCGCAACCAATTCGTCGAGGCCTAGATGCACCGAGCGGAAGTTCCGTCCGATGACGTTCCAGTGCGCCTGCTTCGCGATCAAGGACAGGTCGATCAAATCGACTACCGTGCCCTGCAACGCATCTCCGGCGATCTTCTGCTGGCCTGCGTCGAGTGTGCTCGAGATGGGGTTGCTCATAGTCATTCCTCCTCAGACCTTCTCGGCTTCGTCACCGGGGGTGGTCGGCGACTGACTGGTGGTCGGCGCGGAGCCGGACTGGCCTGCGCGCACACCTTCTTCGACCTTCTTGCCGAGGTCGGCGTCGACGTTCTTCCAGTACTCGAAGACTCGCACCAGGACTTCCTCGGTCACACCGTTGAGGGCGTGTCCGATGATGTTGCCCGCCAACCGTTCTCGCTGAGCATCATCCATGACCTCGCGAACGAGGGTGCCGGCTTGCACGAAATCGCCGTCCTCCGGATGCTCGATGTAGCCGGTACGCACGAAGCGCGGCTCGAAATCCCACGAACCGTCGTCGCCGTACTTCTCGCTGTTCGCGTGCGGGCCGCCGTACGAGTTGGGCGCGTAGACGGGAGTGTCCGCCGAGTTGAACGAGTACCGCATCGCACCGTCTTTGGAGTACGAATTGACCGGTGACTTGGGTGCATTGACGGGAAGCTGGGCGTAGTTCGCGCCGATCCGGTAGCGATGCGCGTCGGCGTAGGAGAAGATTCGGCCCAACAGCATCTTGTCCGGGCTGGCACCGATTCCGGGAACGAGGTTCGACGGCTCGAACGAGCTCTGCTCGATCTGGGCGTGGAAGTTCTCCGGGTTGCGGTTCAAGGTCATCTTGCCGACCTCGATCAGCGGGTAGTCCTTCTGCGACCAGACCTTGGTGAGGTCGAACGGGTTGAACTTGTAGTTCTCCGCGTCGTCGTAGGGCATGATCTGCACCTTCAAGGTCCAGCTCGGGAAGTTGCCTTCCTTGATCGAGCCGAAGAGATCCTGACGGTGATGATCCGGCGAGGTTCCGGCTAGCTCGTCTGCCTTCTCCTGCGTCAGGAAGTCGACGCCCTGATCGGTCTTGAAGTGGAATTTGACCCAGTTACGCTCGCCCGCATCGTTGATCAGCTGGAACGTGTGCGAACCGAATCCATCCATGTGCCGGTACGACTTCGGGATGCCGCGGTCGCCCATCAGCCAAGTGACCTGGTGCGCGGTCTCCGGAGACAGAGTCCAGAAGTCCCATTGCATGTTGTGATCGCGCAGACCGGAGTCGGGCATACGCTTCTGGCTGCGGATGAAGTCCTGGAACTTGATCGGGTCCTTGACGAAAAAGACCGGGGTGTTGTTTCCGACCAGGTCCCAGTTGCCTTCCTCGGTGTAGAACTTCAGCGAGAATCCGCGCGGGTCGCGCCAGGTGTCTGGGCTTCCCTGTTCGCCTGCGACAGTGGAGAAGCGCGCCAGCATCTCGGTCTTCGCACCGGGCTGCAGCGCCTTCGCTTTGGTGAACTTGCTGATGTCGCCGGTGATTTCGAGTTCACCGAATGCGCCTGCACCCTTGGCGTGTACGACGCGCTCCGGTACCCGCTCACGGTTGAACTGCGCCATCTTCTCGATGAGGTAGTGGTCGTGCAGAAGAATCGGGCCCTGCGTGCCCGCAGTCAGCGACTGGTCGTCACTGGGTACTGGAATTCCAGAATTGCTGGTAGTGGCTGGCTCGGTCATGCAAAGCCTCCTGAGAGATGTAAGAGTTGAGTCTGGTTGTCTAGGTAGTGGATATAGCCGGAACCGGCACAGTTGAATCGCTGTCCGACGCGCAGTCGGAGCACAATCCCCAGAACACGATTTCGGCTTCCTCGACGACGAACCCTGCGGATTCGGACGATTCGAGGCACGGCGCTGCGCCGACGACACAATCGACGTCGACCACTTTCCGGCATCCACGACAGACCAGGTGGTGATGGTTGTCGCCCGTGCGAGTTTCGTACAGCGCCGGTGAGCCGGCCGGTTCGATGCGACGCAGCAAACCTGCATTGACGCATGCGCGCAACACGTCGTATACGGCCTGCATCGACACCGAACCCGCCTCGGCTCGTACCACCGCGGCCACGTCGTCGGCATCCGAATGCGGCCGGGCTGCGACCGCATTCAGAACCGCCACACGCGGACCTGTGACACGCAGACCCACGGAACGCAATTGCGCTACCGGGTCCTTCGTCACATTGTCCAATGGCATGACTCGAGTATGCCCCTTTTCTGGAGTAAGTCAAGAAAAGAGGCGAGCAACTACACCTCGACGTCGCTGACCAGCCGCGACGGTCCTGTCGCCATCTTGCCGGAGATGATGTGAAGACCGAAATGAGTGCCCGAGCGGAGCCACGAACCGAGCGACGGACCGTGCGCGTCGACCTCGACCCGACACAGCCGTGCCTTCCCTGTCAGCTTCGCTCCGGCCAGAGCCAGTTCTTCGTCGACCGGCTGCGCGAACCCGAGGGCGCCCTTGATCGGAAATGCGGGTCCAACGCCCTTTGCGTCTGCGTGTACCGCCCAGCCGTCACCTGACGCCGAGGATCGAGCGAGGACTTCGCCTCCGAAATTCGCGAGCACCTTCGGCAGATGCCAGTGCGTGCGGCCACCGTGCACGGACACGTCCGAGTCGACGGCAATGAACGGAACCGACATCCTCGGCATCGCGCCCAGCCCATGGCCAGGGCGTCGGAGGACCGGACTCGCCAGGATCTCGCGATACGGCCCTACCGGGGAGCTGAGATAGTCGACGACCATCACCAACGTCACCGGCACGATCTTCTGCGGCAGCAGAGCGCGTCCCGACGGCGTGGCGCGGTGCCACCAGATGGTTGCTCTCACGTCCGCGGGCCACGGCGGAGGCGGGCTCTGGGGCCAGTCGGTGCGGGTGGTTTCGGACTCGCTCACGCTCCACATGAATCTAGGATCCTTTCACCGTAAGGGGAAGCCGCAACGCACCTGGCGCACTGGCGGGGACGACGGGACGCCTGGGCTGAGTCGGCGCGATCTCACGGTAGCCGGAGCCGAGCGGCGCACGCTTGTCCTGCTCGCCCTTGTTCGGCCACAGCGCCATGGCTCGTTCTGCCTGCGCGGTGATGGTCAGGGACGGATTGACTCCGAGGTTGGCGCTCACCGCCGATCCGTCGACCACATGCAAGCCCTCATGCCCGAAGACCCGGTGATACGCGTCGACGACGCCGTGGTCGGGTGCTGCCCCGATCGCACATCCACCGAGGAAGTGAGCGGTCATCGGGATGTTGACGATCTCGGCTATCGATCCTCCCGGGTCGCCACCGATCTTGTCCGCGAGCAGTCGAATGGCTTCGTGTCCCTGCGGAATCCATTGGGGTGGTGGGTTCCCCTGCCCGGGACGACTGGTGAGGCGCCGACCGAAGTACCCCTTCTTCGAGCCCAGTTCGAGGGAGTTGTCGTCGGTCTGCATGACGAGTGCAATGACCGTGCGCTCGGACCAGCGCCGCACCGACAGGCTGCGCAGAGCCGCCCCGGGATGACGCAGCGCCACGCCGAGCGTCTTGAGGACTCGAGGCGTCCGTCCACCACCGTCGCTGAGGACCGTCTGCAGCAGACCGATTGCGTTGCTGCCCTTGCCGTATCGGACGGGCTCGATATGGGTGTGATCGTCGGGATGGAACGAAGAGGTGATCGCCACGCCTTCGGTGTAGTCGATCTCCCTGCCGCGCGCAGTGGCGGCGAGCACAGCTTCGGAGTTGGTACGCACCATACTGCCGATCCGGTCCGACACACCAGGCAGCTGGCCGGTCTCCTTCATCGCGAGCATGAGCTTCTGGGTGCCGTAGGTGCCGGCCGCGAAGACCACCTGATCTGCCGTCATGACGGTCTCGGCGCGTCGGAGCTTTCCCCCGGTTCTGCGTGTCACCACCTCGTAGCCACCGCTGGCTCGCGGCCGCACCGCGGTGACCGTGGTGAGCGGAAACACCTCGGCCCCTGCTTGTTCCGCCAGGTACAGGTAGTTCTTGACGAGGGTGTTCTTTGCGCCGACGCGGCATCCAGTCATGCAGGATCCGCACTCGGTGCACCCGGTTCGCGTCGGTCCGACTCCGCCGAAGAACGGGTCGGCAGACTGGGCGCCCGGCGTTCCGAAGAACACGCCCACCGGTGTACTCGTGAAGGTGTCGCCGACGCCCATGTCCTCGGCAACTTCTTTCATCACCTTGTCCGACGGTGTGATCGTCGGGTTCGTTTCCACACCCAGCATGCGTTTGGCCTGGTCGTAGTACGGGCTCAACTCGCGGTGCCAGTCGGTGATGTCACCCCACTGCGGGTCCTCGAAAAAGCGCTTCGGTGGTTGGTACAGCGTGTTCGCGTAGTTGAGCGAACCACCGCCCACTCCGGCACCCGCCATCACGAGGACGTCGGGAAGCAGATGGATCCGTTGTACGCCGTAGCAACCGATCGCCGGCGCCCACAGGTACTTACGCAGCCGCCAACTCGTCTTCGGAAGCTCGTCGTCGGCGAACCGGCGTCCGGATTCGAGAACGCCTACCCTGTAGCCCTTTTCGGTGGCGCGAAGAGCAGCAACGCTTCCGCCGAACCCGGAGCCGATCACCAGTACATCGAAGTCGCTCATATCTGCTGCCCTTCCTTGGCTGGAATTCCCTGGTAGTGGGATACATCGAACGTTCGAGTCGAGTTACGGAAGGTGAACGTGTAGGTCGGCCACATCACGGGATTACGCCCCTCCGAGTCGAGGTACCAACTCGAGCACCCACCCGAATTCCACACGGTGCCCGCAAGCGAGTCGTGGATCCATGAGTTGTACTGCTGTTGAGACTGTTCCGTCACCTCTACCGACGACAATCGACGTTCGGCCATCTGCCGCAGGGCCTCCGCGACGTAGGTCGCCTGAGACTCGAGCATGTAGACGATGGAGCTGTGGCCGAGGTTGGTGTTCGGACCGTACATCAGGAACAAGTTGGGAAATCCGTGAACAGTGGTCCCGCGGAACGCATTGGGGCTTCCACCCCAGTACTCGGCGAGGGTTCGACCGTCCGTGCCGACCAGCGCGTGGGACACGGGAGGTTCGGTCGGAGTGAAGCCCGTCGCAAAGATGATGGTGTCCACCGGGTAGGAGCGGCCGTCTGCATCGACGACCGCGTCTTCGGTGATGCCGGCCAATCTGCTTGCCACGAGGTCGACGTCCGGACGATCCAACGTTTTCAGCCAGTCGTTGGACAGCAGGATCCGCTTGCAGCCCAGCATGAAGTCGGGAGTCAACGCAGCGCGCTTGGCCGTGTTCTTCACCTGACGGCGAAGATGGACCTTCGCTATGGTGGTGATCGCAGGGAGCACCTTCGGATGGTGGGCGAGTGCAGTGACGTATGCCTCACGGTAACCGTAGATGACACCACGGACCACTTTCTGCGACAACGGAACCCGTCGATACAACGCCTTCTCCAGACGCCCGAGCGTGCGATCCAGTCTCGGGATGACCCAGGCGGGCGTCCGCTGGAATACTGTGAGTCGAGCTGCTCGGTCGGCAATTTCCGGGACGAACTGCACCGCCGATGCGCCGGTACCGATGACCGCGACACGTTCACCGGTCAGATCGTGCTCGTGATTCCACGTTGCCGAGTGGAACATCGTGCCTCGGAACCTGTCGATTCCTGGCACATCGGGAAGCTTGGGTGTCGACAATGCACCCGTCGCGGCAACCAGGACGTCCGCGGTCAGGGATCCCTTCGAGGTCTCTACCGCCCAGTGAGATTCTGCGGAATTCCAGGTGGCGGAGAGCAATTCGCACTCGGTGACAATTCGCTTTCGAAGGCCGGTGGAATCGACCACCCCTCGAAGGTATCGGTAGATCTCCGGCTGCCGGGCGAACGTGTGCGTCCAGTCCGGGCTCGGTGCGAAAGAGAACGAGTACAGCGATGTCGGCACATCGCACGCGCAGCCCGGGTACGTGTTGTCTCGCCACGTTCCCCCGACATCACCGGCTCGTTCGATGATCACGACATCGGCACCGGGATCCTCGGCGAGGACTTTCGACGCCGCCGCGATACCCGCGAATCCCGCACCGACTACCAGAACCCGAACGGACTCGGGGAGTGTCATCATTCCGACACCTTCGCTTCCCAGATTGGCAACAAACGACTGCGTAGTGCCGCATCGGCCTCCGCTGTCCTGAACAATGCGGACACTGCGAGTCCGCGCGCGAGTTCGATGCTGAGCTCGATCGATTCGCTCGACATTCGACCACCCATGATTGCGGTGGCACCTCCCATGATCGCCTCGGAGACGCGTCGTTCGAGCGGAAGCATCGCCTCGTGCAGCGCTGGATCGGTTCTGGCCGCTACCCACAGCTCGAGGGCCGCATGGAACAGCGGGCCCGAGAACGCCTCGCTGAGCACCTCCACGCCGCGCTCCGGGTCAGGGTCGGTTGCAAGAATCTCGTCGAGGCGCCGGTCTACGAGATGCTCGACGGCCGCGATCACCAGCAATTCCTTCGTCGGGAAGTGGTGTAGCTGCGCGCCTCGCGAGACACCTGCCCGGCGGGCGATTTCCTGGGTACTGGTCTTGGCGAAGCCGATCTCGACGAGGCATTCGATGGCAGCGTCCAGGAGTTTCGCCTGGGTTCCTGCGGTGCGTTCGGCTTGAGTTCGCCGTTCTGGGGCCTCGGTGCTCTGGGTCACACCGACGACCATAGCCCCAAATCAACAAACAGTCCAGACTGCTTGTAAATATTCCGGCTGACCCTTCAGCGCTCGCCCTCACACCGTGCCGGAAGGTTCGCTTCGATCACTGCGTTCCAATCGATTTCCAACACTGCCGCCCTAGGCTCTGCCTTCGATCGAGGTCGGGTTACCGGGAGTGTTTGAGAGAATCGAGGACACATGAACCGTTCGAGTAGAGGCGCACGCTGTGCAGCTGCCGCCGCAACATTGGCTGTGGTGATCGGTCTCGCTGCATCATGCAGCAGCGACTCCGAGGGTTCGGCATCGGGCGAATCCACATCGGCCGCCGCGACCACGACCACCGAGTCTGCATCGACAACGAGCAGCACGACCAAGCTGGCCCCGGCGACCACCACCGCAGCTGCGGCGGGTCCGAACTACACCATCGCGGACTACATCGCCGACGAGGAAATCGTCGAGACCCCGATCTATATGGGCGATCCCGAGGCACCTCAGATCGTGTTGCCGTTCCCGGAAGGCTGGGAGGATGCAGGTGAACAGACGCCGGACTGGGCATACGGAGCAATCATCTACACCGGACCCGAAAGTGCGGAGTACACGCCGTCGATGATTGCGATCGTGTCCAAGCTCGAGGGCAACGTCGATCCGCAACTTCTCATCGACTATGCGGCGGGTGAGGTACAGAATCTGCCCGACTTCGCGCCGATGGGCGAGGGCAGGGTCTCGACGCTCGCCGGATTCCCGGCTTACCAGATCTCCGGCACGTACACCAGTGAGGATGGAACAGAACTCGTCTCGGCACAGAAGACGGCCGTCATCGAAAGCTCCGACGGGCTCTACATCATGCAGATCAACGTCGACGGCACTCCCGACCAGATCGATCTGCTGGCCAGCGCTACGCAGGTAGTGGACGACGAAACGACCATCACGCCGTAGCTAACTGGTCATCCGCTGCCACCGATTGTCGGTAGACGTCGATGCCACCCGCACCAGGCGGGTGGCATCGACGCGTACGGCGTCCGCAAGTTCGGCGCGCGTGCACTGCGCGGCAAGCGCATCACGAACCAGAGGACATATGAAGCGCACAGCGTTCGAGTCCGGCAGTTCCACGAGAAGCCCTGCCGCAAGAGCTGGTTCGAGATGCGTCGACGGTCTCGCGATCAGTTCTTCTGGCTGTGCCGCCGCCAGACGCAGCTCCTTCCGCGTCTCGCTTGGAAGCGTCGAAGTTCGGGAGCGGATCACCGCAGAAACGGAATCGGGAACGACATCTCGACACACGCCGTCGATCCCGATTTCACGTATCACTTCTGCTGTGTAGTAAGGATTCCCGCCAGCCCGACGATGTATGTACTCGGCCAGCTGAAACGTTTGCTCCCGGATACCGGCATGAACAACCATCCGCGCGGTGGCGTCGACGTCGAGCGCGCTGATCCGCACCAGCGTCGAGTCGCACTTGCTGGTCAATCCAACCAAAGAGCCACGCCGAGAACGAGTCTCGGCACCGTTGTCCTGCCAGGTCGCGACGATGACGAGAGGAAGCTGACGTAGATTGCCGACTACCAGCTGCAGGACCTCGCGGCTGGCGCGATCGGCTCGATCGAGATCGTCGAGTACGACCAGGGTGGGATGACCCTCGACGAGTCGATGAAGCGCGAGTACGACGCTGTCCAGAATCAGGAAGTCGGCGCGGTAGCGCTCCTTGGCTTTCGACGGCACCGACCACCCAGGCAGAAGTTCCAGCAGCTGCGGCGCGATGACCTCTGCCGCCCGTGCGAGCTGCCCTCGCCCAGCATTGTCTCCCAGTGCGCGCAACACCTGCACCCACGACCACAATTGCGGTTGGCGAATCCCCTCGGGCGGACACGACCACGCTGCGGTGAACCCGACGGACTCGGCCCGTAGAACTGCCTCACCCGCGATCGCGGTCTTCCCGATCCCCGCTTCCCCTGCCAGGACGATGACGCGCCCGACCCCACACTGCGCGCTGACGAGGGCGTCGTCGATCCTCTGCATCTCCGCGTCCCGACCGAACAAGCAGGAGTCGGGCGGCCCGACGATACCGGGGGCATCGTCCGGTTCGAGCCACCCCAGGGTCGCGGACTGTCGCCTGATCTCTGCTTCGAGCGAGACCAAGGCTGCTCCTGGCTCGATACCCAGCTCGTCCCTCAGCAGCAGTTCCACCCGTCCGAACGCACGCAGCGCGTCGGCACGCCGGTTCGCGCGATACAGCGCAAGCATCAGTTGCCACCACAACCGCTCTCGCAGCGGTGATATCACGATCTGATCCTCGAGCTGTCCCACGATATCGACGTGGTGTCCGAGCATGAGTCTGCAGTCGAAGTACGCTTCGACGATATCTGCTCGGAGTTCGTCCAGGCGGTGCGTCTCATGCACAGAGACGGCCAGATCGCGCAGGTCCTCCAGCGGCTGCCCGGTCCAGACATCCATCGCCTCGCTCAGCAGTTCACACGCGCGAGCATGATTCCCGTTCTGAGATTCGATGCGTCCCGCTGCGGCCAGTGATTCGAAGCGGTCGACATCGAGATCCCCCGTCCCCAATTCGAGCCGGTACCCGTACGACGTCGTCACCAACGATTCGGGGCCGAGCACCCGCCGCAAATTGGCCACGTAAGCACGAACCGAACTGATCGCTTTGACGGGTGGATCCCCGTTCCACACCGCCTCGATCATCGCGCCGAACTCGACGACATGCCCATGGGAAAGCAGCAGAACCGCAAGGACTGCGCGTTGTTTCGGCCCTCCCAGCGGCAGGGGCTCACCGTCACGCAGGACTTGGAGTGGGCCGAGCAGCTTGTAGTCCACGCAACCCCCCACCTTCGGCCCCGACACCACACAGAGGAATCAATTGAGCCACACCTCCCGGGATCGTGCACAACACGTAGTCCAATCGAATTCCAACCGTTATCGATTTCGGTGAATTCCTTTCGTTTCTATGACAAAAGGAATTCACGGGGCTGCGACCGGCACCTGACGCAGCCTGAGGTCAGCGAATGGAAATCCCCACCCAAGCGTGCGATCAGCCCAGTACGCGATATCGCAGCATCATCTCGTGATCCTCGTGGTCGAGCATGTGACAGTGCCACATGTAGCCCTGCAACTCCGAGCCGCTTCCATGATTGCCCGATGCGTGATGGCTCGATACTTGGTGGCTCGATACTTGGTGGCTCGATGCGGTGGAAAACGTTGCGTCGGGATCGAATCCGAGTTCTTCGGCACGCGGGAACCGCACAAGGATTCGCGTCACGGTACCCGGGTAGGTGTTGACGGTGTCCTTGGCGCCGGCTTCCCACGGCGCGGGCCCAACCGTCGGCCCGGTGCAGTAGCGCTCGACGTCTGGTGCCCATTTCACACCGATGCCCGGCCGGGGGTTGTCTCGCTGGTACGCCGCGAGATCGACCGGCGCCCGGCCGAGGGTTCGAAAGTGCACGAGATGCAGATGGATCGGATGCGGTTCGAGTGTCGTATTGACGATGTTCCACTGCTCGACGGCGCCCTGTGCGGGCATTTCGATATCGGGATCGCTGTACCGCAGGTTGTTCAATGTCATCATTGGAGGCGCCGTCGACAACCCGGCCGACGGCTGGTTGACCGTGACGGTTCGAGTGAAAGTGGGAGTCGGCACGGGAGGCAACAATGCGGCCTGGCCTTTGCCACCGCGATACATCGTCATGACGTCGCCTGTGAACCCGCGGCCCGACGCCACCCTGAATTGGCAGAACAGCGGCATCGGGACTGCACCGAGCGAGGCGGCCTGGGCAGGTGGCGGCTCGTCGTTGCGCAGTTCGACGACGGCGCCGGGCTCCACGGCACCGAAATCGACGAGCACATCGACCCGCTCGGCCGGCGCCAACCGGATGCTGCCGGTATGGACAGGCGCGTCGAGCAATCCCCCGTCGTTCCCGATCACCCAGAACTTCATCCTGTTCGAGAAGAACAGATTCCACACACTGTAGGAACCGGCGTTGACGACACGGAACCGATAGAGACCGCGTGCGACTTCCATCGTCGGCCAGATCTTTCCGTTGACGACTCCGACGTCGCCGGTCCCGCCACCCTCCCATTTGCCCTGCGGCACCGTGATATTCGAACGGATGCTCATCGAACCGTCGGGGTTCATGATCTTTTCCTGCAATACCAACGGCATCTCGAACTCACCGGACGGCAATCCGAGCGAGTTGTCGGCCAGTCCCGAATCGAACTGGTCCCGAACAAGATTCGTGCCGACAAGCCCGGCGTAGACGTTGATGCGCGTCATCGACATCGCATGATCGTGGTACCACAGACCAGCAGCGTCGTTCAGGCCGGGGAAGCTGTGCGTCAGGGACTCCCCGGGTCTCACCAGCATCTCGGAGTGCCCGTCACTGTCCGGCGGCGTGATGCCTCCGTGCAGGTGCAACGACGTCGGCGTCAGGTGACGGTCGTTCTCGCTCATCCCGTGCAGCGACGTGTCGATATCGGCGGCGAGAGGATTGCCGTCCGTCGAATTGGTGTACCGCAGCGTCCACGGCTGCCCCTGCACGCTCTCGATCGTCGGACCTAGGTAGTCGAGTTCGCCGTATCCGAAGGTGGGCGCCGGCGCGAGATCGGCGTGGAAGGAATGTGCGCCACTATGGGCATCGAGCTCGATCGCACTCCCCGACAGGACCGGCAGCCTGGGCAACTCGTCACGAAACGGCTGCAACTTCGGTGAGTGGAAGAGCAGCGGGCTGTTGCCTCCGAAAATGTCGTCGGCCAGTGCCCGACGGGTCGCCGTACTCGATGGCAGCGCTGCCGCTCCGACAGCCAGCGCGGTCAGCCCGGCCGCACGGAAAGCAGATCGACGGGACACTGCATCCACGCGCACCCTCCCGTCCATCGATGTGATCGAGCCCATACTATGGGCCCTCGTCGACACCCGTCGACACCCCACACTCGGATCGTCCGGCACGTTCCTGCCGGTGGAGGGACTTTCTTCGTCATGGCATCGATCACATTCGACCGCGCCACCAGGCTTTTTCCAGGCTCCGACGTCCCAGCCGTCAATTCGCTCGACCTGGAAATAGCCGACGGCGAATTCTTGGTACTCGTCGGCCCCTCGGGCTGCGGCAAGTCGACCTCGCTGCGGATGCTCGCGGGCCTCGAAGAAGTCGACAGCGGCCGCATTTTCATCGGCGGCACGGACGTCACCGACTCCGAACCCAAAGACCGCGATATCGCGATGGTGTTCCAGAACTACGCGCTGTACCCACACATGAGCGTCGCCGAGAACATGGGCTTCGCGCTCAAGCTCGCGAAGGCGAACAAGGAAGAAATCCGCGCTCGCGTGCTCGAAGCTGCCAGACTGCTCGATCTGGAACAGTATCTGGACCGCAAGCCGAAGGCACTGTCGGGAGGTCAGCGTCAACGAGTCGCTATGGGGCGCGCCATCGTTCGGCAACCGCAGGTGTTCCTGATGGACGAGCCGCTGTCCAATCTCGACGCGAAACTCCGTGTTCAGACGCGTACTCAGATCGCGCAGCTTCAGCGTCGCCTTGCCACCACCACGGTGTATGTGACGCACGATCAGGTCGAGGCGATGACGATGGGTGACCGGGTGGCCGTGTTGAAGGGCGGCGTTCTGCAACAGTGCGCGTCCCCGCGCGAGCTCTACCGGACGCCGACGAATGTGTTCGTCGCTGGATTCATGGGTTCACCATCGATGAACCTGTTCAGCGTGCCGGTCACCGATGGTGGCGTGCGGATCGGTGACCAGGTGGTCCCGGTCTCGCGGGGGACCCTCGCGGCGTCCACGGGGTCCGAGGTCGTTTTCGGGATCCGGCCAGAGCATGTCGAGATCGTGTCCTCGGGATTGAAGCTCGAGATCGACGTCGTCGAGGAACTGGGCTCGGAAGCGTTCGTATTCGGTCGCGCCGATATCAACGGCACTGCTCAGACGATCGTCGCGCGCGCCGACTGGCGTGATCCGCCGCAGAAGGGCGAGATCGTCAGCATTCGGTTCGACGACGCCCACTCCCATATATTCGACGGATCGGGCGACGGCGTGCGGCTCGGGTGACGAGAGGGCGCTCCGCGCCAGTGGCGTGGTTGAGTGCACCCCAACGCACTCAACCGCGCCACTGGCGGCGGAGCCGCCTACACCAGCAATTCCGCGATCTGAATCGTGTTCAGGGCAGCACCCTTGCGCAGGTTGTCGCCCGAGACGAAGAGCGCAAGCCCGCGCCCCTCAGGGACGCCCGGATCCTGGCGGATACGGCCGACGAGGGACACATCCTTGCCTGCGGCTTCCAGCGGCGTCGGGACATCCACCAGCTGGACGCCGGGAGCCGAACCCAGGATCTCCCTGGCACGCTCTGCCGAGAGCGGCCGAGCGAACTCCGCGTTGATCGACAGCGAGTGACCGGTGAACACCGGGACGCGAACGCACGTACCGCTGACCAGCAGATCAGGCAGCCCCAGGATCTTGCGGGACTCGTTGCGGAGCTTCTGGTCCTCGTCCGTCTCGCCGGAGCCGTCGTCGACGAGCGCACCGGCGAGGGGCAGGACGTTGAACGCGATGGGTGCGACGTACTTGTTCGGAGCCGGGAAGTCGACCGAGGATCCGTCGTGCACGAGCTTTTCGACGTCACCGATGACTGCGCGCGCCTGGGTGGCGAGTTCGTCGACGCCGGCAAGGCCACTGCCGGAGACCGCCTGATAGCTGGAGACGATCAAGCGCTGCAGGCCTGCCTCGTCGTGCAGCGCCTTCAGGACCGGCATTGCAGCCATCGTGGTGCAGTTGGGGTTCGCGATGATTCCCCTGGGCGGGTTCTTCGCCGCCTCGGGGTTCACCTCGCTGACGACCAGCGGTATGTCCGAGTCCTTACGGAACGCCGACGAGTTGTCGATGACGACGGCGCCGGCCGCCGCGAAGCGGGGCGCCTGCTCACGCGAGAGGGTTGCACCGGCCGAGAACAACGCAATGTCGATCCCGGCGAGATCTGCGGTGGACGCGTCCTCGACGATGATCTCCTCGCCGCGGAACGGAAGCTTCTTGCCCGCCGATCGAGCGGATGCAAAGAACCGCACGGTCTCGGCCGGAAAGTTACGCTCCTCCAACAAGGTTCGCATGACTGCGCCGACCTGCCCGGTGGCTCCTACGACTGCAACTACGGTCATGACTACCGTCCTGTCCCTGCGTGTACGACGGCTTCTTCCTCGCCGCCGAGGTCGAAGGCTGCGTGCAGAACGCGCACCGCCTCGTCGAGCTGTGTGTCGCTGCACAACACCGAGATTCGGATCTCGGAGGTGCTGATCAGATCGATGTTGATGCCCGCGTCCGCAAGAGCCTCACAGAACGTCGCGGTGACGCCCGGATGACTCTTCATTCCGGCGCCGACGAGCGAAACCTTGCCGATGTGATCGTCGTAGAGAACCTGCGCGAAGCCGATTTCGGACTGGAGCTTGGTGAGCTTCTCCACCGCCGTCGGACCGTCGGCCTTGGGGCACGTGAAGGTGATGTCAGTCTTGCCGGTGTCGATCTTGGAGACGTTCTGCAGCACCATGTCGATGTTGATCTCGGCATCGGCGACAGCTCGGAACACCTTGGCGGCGTAGCCGGGAGCGTCGGACAATCCGACGACGGTGACCTTCGCTTCGCTGCGATCGTGTGCGACGCCGGTGAGAATGGCTTCTTCCACTGGGATGTCCTCCATAGATCCGGAGACGATGGTTCCGGGTTTCGTGGTGTACGACGAACGGACGTGCACTGGAACGTTGTAGCGGCGCGCGTATTCGACGCACCGCAGCATCAGAACCTTCGCGCCGCAGGCCGCCATCTCGAGCATTTCCTCGAACGAGACGGTGTCGAGGTGTCGGGCATTCGGCACGATGCGCGGATCGGCGGTGAAGATTCCGTCCACGTCGGTGTAGATCTCGCAGACGTCGGCATTCAACGCGGCGGCGAGCGCAACGGCCGTGGTGTCCGAGCCACCGCGTCCGAGCGTCGTGACGTCCTTGCTGTCCTGACTGACGCCCTGGAAACCCGCGACGAGGACGATCGAGCCTTCGTCGAGTGCGCTGCGAACGCGACCAGGCGTGACGTCGATGATCTTGGCGTTGCCGTGCACGCTCGTGGTGACGACGCCAGCCTGCGAACCGGTGAAGGACCGCGCCTCGGCGCCGTACGAATGAATGGCCATCGCCACCAGCGCGTTGGAGATGCGCTCGCCGGAGGTGAGCAGCATGTCCATCTCGCGGGCAGGCGGGGCTGGGCACACCTGTTGCGCCAGGTCGAGCAGCTCGTCGGTGGTGTCACCCATTGCGGAGACAACTACTACGACGTCGTTGCCCGCCTTCTTCGTCTCGACGATTCGTTCAGCGACGCGTCGGATGCGTTCGGCGGTGCCCACCGACGATCCACCGTACTTCTGGACGATGAGAGCCACGCGTGTGTACCTCCGCTGCATTGTGGTGTGACTGGCTTGACTACCTTACCGAGTTGCCTGCCTGCGAGGCGCTGCGGGTACGACGGCGACGCCTCTCACCTGCGCTGATTCGGTCTTCGACGACGACAGTCGACGAGTGATCGGTCCGATCGCCCACGACAGGACGGCACACGACGAGACAGCACCCGACTCCGCGGCACCGATGACGAGTGGTCCCGCATCGCCCCGGTCCGGCATCCGGTTTCTCGGCTTCGATCGGGGGCTCGGTCTCGAAATTCGATTGCTACTACGACACGACGCCGCCGCTACCCCTCCGAACCGTACCGACCGGCCTGCATATTCGACTTTCGGCACCCGAAATGGCAAGGAAGGGAATACTATTGGGCAGTCCAACGCATCGCCTGCGCCTTTCGTCGGGAGAGGGTCGTGTATGACCACGTTGCCCTTGTCTGTGCCCACACCCCGAAGTCGCATTCCGGCCCTCGCCGAGGCGACCATTCGGCGACGACGGCTGCTCGACGACCTCGATCGCGGCGGGCGGACCAATACGGTCACGTTGTTGACCGCACCCGCGGGATCCGGCAAGACCATGCTCCTTGTCGACTGGATCGACTCCAAGCGGGGCACCGCCAGAGGCTCGATCGCCTGGCTGACGGTCGACGAGACCGACAACGACCTCGTCGGCATCCGCTCGCGCATCGCCTCTGCCTTCGCACAAGCCGGCTCCCCCGCCCTGGATTCGGCAATTGCGACCCTCCCGTCGCCCAGCGACTCGTCGTACGCCGACTTCGCTGCGCTGCTCGTCGAGGCACTCGAGTCCGTGGACGAGCACATCACGTTGATCCTCGACGACAGCCATCTGCTGCATGATCGACAAACACTTGCATTGCTCGGGAATTTTCTCCGGTGGCCTCCTCGCAACGTGCGGGTCGTTCTGGCGGGGAGATACGAACCGCCACTCGCGCTCCAGAAGCTGCGCCTCGACGGCCTCGTGCACGATATCTCGGCCTCTACCATCGCCTTCACCTCCGACGAGGCAGCCGAGATGCTGGCGCGATCCGGGACCGTTCTGAACGAGCACGACTTGGCGAAATTGATGAACCGCACCGAAGGCTGGGCGGCTGGCCTTCGACTCGCGGGCATGACACTCGTAGGCTCTCTCCGCCCCTCCGAACTGATCGAGGACTTCACCGGAACCGAGCACACGGTTGCGGACTATCTAGTGGGTGAGGTGCTGTCCTACCTCCCGCCGACCGTTCGGATGTTTCTCGTCGAGACGGCCGTACCCGATTGGTTCACAACTGATCTCGCGGAGCGTCTCACCGGCGAGAGTCACGCCCAAGACGTCATCGACGGCCTTCTCGCACAGAACTTCCTGATCGATCAGATCCCCGGTCCGGAGCCCGCATACCGCTACCACCCGCTGATGCGCGGGTACCTCCGCGCCGAGATGGCCCGGCTCGGTGCGGAGCAGATCCGAAATCTCGAACGCGTCGCAGCGTCCTGGTTCAACGACTACCGACAACCGCTGCAAGCTCTCCAACACAGCGTCCACGCGGGAGACTCTCCGACGATCGTCGAGATCCTATGCGAGTCGGGCCTCGGCATGGTGCTGCGAGGGAACGGCGCCCAGGTGCTCACGGCCATCGAACGGAGCCCGGTTCGCGTCAGAAAACACGCGATCGCTCAGCTCGTCAACGCTGCAGCGTTTCTCATCGATGGCAACACCGCTCCGGCAGTGTCGATACTGTCCGCGCTTCGCCGATCTGCGACGGCTCCGGTCACCGATCGGACCTCACGCAAGGATCTCGACGCCGAAATGCTGCGGCGCGCTCTCGAAGTCCACGCTGCGATTCGCACCGGCAACATCGCGGCGGCGCTCGCTCGGGCGAAGAATCTCGACCTCGGAAAGTCCGGCTCACCAGAACTCGATTCCTACACCTTGATGGTCGTCGGCCTGGCCGAACTGCACCTCGGCCTCGCCACCGACGCCATCCACCACCTCATGGACGCGACGGCCAACGCCCGAGCAGGCAATCTGCATCTCACTGCTCTGAGCGGCCTGTCCATCGTCGCCGGATCTTATTTCCTCGCAGGACAACTGGACGATACCCTCGGCATGGTCGACGAGGCTCGCGAGATCGCCGACCGACACGGACTCACCGACACTCCCGTCTATGCCGTGGTGCAGTCCTTGGAACTGCTCGTGGCGACTATTCGCACCGACCCCGCCCCACCACCCGTTCCGGAGGACGTCTGGGTCGCAATCGGCCAGTCGCCGGATCCAGCGGTCGCCGACTACGGGCGCCGTGCCAGGTGGGCCTTGGAGATGCTGGGCGACCGGTCCGGTCACCACGACCGCGAGTGGTTGGAATTCGACCGGCCGGCCATCCCCGGCTTCGAGGCCCTGCTCGCTCCGATGGTGCAACGACGCTATCTGACCTCGGGCGAGGTCCATCGCGCAACCGAACTCGTCGACGTCACGACACGTCGACTCGGCAAGATCGGCGACGTCGGGCTGCTCGCCGCCGAGATCCATCGACTGCACGGGCGGCTCGACGCCGCGGACAACGAACTGTCGTCGATTGTCGACGGCACCAGGCGGTGCATCAATCCAGTCAACTCCGTTCGTGCGCTCCTGGCGGCCGCAAGCGTCGCCGCGGCTAGAAAACACCCGATTCGGGCGTTCGACATGGTCGTCCAAGCGTTGACTGCGGCGGAACCGGAGTCGATACTGTTGCCGTTCGTCGAGGCAGGTACCCCGGTACGCGACATTCTGACGCATAACCACGGACGATTCGGTCTGCTCGAGCCATTCGCGGATCGCGCCCGTGCCTGTGTCCCTCACGAAGCTCGGACGATCGATCGGCCCGCTACCGGCACGCTCACCCGCCGCGAACTCGAGTTGCTTCGGGAACTCCCCTCATGGCGGACCGCAGAACAGATCGCCGCCGATCACTTCGTCTCCGTCAACACCATCAAGACGCACCTTCGCGGGATATACCGAAAGCTCGAGGTCCGCTCCAGACGGGACGCGATCGCGGCAGCACACGAGCTGGGTCTGCTGTAAGAGACCCGCGACCGGAGCGTCACAGGGTTCATCACCTGCGGGTGATGCCGCAGCCCGGTTCGACGCGGACGCTGGTACTCACACCGACAAGCCAAACCCGGGAGCGGAACCTGCAGAACAACCCCCCATTCCGGGAGTGGAACCTGCGGAACGCCCCTGGTGGAATCAACTGCAGGAGCGAACGCCATGGCTCGACCCGCCGACGTGCATTCGCACGGAATCCGATACGAGTTCACCGTCGAGGGCGACCTCTCCGAGCGCGCGAAGGCCGCATTCCCCGACCTCTCCGTCGCACGGATTCCGACCACTTTCACGCGCCTGTTCGGACCCATCGACGACGAGACGGCGCTGCGCGGAATGCTCGCACGCTTCGATGCGCTCGGTCTGACCATCGTCGAACTGCGCAGGCTTCCGGACTGAGGTTCGAGCAACCCGGACGTGAAACCACCATGGTCGGTAGTACACTCGCACACATGCAGCGCGCGCTTCTTCTCGATCGCCGCGACGGGGTCTGAATCAGACTGGCTTCCCGTCGCGGGGTTTCATCGCGCCGGTCGAAATCCATTTCAGCGAAGTAACCTCGGAGATCAGAGCAATGTCACCAGCCGACGCATACACATCCGGATCGCGCACCATCACCCCGCCTTCCCGTCCTGGACCGAGCGACCAGCCCGCATGGAACACGCAGAAGAACTCTTCGATGCCGACCTACCGGTACCGTCCGTTCGCCGAAGAGGTCGAGCCGATCACGCTGCCGGATCGAACCTGGCCCGACAAGATCATCGACCGCACTCCGCAATGGTGTGCCGTCGATCTACGCGACGGTAACCAGGCTCTCATCGATCCGATGAGTCCGGCGCGCAAGCGTCGAATGTTCGATCTGCTGGTCCGGATGGGCTACAAGCAGATCGAGGTCGGGTTCCCGTCCGCCAGCCAGACAGACTTCGATTTCGTCCGGGAGATCATCGAAGACGGCGCCATCCCCGACGACGTCACCATCCAGGTTCTGACGCAGTGCCGTGCCGAACTCATCGAGCGGACCTACTTGGCCTGTGAAGGCGCACGCAACGTCATCGTGCACTTCTACAACTCCACCTCCATTCTGCAGCGTCGCGTGGTGTTCAAGGCCGATCGGGACGTCATCAAGAAGATCGCAACGGACGGCGCGCGCAAGTGCCTCGAGGTCGCTGCGAACTACCCGGACACCGATTGGCGGTACGAGTACTCCCCCGAGTCCTACACCGGAACCGAACTGGCATACGCAAAAGAGGTGTGCGACGCCGTCGTCGAGATCATCGATCCGACGCCTGCGAAGCCGATCATCCTGAATCTGCCTGCGACGGTAGAAATGGCGACACCGAACGTCTACGCCGACTCGATCGAATGGATGAGCCGTAATCTGAACCGCCGCGACAGTGTGGTTCTGTCACTGCACCCGCACAACGACCGCGGTACGGGCGTCGCCGCAGCAGAACTCGGCTATCAGGCCGGCGCGGACCGCATCGAAGGATGCTTGTTCGGCAACGGGGAGCGCACCGGCAACGTGTGTCTGGTGACGCTCGGACTCAACATGTTCACCCGCGGTGTCGATCCGCAGATCGATTTCTCGAACATCGACGAGATCCGGCGGACCGTCGAGTACTGCAACCAGCTCCCCGTACACGAGCGTCATCCGTACGGCGGCGACCTCGTCTACACCGCTTTCTCGGGAAGCCACCAGGACGCCATCAACAAGGGCCTCGACGCAATGAAAGTCACTGCGGACGAGCAGGGTTCGGACATCGGCGAGATCACCTGGCAGGTTCCGTACCTGCCGATCGACCCGAAGGACGTCGGCCGCACCTACGAGGCTGTCATCCGGGTCAATTCGCAGTCAGGCAAGGGTGGCGTCGCATACATCATGAAGGCCGATCATGGTCTGGCGCTTCCGCGTCGGCTGCAGATCGAGTTCTCCCAGGCCGTGCAGCGCATCACCGACGGTGAGGGTGGTGAGGTCTCACCGAAGGAAATGTGGGACGTTTTCGCCCAGGAATACCTGAGTCCGATCCGGCCGCTCGAACGCATCAAGCAGCGCGTCATCGCCGCGGAGACCGACGGCGGCACGGACAGCATTGTCGCCACGGTCAAGCTCGAAGGCGTCGAGCAGGACATCAGTGGTTCCGGCAACGGACCACTCGCTGCCTTCGTCGACGCGCTCTCCACAGTCGGCTATGACGTCAGCGTCCTCGACTATTCGGAGCACGCGATGTCCGCAGGTGACGACGCGCAGGCCGCCGCCTATGTGGAAGCATCCGTCACCGGGCCCACGGGAAGTGCAGTCACCGTGTGGGGCGCCGGAATAGCCACCTCCATCACGACCGCGTCACTACGCGCAGTCGTGTCAGCAGTGAACCGCGCACTGAAGTAGACGACGCGGCCCGCCGCAGTCCACTCAGGCCCCTTTCCCGCTTCCTCGTGCCGGGAAAGGGGCCCGCGTGGTTCCCACCGCCCCGGGGGCCGCGAACGGGAGATTCAGCTCGCCGTCGTATGCACAGTGTTCCTGTGAAGCTCACGCGCGCACATCATCCGGCGCGGGTGATCTCACCTGTTTCGGATGATGATCTTGCTTTGCGTCGGATGCCAGAATTGCTCGTAGGTTTTCACACTGATGAAATGGGGCACCGAACGTGGACTCGTTCTGGGATTTTTTGTGGCTGATAATCGTGAGTTTCGCGTTCATCGCGTACCTCATGGTGTTGTTCTCGATCATCGGCGACCTCTTCAGGGACCACAAGACCTCTGGCTGGGTCAAGGCGATCTGGGTGTTCTTCCTGATCGTTGCACCGTTCCTCACCGCTCTGGTCTACCTGATCGCCAAGGGCGGTGACATGACCAAGCGTCAGGTCGCGGCCGTGCAGCACGCGAGGGACGAGCAGGAGCAATACATCAAGCAGGTCGCCGGACGGACATCCGCCGAGGAAATCGCGCACGCCAAGGCACTACTCGACGCGGGCACGATCACCGAGGACGAGTTCAACCAGCTCAAGTCGAAGGCACTTACGTAGCTCACGCTCCGTTTCCGCTCACGCAGGCGGCCTCGTCGACGAAGGCGTCCACCACTGCGGCGACAGCCGCCAGTGCGTGGGCGCCTGGGCGCGTTGCGAGCTCGTAGATTCGCCCAGCCCGCACACCCGAGAGCGGGAGACGAACCAAAGCTGGATGGACGACGGCATAGCGCGGCATCAGCGCGACGCCGTGTCCCCGGGCAACGAGTTCCTCGGTGACACGGAAGTCGTTGATGCGCTGAATAACTCGGGGGCGAACTCCTGTGGCGGCCGCAACCGAGAGCAAGACGTCGTCGACCGGAAATCCACCCCTGACGCTGATCCACTGCTCGTCGGCCAGCTGACGTAGATCGACCGAATCCTGTTTTGCCAGAGCATGTTCAGGCGGAAGCACGAGATCGATCGGTTCGCGCATCAACGCTCGAACTTCGATGCGCGGCGCTGCCGTCGCCGCAGCTCGTTCGTCTCGATGCGTCAGAACGACGTCGTAGTCCGCCAGGAGCGCCGGAACGGACGAGGCAGGTAGATCCTCGTCGCTCGCGTCCACTCGAGTTCCACTCTCGCGCATCCTGTCCAGAACGCCCGGCAACAGCAACGCGGCACCGGACGGGAACAGAGCGACGCGCACGCGTCCCCTCGGCGACGCGCTGTAGGACGCCATCTCGGCACTGGCGCGATCGAGAGCTCCCAGAACCTCGTCGGCGCGAAGCACGAGCGCGGCGCCCGCGTCGGTCAGACGCAGGCGTCGACCATCGGGTTCGAGTAGCGGGACACCTGCCTCTCTGCCGAGCAGTTTGAGTTGCTGCGACACTGCCGACGGCGTCAGCGACAGCGCGATCGCGACCGCTCCGACAGTTTCGCGGTCCGCGAGCTCCCTGAGGATTCTGAGCCGCTCCACATTCATGTAGTAAATCTTAACTGTTGATACGGATATATTCGATTGTGCTGATAGTTAAGGCCCGTCACGATTGGTGCCATGACCACTCGCGACCGCCTCCTCGGACTGACCGTCGCCGTGCTGTGGGGACTGAACTTCCTCGCCATCCGTGTCGGCCTCGACCACTTCCCCCCGTTCTTCTTCGCTGGGCTGCGATTCCTGGTCATCGCCGTGCCCGTCGTACTGTTCGTCCGACGCCCGAACGTTCCGCTGAAGTGGCTTCTGCTGTACGGCTTCGGCTTCGGCTTCCTGCAATTCGCCTTCCTGTTCGCAGCCATGAACGCTGGAATGCCCACCGGGTTGGCCTCGCTCGTGTTGCAGTCTTCGGCGCCGTTCACGATCGTTCTCGGCGCGCTGCTCCTTCGCGAGAACGTGAGCAGGCGTCAGATCCTCGGGATTACCATCGCGGTCGCCGGGATGGCCCTCATCGGATACGACCGGACCCAGGCCGCGTCCCTGATACCCGTCGTGCTGACCTTGATGGCCGGACTGGGTTGGGCGGTCGGCAATCTGGGCAACCGGCTGGCCAAGTCCACCGAACCGATGCGGCTGATGCTGTGGATGTGCGTGGTCCCGCCGCTCCCGATGCTCGCTCTGTCGGCTGCGGTGGAGGGCCCGGCGACGGGCTGGCGGGCGCTCGCGGACTCGTTCAGCATCGACGGCTGGCCCGCCCTTGCAGGCCTCGCGTACATCGTGCTGCTGGGAACCATCGCAGGTTCCGGTCTGTGGACGATCCTGATCAGCCGTCACCCGGCCGGCGTCGTCGCGCCGTTTTCGCTGCTCGTTCCGGTCGTCGGAATTGCCGGCGCGTGGATCTTCCTGAGCGAAACCCCGAGCATTCTGTCGCTGATAGGAGCCGCGGTCGTCATCGCCGGCTGCTTGGGCGGGATGGCCACCGCGCGGCGAGCGTCGTCGGCTACGCCACTGGCGGAACCGCTGCGAGTCTGACATCGGTGACCCCGATCTGGGCGTTCCTTCAGTTTCCAGGAAGCTGGACCAGATCCTCGGGCGACCAATACGCCCGCATCGATGTGATTCTGCCGTCGTCGTCGAATTCCATCACGTCGATGGGTGCCACTTCGAACGTGTTCTCGCCGAATTTGGACACCAACCTGAAGTGGAAGGCCGCCGAGTTGGAAGCGATCTTGCACGTCAGGAGTTCCGCTGACTGCTCCAAGGGCTCCAGCACCGCGTAGAACTCTCTGATCGCCTGTTCGGTTGTCCTGACCTCGGTGCCGACCGGATCTTCCACGGTCGCCCCCTCGGCGTACAGGGCAAGAATGTCGTCGACGGTGCCGTGCGCGACGGCCTCGACGTAGGCGTCGACGGTCTTGCGGACGACATCGGCAGATGGGGCCATGCGAGTTCCTTTCTAGAACTTGTTTCAGTCAACATAGCGGGTGCCGCCACATTCCGAGGAGAGTCGAGCCGGATGTTTGTGCCAGACTCGGCGCATGGTTCGATCGGGTGAGCGCAGAGCGGCAATCGGCGCGCGGGGCCGGCTGGCACTACGAGCGGCCGAGGCCGCGACGTGGGCGTCACGCAAGGCAGGTCGAGGTAAGGGATCGATGATCGGCGGTCTGGTCGCCCTCAAGATCGACCCGGACATCCTGACGGGACTCGGCTCCGGTCGTCGCACAGTGGTGGTGACAGGAACCAACGGGAAGTCGACGACGACACGCATGACGGCTGCCGCACTGGCCACCCTCGGCGACGTCGCGACACAAGCAGACGGCGCGAACATGGACGCAGGCATCGTCGCCGCCCTGCACGCGCATTTCGACGCCCCGCTCGCGGCGCTCGAGGTCGACGAACTTCACGTACCGCACGTGTGCGACGCCGTGTCGCCTGCCGCGGTCGTGTTGCTCAATCTCAGTCGCGACCAGTTGGACCGCGTCGGCGAGATCAACATGATCGAACGAAAGCTACGAGCAGGCCTGGCCCGTCATCCCGAGACAGTCGTGATCGCCAACTGCGACGACGTGCTCGTCACGTCCGCTGCATTCGACGCCCCGAACGTGGTGTGGGTGGCGGCGGGCGGCGGCTGGGCAGGCGACTCCGTCAGCTGCCCTCGGACCGGTGAACCCATCGTCTGGGACGGTGAACACTGGTACAGCACCGGAAGTGAGTTCAAGCGCCCGACTCCCGACTGGTGGCTCGACGACGAAAATCTCTACGGCCCGGACGGCCAGATCATCCCGATGACGCTCGCTCTTCCCGGTAAAGCCAACCGCGGCAACGCAGCCCAAGCTGTCGCAGCCGCAGTGACGCTGGGAGCAGCCCCCACCGATGCCGTCGTCGCCGCGTCCGGAGTAAACGAAGTCGCCGGGCGGTACTCCACCGTCCAGCACGGACCACATTCCGTCCGAATGCTTCTCGCGAAGAATCCCGCCGGCTGGCAGGAAGCGCTGTCGATGATCGACCCGACCGTGGATGGGCTCGTCATCGCAGTCAACGGTCAGGTTCCCGATGGCGAGGACCTTTCATGGCTGTGGGACGTACGGTTCGAGCATTTCGAGAACGTTGCTGTCGTCGCTGCCGGCGAGCGTGCCACCGATCTGGGAGTCCGGCTGCTGTACGCCGGTTCGCAGCACACAACCGTCGCAGATCCGTTGAAGGCCATCGAATCCTGCCCTCCCGGGCGCATCGAGGTTCTAGCCAACTACACTGCGTTTCGCGATCTGGGGCGCGCACTCGCACGGGAGGCGAACGATGTCTGAGTCCACCGTTCGCATCGGGTTGGTCCTGCCCGACGTCATGGGCACCTACGGCGACAATGGCAACGCATTGATTCTGCGACAACGGCTTCGGATGCGTGACATCGACGCCGAGGTCGTGCACATCACCCTGAACGATCCAGTCCCCGACTCGCTCGACGTGTACACCCTCGGCGGCGCCGAGGATTCGGCGCAGCGCTTGGCGACTCGGCACTTGACGAAGTATCCAGGGCTGCAGAAGGCAGCCGCCCGCGGAGTCCCGGTGCTGGCCATCTGCGCGGCCATTCAGGTCCTCGGCCACTGGTACGAGACATCCTCCGGCGAAAAGGTCGAGGGGGTATCCCTCTTCGACGTGACGACGTCACCTCAGGAAACTCGATCGATCGGCGAGGTCATCACCGAGCCGCTGCTCGATGGGCTGACCCAGAAGCTGTCCGGATTCGAGAATCACCGAGGGGGAACGACATTGGGTTCCGACGCGCATGCGTTGGCACGTGTCACCTCGGGCGTCGGAAACGGAGTCGGTGACAGCCGAGAAGGCGTCGTACAAGGTTCCGTGATCGGGACGTACATGCACGGGCCGGTTCTCGCCAGGAACCCGGAACTGGCGGACTATCTGCTGGAAAAGGCGATCGGCAGGACCTTGGAGCCGCTGGACCTGCCTGAGGTCGCACAGCTGAGGCGCGAGCGCCTGCGACGGTAGTGCCCGGCGGCTCCAGAGGCTTGGCGGCCCCGCCGCACGGATCGTGAGCGACATCGTCCCAGCCGAACGCCAGGCTGGCGCGTCCGGCGAGTTCGGCGGCATTGTCTCTGCGTCGATCTCGGAAGCGAATCTGCTTGGCCGAATGGAATTGCTGCCCGTCCAGCCGGACTATCAGCCCACCCTGCCCGTATTCGACGTCCTCGTAGAGAAAGACGTCCGCCGACGTGGACCGGTGCTTGCCGTCGGCCGGTCGGTAGTCCGTTGAGTGCACGTCAGGACACTCAACCGTGCCACTGGCGGCGAAGCCGCCCTCCAAATCCGAGCCCTACAAAACCCGCCGTCCGGTCAGCGCACGGCCGAGCGTGAGCTCGTCCGCGAACTCCAGATCCCCGCCCATCGGCAGGCCGGAGGCCAGCCGGGTGATCGATAGGCCGGGAAAATCGCGCATCATCCGGACGAGATAGGTCGCGGTCGCTTCGCCCTCGGTGTTCGGATCGGTCGCGATGATGACCTCGGCGACATCGACGCCGTCCTCCTGGTTCCCGATGCGCACCAGCAACTCGCGAATGCGCAACTGATCAGGCCCGACGCCGTTCAATGGATCGAGCGCACCACCGAGGACGTGGTACCTGCCTTTGAACTCTCGAGTGCGCTCCACGGCTTGAACGTCTTTCGGTTCCTCGACGACGCAGATGATGCTGCGATCACGCCGAGGATCGGCGCAGATTCGGCACAACTCCTTGTCGGCGACCGTGCCGCACACGGTGCAGAACTGGACCCCGTCACGGACACGCTGCAGCGCATTGATGAACCGGTCCACCTCGGGCGGTTCGACGCCCAACAGGTGAAATGCGATGCGCTGAGCACTCTTCGGGCCGACCCCAGGCATCTTGCCGAGCTCGTCGATCAGATCCTGGACTGGACCCTCGTACACGCGCGAACTCTCTAGAAGCCGGGGAGCCCGAGCGATCCGCCGCCGAGCCCACCCGCCAGCGGTCCGAGCTTCTCGGCGGCGACAGCCGACGCCGACTTCGAGGCGTCGGCGATGGCCCCGATGATCAGATCCTGAAGAGTCTCGACGTCCTCGGGGTCGACGACCTTCGGATCGATCACCAGGGAAACCAGCTCACCCGTCCCCTTGACCGTCGCCGTGACGAGGCCCCCGCCTGCCTGGCCGGTCACCTCGGCTTCGGCGATCTCGGCTTGCGCAGCCATCAGCTGCTGCTGCATCTGCTGGGCCTGCTGCATGATCGACGCGATGTCGGGCTGCTCACCGGGTTGCACAGTGGTGTCCTCTCGGTTCGGGTACTCCACAGCAACACTAGTGGGTCATCCAGCCTTACCGACTAACGCACTTCACGTTCCAGATTCGACAGCGTCTGCGCCTGGATCTTCTTCAATCCCAACGGCGCGAAGGTCTTCTCGAAGAACCCGCCGATCCCGCCCGCACCCTTCCACTCGGTGGTGGTCGTCACCTCGCTACCGGTTCCGGACGGGGCGACGGTCCAGGTCGTGACCATCGAGGAGTTCGCGTCGCGCTCGACGATCCTCGATCCGTCGACGGTGACGGTCGCCTTGACGTTGCGCGACCGCTTCGACGTGGCCTGCAGCGTCCACTGAGCGACAGTGCCGTTGCCCTGTCCCCCTTCTACGACGGTGTAGTCGAGGTACTGCTCGGGAAGAATCCGCGGACGGACGGTCTCGTAGTCGGCGAGTGCCGCCAGAACCTGATCGGGCGCCTGAGCGATGGTGATCGAACTACTCGCGCTTACCTGTGCCACGTGTGCGTCTCCTTGAATCGTTGTTACCTGGTTCCCATCCTGCACTCCGGGGTGACCGATCGAGAAAGAACGACGTCGTGGGTGTGATGCGCTTCACCGCGGACTGTCCCAGCTGCGAAAATAAGTTGGATGCACCACGCATTTGACCGATTTGCGCATATCAACAACAACATTTCCATGAAGTTTCATGCTCCAGGTGCCATTCTCGGTAGCCCCGCGCGAGCAGTGGATATAGCGTCTCCATGTGGCTTACGCGATAGCACTCCCGAGACGAAGGCCCGCACCCCGCGAGAGCGGATTCGCCGCGCACCGCGCAGGGGTGGAACTTCTGCTGGACAGCTATCGGGCAATACCCGCGACCGCAACCGTTCGGTTGGCGAAGAAGACGTCCAACCTGTTCCGAGCCCGCTCGGCGACGAGCGCACCCGGCTTGGACGTGTCAGGCCTGACGAGCGTCATCTCGGTCAACCCGCAGAACAAGACCGCCGATGTCGCCGGCATGTGCACCTATGAGGACCTCGTCGCGGCCACTCTCCCGTACGGCTTGGCGCCGCTGGTCGTCCCACAGCTCAAGACGATCACCCTCGGCGGGGCAGTCACCGGACTCGGCATCGAGAGCACCTCGTTCCGTAGCGGTTTGCCGCACGAGTCGGTGTTGGAAATGGATATCCTCACCGGCCGCGGTGAGATTGTCACCGCGACTCCCGACGGTGAAAATTCAGACCTGTTCTGGGGCTTCCCCAATTCGTACGGAACTCTCGGATACGCGACTCGACTGAAAATTCAGCTGGAGTCCGTCCTGCCGTTCGTCGCCCTGCGCCATGTCCGCTTCGACGATCTCGACGTGATGCAGCGCGTCATGGACGAGATCGTGCGCGACCGTTCGTACGACGGCACCGAAGTGCAGTATCTCGACGGAGTCGTCTTTTCGGCCGACGAAAGCTATCTCACCCTCGGCATTCAGACGGCCGAACCGGGGCCTGTCAGCGACTACCACTCGGGGCAGGACATCTACTATCGCTCGATCCAACACAGGGGCGCCACACCTGAACCCGACCGACTGACGATCCATGACTACCTCTGGCGCTGGGACACCGACTGGTTCTGGTGCTCACGCGCATTCGGCACGCAGAATCCGAGAATCCGACGGTTCTGGCCGAAAAAATACCGTCGCTCCAGTTTCTACTGGAAGCTCATCGCGCTCGACCGAAAGTACGACATCGCCGATCGCCTCGAGGCGCGCAAGGGCAATCCGCCACGGGAACGCGTCGTACAGGACGTCGAAGTGCCCATCGAGAACACCGCCGCGTTCCTGCGTTGGTTCCTGAACGAAATACCCATCGAACCACTGTGGTTGTGTCCGTTGCGTCTTCGGGAACCGGCACTGTCCGGCGCCGACGCGGCTCGCCCCTGGCCGCTCTATCCGCTCGAGCCGAAGAGGACCTACGTCAACATCGGGTTCTGGTCCTCGGTTCCGATAGTTCCAGGAGCCCCTGAAGGTGCAGCCAACCGGGCGATCGAGCACAAGGTGACCGATTACCAGGGGCACAAGTCGCTCTACTCGGATGCGTATTACACCGAGTCGGAGTTCGCCGCGCTGTACGGCGGCGAGAAGTTCGTCGAACTGAAGAAGCGTCACGACCCTGATTCACGTTTGTTGGATATGTACTCGAAGGCGGTGCAAAGAAAATGACAACGTTCGAAGAACCCACTACACGCGAGACCCGAACTCACAAGCTCACCATCTCGGAGATCCTCGAGTTGCTCTCCGACGGCAACATCCCGATGCGGTTCACCGCCTACGACGGAAGCGCGGCGGGACCCGAGGACGCCGAAATCGGCCTGACCCTCAAGAGCCCACGCGGAACCACGTATCTGGCAACCGCCCCCGGCGATCTCGGGATGGCGCGCGCGTACGTCTCCGGTGACCTCGACGCCGTCGGCGTCCATCCGGGCGACCCGTACGACCTGCTGCGGATCATGGGCGACGAACTGCATTTTCGACGCCCGAGCGCCCTGACGCTGGCGTCGATCACGCGGTCACTCGGCTGGGATCTGTTGCGTCCCATTGCCCCTCCCCCGCAGGAAGTCGTTCCGCGGTGGCGTCGGATAGCCGAGGGACTCCGACATTCGAAAACTCGCGACGCCGATTCGATCTCGCATCACTACGACGTGTCCAACACGTTCTACGAGTACGTACTCGGGCCATCCATGACGTACACCTGCGCTGCCTACACCTCGGAGAACGACACGCTGGAGGCGGCGCAGGAGAACAAGTATCGCCTCGTGTTCGAGAAGCTCGGATTGAAGGAAGGCGATCGACTGCTCGACATCGGCTGCGGCTGGGGTGGAATGGTCCGCTACGCGGCGCGACGGGGCGTCAAGACCATCGGCGCGACCCTGTCGAAGGAGCAGGCTGCCTGGGCGCAGAAGGCGATTGCCGAGGAAGGCCTGTCCGATCTCGCCGAGGTGCGCTTCTCCGACTACCGGGACATCGCGGAAACGAACTTCGACGCGGTGTCGTCCATCGGGCTCACCGAGCACATCGGCGTCCACAATTACCCGTCGTACTTCGACGCGATCAAGTCCAAGCTTCGGGTCGGCGGCCGAATACTCAACCACAGCATCACCAGGCCGGACAATCGAAGTCATGCACGCGCTGGGTCGTTCATCGACCGTTACGTCTTCCCGGACGGTGAACTGACCGGTTCCGGGCGCATCATCACCGAGATGCAGGACGTCGGCCTCGAGGTCCGCCATGAAGAGAACCTGCGCGAGCACTATGCACTCACTCTCAAAGCCTGGTGCAAGAATCTCGTCGACAACTGGGACGCCTGCGTAGCCGAGGCGGGCGAGGGCACTGCACGCGTCTGGGGCTTGTACATGGCCGGATCTCGGCTCGGGTTCGAGCGCAATGTCGTTCAGCTGCACCAGGTGCTGGGCGTCAAGCTCGGCCCCAAGGGCGAGGCGAGTGTTCCGCTTCGCCCGTGGTGGGAGGGCTAGCCCTCCAGTGGCGCTGCAGAATCGGGTGACATCACTACACCTTGGGGCTGTAGTGCTTCGGATCGTCGCGCGCTTCCATCGGCGGCAGATTTCGCGCTGGGGTCTGCGGCAGCGCAGCGTCGGCGAGCACGCGGCCGTTCGCACGGTCCCAGCCGGCCCGTCCACGCGGATGCAAACGGTAGCGTCGTGGAACCAACGCGAACGACAGGTTCACTGCCTTACCCACCCAACCGAAGACGCGCTCGTCGCGCTCGGACCAGTCGTAGCCCAGCAAGTCTCGCACCGGCTGGTCGTACAACCCGACGGTAAGCCAGACGAACCCGCGGGTGATCGGCACTCGCAGGACCGACCACACGCGGCTCGGAATCCACGCTGCATACGGCGGGGGTCCGATTTTCGACAGGTCCAGCACGTCGCGTGTTGCCTTGTTGTCCTCGAGGACCTCGTTGCACATGCGTTTCCAGTACAGCTGGAAGTCCTCCCACGTCTCCGGCACCGGTTTCATGCTCATGCCGTAGAGCCGATACCACTGGATGTGCTCGGTGAACAGCTGACGTTTCTGTGCTTCGCTCACTCCGCCCATGAAGTGATCCGCCGTGAGGATCGTTCCCATGAAGAACGTCGCGTGCGCCCAGTAGAAGGTGTCGGGATCGAGCGCGTGGTAGCGGCGCCCCTTGGCGTCGACGCCTTTGATGTTCTCGTGATATCCGCGGACCTGCAGCGCAGTCGCTTCGGCGCGATCGCCGTCGAACACCACTCCCCCGATGGGATAGAGCGAGCGATACAGACGTTGCCACCGTTCGTCGAAGAAGATCGAGTGCTGCTCGACTCCTGCGCCGAGACCAGGGTGCATGTTCTGCATGGACCCCGCCCATACGCCCTGCAGCATTCCACGCCAATCACCGAAGTATTTCCATGTCAGCGAATCCGGTCCCAGTGGAACCGGTCGCTCGTCACCCGATTGACTACGCATGTTGTCAGACTAGGATCTGACAACATGCGTAGTCAATACTTCAGGCGAAGCCGTTGAACATCGACGAACGCCGACGCCAGCGCCACGAGTCGCTCTTGGCCGCAGGAATCGAGTTGCTCGGCTCCCCCGATGGTTCCGCCGTCAGCGTTCGCGGGGTCTGCCGCTCGGCAGGTCTCACCGAGCGCTACTTCTACGAGAGCTTCGACGATCGCGATGCATTCGTACGAGCGGTGTACGCCCACGTCGGCGAGCAAGCCCGACAAGCAATCGTCGATGCCGTCGAATCCTCGGACCAGCGCGACCGAGTCGAGACACCCGTCCGCGCGTTCGTCGAACTGGTTCTGGACAACCCGAGCGTCGGACGAGTTCTACTGCTCGCCCCGTTCTCGGAGTCGGCGATCGGCGGAAGCGGCGCAGCATTGCTTCCCAGCTTCGTCGAGCTCGTGCAAGCCCAGTTGGTCACCGACGACCCCGATGACAGACACCTGATTGCCGTCGGCGTGGTCGGGGCGCTCACGGCGCTGTTCGTCGGCTACCTCGACGGCTCCATCACGACGCCCCGCGAGAAATTCGTTGCGCACTGCGTCAGGCTCGTCTCCGGGGCCTCGGAACATGCCATGATCGAACCGACCACATTCCGATAGCCAAGGAGCTCACACGATGTCCGATCTCGACAAGTCGTTCCAGCAAGCCCAGGTCGACGTCAAGACCCTCACGACCAAGCCGAGCAACGATGATCTGCTGAGCCTGTACTCGTTGTACAAGCAGGGCTCGAAGGGCGACGTCGACGGCAAGCGACCAGGCAGGCTGGACATGGTGAACCGCGCCAAGTACGACGCCTGGGCAAAACTCGAAGGCACTGGCCAGGATTCGGCCAAGCAGTCGTACGTAGACTTGGTTTCTCGCCTTCTGGGCAAGTAACTCATCCACAATGAGAGGCACCGCGTGAGCGACTACGACGAGGCAGATCTGCACATCGAGAAGCCGAAGACTCACGCGGCGGGACCGGTCGCCGTCGCAGTGTCGATGAAGCGATCACTCGGGCACATGGGTGCGGTGCGCACCGCGAAGACGCTCCTCGACCTCAACCAGGCCGAGGGCTTCGATTGCATGAGCTGCGCGTGGCCGGATCCCGACCCCGGCCACCGCCATGCCGCCGAGTTCTGCGAGAACGGCGCCAAGGCCGTTGCCGAAGAGGCGACGACCACGCGTGCCACTCCGGAATTCTTCGCGCGGCACAGCATCGCCGAGCTCGACGCCCGCACCGAGCACTGGCTCGGTCAGCAGGGCCGCATCACGCACCCGATGGTCAAACTTCCCGGCGCGACGCACTACGAACCCATCGAATGGGATGACGCCTTCCGCCTCATCGGCGACGAGTTGAATGCCCTCGACAGTCCCGACGAGGCACTCTTCTACACGTCGGGACGCGCCTCCAACGAGTCTGCGTTCGTCTACCAGCTGTTCGCCCGCGCGTTCGGAACCAACAACCTTCCCGACTGTTCCAACATGTGCCACGAGTCGACGTCGTTCGCCCTGCAGGAGACCATCGGCATCGGCAAGGCCAGCGTCACCCTCGACGACGTGTACGACGCCGAGCTCATCATCCTGGCCGGCCAGAACCCCGGTACCAACCATCCCAGGATGCTCTCCGCGCTGGAGAAGGCCAAGCAGAACGGCGCGAAGATCATCTCGATCAACCCGCTCCGGGAAGCGGGCCTACTGAATTTCAAGAACCCCCAGACCGCACGGGGCATGGTAGGGCCCGGCACCGACCTGTCTGACTACCACCTGCCGATCAAGATCAACGGCGATCTTGCGCTCTTCCAAGCCATCGGATCGTTGCTGCTCGAGTGGGACTGCATCGACCACGAATTCGTCGAGACGTACACCGCAGGATTCGACGAATGGCGCGAGCATGTCGCGTCGGTGGACTGGGATGTGGTCACCGACGCAACGGGTTTGACCGTCGAACAGATCACCGAGGCCGCACAGATGCTGCGTGACTCCAAGGCCACCGTGTTCTGCTGGGCGATGGGCCTGACGCAACACCGCAATGCCGTCGCCACCATCAAGGAAGTCACCAATCTCGCTCTCGCGCAGGGAAACATCGGCAAGCGCGGTGCCGGACTGCTGCCAGTTCGTGGACACTCCAATGTGCAGGGAGATCGCACGATGGGAATCTGGGAGCGGGTTCCGGAGCACTTCCTCGACGCCATCCAAAGCGAGTTCGGCTTCGATCCGCCTCGCAAACACGGCCTCGACACCATCGATTCCATTCGAGCGATGCGCGACGGCAAAGCACACTTCTTCCTCGGCCTCGGCGGCAACTTCGCCCAGGCGACGCCCGACACCGAAGTGACGTTCGAAGCTCTGCGCGGGATGCGCATGACCGTCCACATCTCCACCAAGATCAACCGATCACACCTGGTCACCGGAGATACCGCGTTGATTCTGCCGACTCTGGGGCGCACCGAGAAGGACGTGCAGAAGTCGGGGCCACAGTGGATCTCGGTGGAGGACTCGACATGTTCGGTGCACTCTTCCCGTGGGCCGTTGACACCGGCGAGCGAGCACCTGCGCTCGGAGATCGCGATTCTGACGGGAATCGCCGAGGCGACCCTGGGAGATCGCTACGGGATCGACTGGAAGAACATGCGGGAGGACTACCGCAACATTCGCACCCACATCGCCCGCGTCGTCAACGGTTGCGAGGGTTACGAGGTCAACGTGCGGCGGCCCGGCGGCTTCATACTTCCGCACCCGCCGCGGGACTCACGGACGTTCGAGACACCGTCGGGCAAAGCAGAATTCACATCCTCGCCCATCGATGTTCTGCACGTTCCCGACGGGCACCTGCTGTTGCAGACCCTCCGCAGTCACGATCAGTTCAATACGACTATCTACGGACTGAGCGACCGGTATCGCGGCATCGAGGGCGGCCGACGCGTCGTCTTCGTCCATCGCGAGGACATCGCAGCGCTGGGCTACCGTGACGGCGACTTCGTGGACCTGGTGACGACGTGGGATGACGACGATGTCGACCGGAGTGCTTCGAACTTCCGCATCGTCGAGTACGACACCCCGCGCGGGTGCGCTGCGGCGTACTACCCGGAAACCAATCCTCTGGTGCCGCTCGATTCCACCGCGACGGACAGCAACTGCCCCACGTCGAAGTCCGTTGTAATACAACTGGTTCCGGCCGGCACCTCGGCAGTCGCCGACAAGGGCGGACACCAGGACGAGATTCGTTCGGACGAAGGCCACAAGAAGCACCCGCAGCCGCATCATCTCAGTTAGGCCCTCCGGCCCAGTGCGGTGAGGCCCTCCGGCCCAGTGCGGTGAGGCCCTCCGGCCCAGTGGCGCGGTTAGGTGCACCCCAGTGCACTCAACCGTGCCACTGATCAGACAAGCGAACGACCCTGCTTGATCCTGGTCCGGACATCCCACAGCAGAATGTTGAACGGCATGTTCCGGATCACCTGGGGCGTGAACCTGTTCACCACTGCGAGGCTGCCCATCAGCCGATCGAAACGCCTCTGCTTGACCGGATCCCACGGCAGTTCCATCTCGTCGCGGAACCGCTCGGGCAGGAATCCCGTGGTCACGAAGCGCATGAACGGGCCGATGAACGGATGTAGGATTTTCGGTTTGACGAACGTCGCCGACGCGATGCCGTAGAGGTACTTTCGGATGGTCGGGTCTATGTGCACGTCGTTCAGTGCTGTGTTCCAATACTTTTCGAATGTGACGCGGTCGGACGGCCACATGTCGCGCGGCATCTGCAGCGTCGAACCCAACACGTGGCATCGCTGATACATCTCGTCGAGAGATTCCGCATCCGGTTTGCCGTACAACGCGTTGTGGACGTCCTCGAACCCTCTGTACAGACAGGCCGCGACCCACAGCTGCAGGTTCGGATCGAATGCGTTGTACTTCACCGGACTGTCGGAGGTGGACTTCACCGAAGCGTGCGAACGATTTGTTGCCTTGCGGTATGCGGCTTTGACGTCGTCCTCTCCCATCCCCGCTACCGCCAGATAGGACAACGTCGTACGAGTTCTCTTCACCGGATGCCGGTTGATCTGGCCGCTCTCGACCGTGCTCTCGTACACCCCGTACCCGACCGCTGGATGCGCCAGCTGCATGATCACGTTGGCACCACCGGCGAGCAGACCGACACCCGTCATCGATTTCCGGAGTAGTTCGTTGTCGACTGCCATGGCGAATCCTTCTGATCGGATATCTGCATACGTTCGTGTGCAGATGACGTTAGGTGAGTCCGACGAACGGTGTCAAGATGTTGTCCATGCCCGAATCACCCCGGACCTACGGCGGAGTCGACGGCTCGGCCCGGGTCGCCGAACGGCGTCGCATGCTCGTCGAGGCGGGCCTCGACCTGTTGGGAACGACCGAACCCGAGCTGACTGTGCGAGGTGTGTGCCGCCGATCCGGAGTCGCCTCGCGGTATTTCTACGAAAGCTTCGCCGACAAGAACGCGCTGATGGAAGCCGTGTACGACCGGGTCATCGGTGACATCACGACGACCGCCCTCGCCGCAGTCTCCGCGTCGGCCGACACCGAACGCGAACGCGTCCACGCCGCAGTCCATGCCATCGTTCGATCGGTCGCCGAGGATCCACGCCGCGGGCGTGTGTTGTTCTCGGCGACGTTGAGCAACGACGTCCTGGCCGCGAAACGAGCCGAGTCGACGAAGATGTTCGCGGCCCTTCTTGCCGCCCAGGCCAACCAGTTCTACGGCACCTCCGCGAACCGGCAGCAAGCTCTCACAACCCATTTCGTCGTAGGAGGTTTCGCACAGGTACTGACGGCGTGGCTCGGCGGCGAACTCGATCTCGACGAGGGTGCGGTTGTCACCCAGTGCACGGATCTGCTGCTGGCCGCCGCACCCTACGCGTCGCCCTAGTGGTGCGGCACTGCGCGCTCTGGTGCACTCGACCGCGCCACTGAGGCCCGAGGATCCGTGAATCGCTAGGACCGAAGTCCCACCCGCTCGCGGTAGGCGACCAAATGCTCCGCCCCGTCCGCGAACTGCCGACCCATCAGCTCACCGGCGGCATCGACGTCTCCGCGCGCGAAGGCGTCGATCAACGCGTCGTGACCGGCGACGGCGTCTCGACCCCACGACTCCGACGCCGAGTACAGCTTGGTCGGCGTGTAGCGAATCGCACCGTAGAGGAACCACGCCAGCTTTCGCCCGCCCGCGACTCTGTTGACGAATCGATGGAATTCGAACACGCACGTCTCGACTGCATCGGGATTTGCGTGCACAACGGCCTCACGAAGCCGAGCATTGAGACCCGTCAGCTCCTCGATCTGCGACTCGGTGATCACTCGTGCCGCTCGGCGGGCCAGCTTGCTCGCGATGGCGCCCTGCAGCCAGAAGATGTCCTCGATATCGTCACGGTCGAGCTCCCCGACGCGGTAGCCGCGATTGGGCACCTGCTCGACGAGACCCTCCCCACGCAGCGACACCAGCGCCTCCCGCACCGGCGTGGCACTGACCCCCAGTTCCACAGCCGTGTCGTCGATCCGCACGAACACGCCGGGCCGTAGCACCCCCGACATGATCTGGCTGCGGATATGCGCGGCAACGTCCTCGGACAACTGCGGTCGACGCCTCAGCCCTTTCACCACCAGCCCTTTCACCGCCGGACCCTCCGTCGCCAGTTCCGGTGCAGTCACAGCCCGTAGGTCTTGCCGATGATGTCGCGCTGAATCTCGTTGGTACCGCCGTAGATCGACGAGACGAGCGTGGTTCGGACGTGCTTCTCCATGTCGAACTCGGTGGCGTAGCCGTACCCACCCATCATCTGCATGCCCTCGAGCGCGACCTTCTTGGCCGTCTCGGTGAGCTTCAGCTTCGCCATGGACGCTTCCCGAGGGAACAGCTTGTCGGGGTTCTCGTCGACGAGCCGGGCGACGTGATAGACCAGCAATCGACCGCATTCGATCTCGGTGGCAAGGTCCGCAACCCGGTGTC
Organism: Rhodococcus sp. FG69; assembly: GCF_057808915.1. NCBI lineage: Bacteria > Bacillati > Actinomycetota > Actinomycetes > Mycobacteriales > Nocardiaceae > Rhodococcus > Rhodococcus sp. FG69. The sequence continues at coordinate 129,002 of NZ_JBMDIX010000003.1, read as the reverse complement.
TGAGGGCCTGAAATGTTCCGACGGGCCGACCGAACTGCTTACGTTGGGTGATGAACTGGAGAGTGTCGTCGAATGCTCTCTGCGCGGTCCCGAGCATCATCGCCGCCAGAATCAATCGCTCGATGTTGAGCCCGGTCATGAGCTGCGACCACCCTTGACCTTCGACTCCGACAACCGCATCCTCGGGCAGTACGCAGTCGGTGAAGTAGAGGTCGTTGACCTCCTTGCCGCCCATCGTGTCGATCCCGACGATGCTGAGGCCGTCCGCATCGGCGGGCACATCGAACATCGTCATCCCCCCGTGCTTGCCCTCACCGCGGCCAGTTCGGGCTACCAACAAGATCCGGTCCGCGAAGTGCGCGTTGGAACACCACGTCTTCTGGCCGTTGATCAGCCACCCGTCGCTTGTCTTCTCGGCGCGGCAGCTCAGATTTCCGACATCCGAACCGGCCTCCGGTTCGGACATCGAGATCGAGTAGCTCTTGCCTGCGACGATTCCGCCGAGCACTGCCTCTTTCTGCGTGGGTGTTCCGAACTTCCCGTACGCGGCTCCGGTGATGAGCGTGGGTCCGATTCCGCCGATCGGAGCCATTCCCTTGGCTGCCTGTTCGAGAAGAATGCACATGTCGACCGTGCTGCCATCGGCGCCGCCGAACTCCTCGGGGATGGTCGCTCCGAGCCACCCCAGCTCGGCCATCTTCTCGTAGAGGGCCTGGTTGTGTGAATGCGTGCCGTGTTCGGTGAGGGCATCCCGCTGTTCGCGGGTCCCCGCCTCCCGCGCGCAGAATGCTGCGACGGCTTTGGCGAACGACGCTTGTTCCTGGGTGAAGTCCGTACTCATGGTTGCTCCAGACGGTAGAGGGATCCGTCGGTGCCCCTAGGGGTTGTCATCGACAGGTCACGACGCATAGTGTGAGCTTCACAACAGTAAATCACATCAAATATATGTGATGCGATCTATCGGACTGATCGAAATACCGAGCCTGCGGAGGATGCACACCCATGACGGACCAGGTCGTAGAGATAGAAGCCCGCACCTTCGACAGCCTCGATCCACGAACGGGCACAGTGCTCGCCAGCTACCCCGTCGACGGCGAGACCGAGGTTCGCGTGGCAGTCGAACGCGCCCGATCCGCAGCCAGATGGTGGGACATCCAAGGCTTCACCGGTCGCAAGCGGTGGCTGCTCGAGTTCAAGAGCGCCATAGCCAAGGACGCCAAGAGCCTCGCCGACGTCATCGCCGCCGAGAGCGGCAAGCCGGCCGAGGACGCGATGCTCGAGGTCATGTTGGGCGTCGAACATATCGACTGGGCTGCCCGTAATGCAGAGAAGGTGCTCAAACAGCGCAAGGTGTCCTCCGGCCTCATCAGCGCGAACCAGCAGGCATTCGTCGGCTACCGGCCCTTCGGAGTCGTAGGCGTGATCGGACCGTGGAACTACCCGCTCTACACACCGATGGGGTCCATCGCGTACTCGCTCGCGGCGGGAAACACCGTGGTGTTCAAGCCGAGTGAGCTCACCCCGGGCGTCGGAGTCTGGCTTGCCGAGAAGTGGAATTCGCTCGCCGCGGCGCATCCGGTGTTTCAGACCGTCACCGGCGACGGGTCGACCGGGACGGCACTGTGCACCGCGGGCGTCGACAAGATCGCATTCACCGGATCGACCGCGACAGCGAAGAAAGTCATGGCCACGTGTGCGGCATCGCTGACTCCACTTGTCGCAGAATGCGGAGGCAAGGATGCGATGCTCGTCGGCGCCGACGCGGATATCGACGCGGCCGTCGAGTTCGCGACGTTCGGCGCCATGGGCAACGCCGGTCAGACATGCGCGGGAGTGGAACGCATCTACGTCGCAGCACCGGTGTACGACGCCTTCGTGAACAAACTCACGACGTCGGTGAAAGCACTGAAACCCGGTGGCGCGGCTACCTCGTCGTATGGCCCGATGACGCTCGGCAAGCAGAGCGACATCGTCCGGTCGCAGATCGAGGACGCCCTCGCCAAGGGCGGGCGCGCGGTACTGGGTGGACTGGAATCGCTGCACGGTCCGTACATCGACCCGGTCATCCTGACGGACGTGCCGGAGAACTCGACCGCCATCACCGAGGAAACGTTCGGACCCACTGTGGTGGTGAACAAGGTCCGCGACCTCGACGAAGGTATCGAGCGTGCGAACGCGTCGTCGTACGGTCTCGGCGCGTCGGTGTTCACCAAGGACACAGCTGCGGGCCGCCGTGCGGCAGACAAACTCGACTGCGGTGTCGTCACTGTCAACTCGGTTCTCGGATTCGCTGGAATCCCTGCCCTTCCGTTCGGCGGTACCGGCGACTCCGGCTTCGGACGAATCCATGGCGCCGACGGCCTCCGTGAATTCAGCACCGTCAAATCCCTTACCGTACAGAAGTTCGCCGCACCCCTGAACTTGCTGACCATGCAGCGCAAAGCACGCGATCTGAAGATTTCCGCGCTCATGCTCAAGCTGCGGCACGGCCGAGGCTGACGACATGGATATCACGCCGAAAAGAGGCCGCTACGGCTGGCTTCGACGCATCGAAGAGCTGGACCCGGTGGCGGACTGCCACACTATCCACCGCATCACCGCAGGCTACGAGTTTCCGTGGGACTACACGCGGGCGCTCGAGTTTGCACTGTTCCGAACCTATTGTGTGCCCAGCATTTCCGAGCTTCTCGAGAAGACCGGCGAATTTCGGGACCGTCCACAGAAGCGGTACGACGACACCTCGCTTCTGATGGCCGAGATGCTCGAACACGGGTACGACTCCGAACGTGGTCGCGAGGCGCTTCGCACGGTCAATCGAATGCACGGGAAGTACGCCATCGACAACGACGACATGCTGTACGTCCTGACCACGTTCATCTACGAACCGATCGACTGGATCGACAGCTACGGATGGCGCAGGTTGCACCCGAACGAGCGCCTCGCGGCGTTCCACTTCTACCGTGAAGTCGGAATCCGGATGGGTATCAAGAACATTCCGGAGTCTTTCACCGAGTTCGCGAAGTTCAAGCTCGACTACGAGGAGCGCACGTTCCGCTTCACCGAGGACAACCACAAGGTCGGCACGTACACCCTCGAGCTGTTCTGCTCGTGGTTCCCCACGGCCGTGCACCCAGCGGTACGGCAGGGTGTCTACGCGTTGATGGACGACAGGATGGCCTCCGCGTTCGGCTTCCCCGCCGGCTCCCCCGGCCTGAGGCGCATGGCCGAGGCAAGCTTGCGCTTGCGGGCACGCGGCGAGCGCTTCCTGCCTACACGCAAGCACTCGCGCAGCACCGACGACGCCAAGAACAAAACCTACCCCGGCTACCCGGGCAACTACCGTCCGAAGGACCTGGGCGCCCTGAACTGCCCTTACTCGTCGGAGACCTCAGCCGAAAGCCTTACCCGCCCAGCCGTCGAGCACCCCGCGAAACTCTGACGACAGGGGCAGCGGAACGTTGATGTCGAGGCCGGTGGCCGGCAACGGCCCCAACTCCGCAAGCATGTGCGACGCGTTGATCAACCGCGCGTAGTCGACGTCGGTCCCGGCGAGCGCGTCGAACAGTCGGTCCGTCTGCCCGCACGAGACGTTGAGATCCTTCTCTGAGCACGTCAGCAGCACATCGGTACCCGCTGGAAGAGTTTGCGCCACAGCCGCCGGGTCCACCGCGTCCGCTTCGGCAAGAAACTGCGCGTTGCTTCCACTGAACCCGACCGCGGCCAGCACCTCGTCGTCCGGATAGGGCAGCGAACGCCCCGCACGCAACGCGGCGATAGTCTCGTCCAGACGGCCACGCAGTCCATCGGCGTCGGCCGGGAGGAGCTGCCCCGAGGCGACGGCCGCGTCGAAATTGCGGTTCAGCTGTGCATGAAGAAGATCGAAGTATCGAAGGGACAGCGGCGCCAGCAGTCCGAGCTTTCCGATGTCGGGGATGCGTTCGGTCAGTGCCAGCGCAGTGAGGCCACCTTCGCTGTGTCCGAACACCGCGAAGTCGTCGCCGCGAATCCCGGTGTGGTCGGTGAGGTATTCGGCTGCGGCTTCGGCTCCGTCCACCTGCTCGGTGAAACTGGGCAGGTCGGCCGGGTCGAAGCCGGTTCGTCCGCTTCCGATCTTGTCGAAACGCAATGTGGTGACGCCACGTTCGGCCAGTACCTCGGCGACGTACGCGAGCGTGTTCGGCGTGATGCCGCCGTCGACGTAGTTGCCGTTGCGATCGATCGGCCCACTACCCGGGAGTATCAGCGCGGCGCCTCGACGTTCACCGACCGCTTCGCGGATGCTTCCGTAGTAGGTGGTCCCGTCGGACTCGAATTCGATCTCGCTGTCGGCCGCTGCATCGGGCGACCACGGGACGTTGATCGGCGCGGCATTCGCAGTCGCACCTCCCACCACGACGAGCAACGAGACGGAAAGCCCCAGGACCTTCTTTCGGGTCAGCATCATATGACGCATGCTAACAATTCGACTTGACCAAAGCATTACCTAAGCACGCGGTATCGTTCATTCACATGCTCGAGACAATTTCAGGAGGCCAGTGATGGCGGGTGGACTCGTTGCCCTGTTGGACGACGTTGCCGCGCTCGCGCGACTCGCAGCGGCCTCGATCGACGACGTCGGGGCAGCAACGGGGAAGGCGACGGCCAAGGCCGCGGGCGTCGTGATCGACGACGCCGCGGTAACGCCCCAGTACGTACGCGGCCTTGCCGCCGAACGGGAACTGCCGATCATCAAGCGCATAGCGATCGGCTCGCTCCGCAACAAGTTGCTGATCATCCTCCCGATCGCACTGTTGCTGAGTCAGTTCCTCCCCTGGCTCTTGACGCCGATCCTGATGCTCGGCGGCTGCTACCTCGCGTACGAGGCGGTCCACAAGATCTGGGGCGTCGTCTTCGGCCATGGCGCACACCATGCAGAGGCTGCCGACGAGCCCAAGGACGAGGACAGCGTCGTCTCCGGCGCAGTGCGCACCGACCTGATCCTTTCTGCCGAGATCATGGTCATCGCCTTGGATACGATTGCATCCGAGGGATTTTGGAATCGGCTGATCATTCTTGCGGTCGTCGCTGTCGTCATCACCATCGTCGTGTACGGCGTCGTCGGACTGATCGTGAAGATGGACGACATCGGACTTCGCCTCGCGGAGCAATCGTCTGGATTCGTCGAGAAATTCGGTCGCGGTCTGGTCAAGGCAATGCCGAAGGTCATGTCGGCTCTCAGCGTGGTAGGCACCGCCGCGATGCTGTGGGTGGGTGGCCACATTCTTCTCGTCGGGATCGACGAACTCGGATTCCATCCGCTCTACGAACTGGTCCACCACGGTGAAGAGGCCGTTCGCGGCATCGCCGGAATCGGTTCGATCCTTGCCTGGATAGTCAATACGCTGGCGTCGGCGTTGCTTGGCTTGATCGTCGGCGCCCTGGTCGTTGTCGCGCAGCTGGGTGTAACCAAGATTCTCGACAAGCGAAGAGCTGCCGCTCACTGACCCATCAGAGTTGTGATCATCAGCTGACGCACCCGACCCGCCGGGCCAGGCGAGAGATCGAAGTGCACGAGGCGGCCCATATCGAATACCAACCCCAGGGCCGCGTGCACCAGGAATCTCGCCTGCACCGCCGTGATGTCTGGGCGCGCGTCGCTGAGCAGTTGCGCCCACTTCTCGATGTTCAACCGCTGCAGGTTGCGCAGCGCGGAGCGCTGTTCCTTGGGAAGATTACCGATCTCCGCGAAATACACGGCCATGAGTTCGCTTCGCTCGAAGGACAACTCGAGATACAGATCGACGAGAGTCTCGATCGCATCCTCGGTTGTCGTCGACTGCGCGAACGCCTCGTCGAGCGCCACCGTCAACCCGTCGCTCGCGCGTTGGAACGCGGCGGCAAGGAGATCGGATTTGCTGGCGAAGTACCGGTACACGCTCGATGCGTTGATTCCTGCAGCGGCACCGATGTCCTCGATACTCACGCTGTGGTAGCCGTGACGATAGAACAGCCGAATTGCCTCGTGAAGCAACTCTTCTCTCTTCGACTCGTATCTGCCGGCGGATGTATCCGCCGGCGGACCATCGGTGAGCTCCGGCAAGTTCACTGCTAGAACGCCACGAACCGTGGACAGCAGCAGCGATTCGATCTGCTTGGCGGACAACACCGACCGATGCGCGGTGATGCTCGCGACCACACTGATCGCTGCGGCCGCAACGGTCGACGCGTCCGCCTCCGATAGTTCCGGACGCAACTGCATCAGCGGAGTGCGTACACGCTGGTTCAGTATCGTGACCGAGCGCCGCAGCGCGAGCCGGTCCGCGGGAGCGAGGTAGCGCCCCTCCCACCGATACAATCCGCCGGTTCGCCGATTGTCGATGGTGGTATCGATGATCGCCGTCATGACGGCGTCGAGCCGTTCGCGCGGATCCTCGGAATCGAATTCGAGATCTGTTGCAGTGAGCAATGTTCCGGAGAGCCCCATGACCGTGTGCACGAACAGCGCGTACTTCGTCGGAAAGTGTCGATACAGCGCGGGCCCCGAGATATCGAGTGTTGCCGCGATGTCGTCGATCCCCACGGCGTGATACCCGCGTTCGCTGAATGCCTCGGCCGCGGCGGACAGGATCTGAGCTTTGCGATCCTTGGGCCGCCGGCGGGGGGCAGGAGTGGAGCCTGCGGAATGACCGGGTAGGGCGGGAGTGGAGCCTGCGGAATGACCAGGTAGGGCAGGAGTGGAGCCTGCGGAATGATTCGAGGTTATTCCACATCCGGCATCGGTCATGGTTCCACCTCTCTCGTTCGCCATCTGCGCCCCTCGGCCAGGTTACTCGCAGACCATTGCACCGTTGCAGACCGCTGCCCCGCTTCCCGACCGAGAAGTACGTCTCGGCGAATGTACTCGCACGAGTTCGATGTATGTCATGGATTCCTTGACATCAACGATGATTCGAGTGCTAAGTTAGCGGCAATTCGCATATCGCTCGTGTTCGCGTTGATCGCACAACATCGCACAACTCCGACCGAAACGGCTGCACCATGACAGCTCCAGGACTTCGAACCGAACTCTCCGACGGCATTCTCCGCGTCACCGTCGATCGACCGTCGCATATGAATGCGCTCGACGACGCCACGTGCGCAGCGCTGATCGCGGCATTCGAGTTCGACGACGTTGATGTTCGCGTCGTAGTGCTCACCGGTAGCGGAGGCTCCTTCAGTACCGGCGCCGACGTCGTCGAACTTGCTACCGCCACACCCGCCAGCGACGCCGAGGCGCGGCACGCAGCCGAACATACGATGCACCGTGCAGGAGCATTGGCCCGTGCGATCACCAGTTGCCCGGTGCCCGTCATTGCGCAAGTCAACGGCCCGGCAGTCGGGATCGGTGCGTCGATGGCATTGGCATCGGACTTGATCTACGCGAGCGAGGACGCATATTTCCTGTTCGCCTTCAGCAAGATCGGTCTCATGCCCGACGGGGCGAGCAGTCTGCTCGTTCCGGCGGCGATCGGACGCGCGCGAACCAACGCGCTCATGCTTCTCGCGGAGCGGATGCCGGCCGAGGAGGCATTCGCAGTCGGCCTGATCAACGACGTTCTGCCCGCCGACGAGCTCGGAGCCCGCGTCGACGCGGTGGCCGCGAGGCTCGTCCGTAGCCCTCGGCGAGCCCTTGAACTGACCAAGAGATCCATCACCGATTCGACGCTGGCGCTTCTCGACGATGCGCTGCGCCGAGAAACCGAGGGACAGATCGAATTGCTTACATCACCTGAGTTCATGCAGCGGGTAGCTGCACTCGCGTCGCCGCAGAAGAAGGGGGCATGACCGTGTTGGACGAACCACAGCGTTCTCGCCGCAACAACTGGAACAACCAGGTACGACGCCACGCGCTGATGCAACCGGATGCCGTCGCCCTGCGCTTTCAGGGCGCGTCGACATCCTGGTCGGAGTTGTCCGATCGTGTCGATCGATTTGCCGGCGTCCTGAGCCGACGAGGGGTCGGCTTCGGCGACCGCGTATTGATTCTGATGCTCAATCGCCCCGAGTACCTCGAAGCTGTACTGGCAATCAATGCGTTGGGCGCACTTGCGGTTCCGGTGAACTTCCGTATGACACCGCCCGAGGTCGCGTTCCTGGCACAGAACAGCGGCTCGCACCTCGTCGTCACCGACGAGACATTGTCACCGCTCGCCGATGCCGTAGTCGCACAGGTGGATTCCCTCACCGAGAAGATAGTCGTCGGCAAGGAGTACGAGGCTCTTCTCGCCGACTCCGAGCCTGCGGAGCCCGTGGACGTCCCGGACGACGCCCCCGCGCTCATCATGTACACCTCGGGTACCACCGGCAGGCCGAAGGGCGCCGTCCTGACGCACGCCAACATGCAAGCCCAGGCATTGACCTGCATTCGGGCGCTGCAGATGCACGGAATCGACGAGGTCGGATTCTGCGCGTCACCGATGTTCCATATCGCCGCTCTCGGCAGCTTGGCGCCGAGCCTGCAACTGGGTATCCCGACCGTCGTGTATCCGGTCGGCGCATTCGATCCGGCAACCCTCCTGGACGTGCTCGCCGCCGAGCGCGTCACCACATTGTTCTTGGTTCCCGTGCAGTGGCAGGCCATGTGCGCCGAGCAATCACGCAACCCTCGAGACCTGAACCTGAGAGTCATTTCGTGGGGTGCGGCCCCGGCGTCGGACACCGTGCTCGAGGCCATGGCCGCGACTTTCCCGAATGCACAGAACGTGGCGGTGTTCGGCCAGACCGAGATGTCGCCCATCACCTGTGTGCTCGACGGCGAGGATGCTCTACGCAAACTGGGTTCGGTAGGGCGCGTCATCCCCACGATTGCGGCACGCGTCGTCGACGACGAGATGAACGATGTCGCGCCCGGCGAGATCGGTGAAATCGTCTATCGCGGGCCGACTATGATGCAGGGATACTGGGAGAACCCGGACGGCACCGCCGACGCGTTCCACGGCGGCTGGTTCCACTCCGGCGATCTGGTCCGTCAGGACGACGAGGGGTTCGTGTTCGTCGTCGATCGCAAGAAGGACATGATCATCTCGGGCGGTGAGAACGTCTACTGCGCCGAGGTCGAAAACGTACTGTTCGGGCATCCACGCATTCTCGAAGCAGCCGTCATCGGACGTCCCGACGACAAGTGGGGCGAAGTACCGGTCGCCGTGGTAGCACTGAAGGATTCCGAAGACCTCACGTTGGACGAACTCGTCGTATGGCTCGGTGATCACCTGGCGCGCTTCAAGCACCCACGGGAGCTCGTCATCGTCGATGCGCTCCCCCGAAACGCAAGCGGTAAGGTCGTGAAGGTTGCTCTGCGTCAATCGCATTCGACCACGCCCGCCTGACCGGTGAGTTTCGAACTTCCCACCGCCACATCGCCGGCGCGCGATCTCGCGAACCAGGTCGGCGGCCTACTCGCGTTCTCGGTGACGGCATTGTCGCGGACAGTCACCACGATTCTACGACGACGGTTGTCTCTCGAAGAGACGGTCACGCAAGCATTGTTCGTCGCACGGGTGTGCACCGTTCCGGCTCTGTTGCTGATGCTCCCGATCGGGGTACTGATCGCAGTCTCGGTCGGCTCACTCGCCGGAAGATTGGGCGCCGGTGCCTATTCCGGTGCCGTCGTCGCCTTCGTGGTCGTCGGTCAGGCTGCAGCGCTCGTCTGTGCGTTGATGCTGGCAGGAGTCGCGGGCTCGGCGATCTGCGCAGACCTGGGCTCGCGAACCATCCGCGAGGAAATTGCTGCTATGGAGGTGATGGGCCTCGATGTCGTGGAGCGTCTCGTCGTCCCCAGGCTCATCGCGTCGATGTTCGTCGCGGTGGTCGTGTGCGGCATGGTCACCGCCGTCGGCGTCGGCGCCTGCTTCTTCTATCAGGTCTTCGTCGCCGATCAATCCGCGGGTGCGTTCCTCGCCACGTTCAGCGAGTACGGGCGGGTGTCCGACTTCGTGATGGCAATGGTCAAATCGGTGTGCTTTGCGGTGACATCGACGCTGATCGCGTCGTTCAAAGGTCTGCACGCCAAGGGCGGTCCGAGCGGTGTCGCCGACGCTGTCAACGAGGCCGTCGTGCTCGCGTTCGTCATGGTGTTCGTGGTCAATACCGTTCTCTCCCAACTCTATGCGGTCGTCGTGCCCGCGGTCGGGACTTACTGATGGCCTACGTCCTGAGAGGCTCGGACAGCCTTCATCGCCTGAAAAGGCGAGGCCGCGCTGCCACCACGGCATTCGCCGAACTGGGCCGTCACATGACGTTCTTCGCCGAGACCGTCGCGGCCATTCCCTTCACACTGCGGCGGTATTCCAAGCACGTGGCGCAGCATGTGGGTGAGGTCAGCTTCGGGTACGCCTCGCTGCTCGCGGGTGGGGGAACGATCGGAATTGTCTTCGCAATGTCCGCCGTCGCCGCAATGATGGTCGGTGTCGAGACATACCGCGGCCTCGAGTTGATCGGGTTGACGTCGTTGTCCGGCTTGCTGTCTGCCATCGCGAACACCCGTGAACTTGCACCCGTCATCGCCAGCATCGCCCTTGCCGCCAAGGTCGGCACGGGATTCACCGCGCAGCTCGGAGCAATGCGCATCTCCGACGAGATCGACGCACTCGACTCGATGGCCGTACGTCCGATTCCCTTTCTTGCCACGACACGCGTGATCGCAGCCGTAGTATGCATCGTGCCGATCTACATGGTCGGCCTGATCTCGACGTTCGTCGCAACACGCTTGGTCGTCGTCACATTCGGCGGCAGTTCGGCAGGAACCTACGACTACTACTTTCACCTGGCTCTCACTCCGGCGGACCTGATCTACTCGGTCGTCAAAGCCGCGGTATTCGCCATCATCGTTGCACTCGTGCACTGCTCCTATGGTTTTCACGCCTCCGGTGGTCCGGAGGGAGTCGGCCGGGCCGCCGGGCGAGCACTGCGCACCTCCATTCTCGCGATCGGAATCACTGACGTCTTCCTTACCTTCGTGCTGTGGGGAATCGTTCCCACCGTTCCTGGACTCGGTGCATCGTGACAGCTCCCCCGCGGAGGCTCGGGCCGAACCGCGCTTCTCTCGTCGTTCGCGGAATCACGGCAAGCGTGGTGATCGTCGCGGCCGCTGTCGCCGCTGTCGCCTACGGCGGTGGCGCTTTCGACCGTGGTACCGCCGTGCATGTCGATATCCCAGCTTCCGCAGGATTGCTAATCGGCGAGATCAGTGTGCAGTACAACGGGGTTCAGGTCGGAACAGTCGTCGATATCGACAGCGGTATCGAAACATCGACGGTGACGATGCGGATCGACGCCACAGATGTGCCCGCATCCTCGATGGTGCGGGTCGTACCTCGAACTCTGTTCGGAGATGTGTACTTACGGCTCGTCGACGACGGCTCCGATCCCGGCCAACTTGCGTCCGGTGACGAACTGGCGATGGATACATCGACCGAGGCAGTTCAGCTGAGCGAGGTCTACCGCCGCGTCACGAGCCTGTTGGACAGCCTCGAACCGGCCAAGGCACAGATCGCCCTCACCGAGATCAGCACTGCCTTGCGGGGCCGTGGCGATAGTCTCGGCGCCACGATCGATCGGCTTGCTTCGCTCACCGCGGTGCTCGAACCTCGCGCACAGTCGGTCATCGATCACACTCCACAGACGCGCAAGGTCGCCGACGCCTTCGCGGAGGCAACGCCCGATATCCTTGCCACCGTCGAGGCGACGACGGCTCTCTCGCAGACCATGCTCGCCCGATCACGCGGAGTCGAGAATCTGCTGACCAACGCAGCAACACTTGGTAATTCTGCGTCGATTGCCGCCCAGGAGAACACGTCGAACTCGATCACAGTGATCCACAACGGTGCACCGGTGCTGAGGACAACCGCGGAGAACTCCTCGGGGCTGGGCGCGACCCTCGACATGTTCGAGCCGTTCGGAGCGGCCGGTGCGAGGATCTTCGCGAGTGGCCGGTTCGACATCACCGCTGTCCCCGACTTCTCCTCGCCGCTACCGTATACCGCTGCGCACTGCCCGAAGTACCCCGGACTCGACGGTCCGAATTGCGCGTTGGCCGAAATTCAGGACACCGCAACCACAACCCCGCAACCGTTGAATCCGGCCAGCACGATACTGCTCGCTCCCCTGCTCCGCGGCACGGAAGTGAGAATCCGGTGACCTCGCTACGACGTCCACTGTTCGCACTCATGGCATTCACGACGGCCGGGATTCTGTCCACGATCGTCGTCACCAACACGCTCAGTGTCCCGGTGGCCGGGGACACGACGACGCACACAGCCGAGTTCGCTGGAGTCGAAGGCTTGCGTGCAGGCAACGACGTCACCCTCGCGGGGGTCAGGATCGGCAAGGTCGGCGGCGTGGAATTCACCACCGTCGGTTCACGATCCACCGCCGTCGTCACGTTCGACGTCCAGAAGTCGGTGCCGATCGCCGCCAACGTCACCGCCGCAATTCGGTACGGCGACATGCTCGGCGCACGGTACCTCGCCTTGGTGACTCCGGATGATCCGGCCGGAACACTCGACGATGGCGACAGCATTCCGATCGATCGCACCTCACCGCCGGTAGACCTGACTGCGCTGGTGAACGGCTTCAAACCCCTGTTCGACGCCATCGAACCGGCACAGGTCAATGCGTTGGCTCGCTCCATCACGGATGCATTCAGCGGCGAGGCAGCAACCGTCGACTCGCTGCTTCGCCATATCGCATCCGTCACGAATGCCCTGGCAGACAACGAACAGGTTCTGAACGATCTGATCACCGACCTCGATTCGGTTCTGCAGGTGATGGATTCGCGCGGAGGCGACATCACCCGACTGATCATCGGGCTGACCGAGATGAGCCAGGTCGTCGCCGACCGAAACGCCGCCGTGATCACCGTGCTCGACGACGGCTCCGGCGCGGTAGATGCTCTTGCCGACCTCCTGACGAGCACATCCGGTTCGCTCGACCGGACCGTCACCGATCTGACCGCGACCACTCGGTCATGGATTCCCGAGACAGCGCAATTCGATCGGACCATGACGGTGCTCCCCGAACTGGCACAGTCGATCAACCACCTGGGTGACTACGGCGGCTGGCTGAATCTGTACACCTGCAATTTCACCCTGAAAGCCGGTGAGGCCGAGGCGAACATCTTCGGTGGAACGCACACGGAGATCTGCCGATGAGTATCGCACGCCTCGGGTCGATCGGAATTGTGGCTGTCATTGCACTTCTTGCATCCGCCCTGCTTGTTCCACAAGGATGGTATCTGGTTCGAACCAGTTCCTACACAGCTCAATTCGCCCACGCAGGAGGATTGGCGGAATCCGATCCGGTGTTCGTCGCCGGTGTCCCTGCGGGTCGCGTCGACAGCATCGACCTTGCGGGCGACCACGTCGACGTACACTTCCGACTCGACCGCGACCGTACGCTGGGGCACCGAACCACCGCCGCCGTGAAGCTCAGGACCATCCTCGGCAAGCGGTATCTCGACATCGTCCCCGACGGCACCGGATCCGTCGGCGACAACAGGACCATTCCGACCGAGCGCACCTCCGTCCCTTACTCGCTCGACGACATCGGCGCAAAGGTCCAGTCGGTCGCCACCGGACTCGACGTCACAGCGCTCGCGTCGATGGTATCCACCCTGCGCGAGACAGTGCCCTCGGATCGTGCCGTCGTGTCCGACGCGCTCACCGGCGTCAGCGCGGCCTCGGCGATGCTGGCACGCAACGACGAGAAGATTGCCAGTCTGCTCGAAGCCGCGACATCGCTCACCACGTCGGTCGCGGCCGAAAGCGAATCGATCGGCATACTGCTCGGCAACGCGCGATTGGTTCTGGAGACGCTGTCGGATAGGCGAAATGCCATCAGCGCCCTGGTGACCGACCTGCGCACGGTTGTCGAGTCGGCGTCGGTCTTCCTCGATGGCAACGCCACCGAACTCGATCAGCTCCTCATCGACATGCGCTCTGTCACCGACACACTCGACCGAAACGGACGCAACATCGACACTCTGCTGAGGACGCTCCCCGCTGGGCTCCGAGCCGTCACCGATGCCACCGGAAACGGGAACTGGGTCGATGTCTCTGCCCCTGCCGGGCCGCTGCCCGACAACCTGCTCTGTGCACTGGGCATATTCGACGGTGACCCAGCAGGCTCCACTCCCGGGATGCAGGGGTGCAGCGGATGAAGATTCTCGCAGCCCTCGTCGCCGTCGGGTCCGTTGTCGGAGCCTGGTTCGTCTTCTTCGCCTCCGACGACAGCATCACCGTCACAGCGGATTTCTCCTACATCAACGGAATCTACCCGGGCAGCCCCGTGCATGTTCTCGGTGTTCCGGTCGGCACGGTGGATGCAGTCGACCCCCAGGGAACGTCGGTACGAGTCACGATGAGCGTGGCCTCCGGAGTCGACATCCCAGCGGATGCGGGAGCGTTCGTCATGAATCCATCAGTAATCAGTGACCGTTTCGTCGAACTCGGGCCCGCATACCGGGGCGGTCCGACTCTGGGCGAGGCAGTGATCCCCGTCGAGCGCAACCGCTCACCGATCAACTGGGACCAGCTCTTGGAGAGCGTGAACACCGTCGCCAGCGCCCTCGGCACACAGCCCTCCGCAGGCTCGAGCGGGATCGGGTCCGCACTGGACATCGTCGCCGATGGGACTGCGGGCCTCGGACCGGAGATCAACGATGCCATCGGCAACATCTCACGAGCGACAGCCGTGGTCGGCGGAAACAGCGAGGAACTCGGCACCCTCATCGACAACATCGACCGACTGATCGGTGCCGTCGCCTCCCGTCAAGGCGCCGTCGAGTCGATGACCGATTCCCTGTCGCAGCTGGGCGCTGAGATACAGCAGCAGGACCTCGACATCGGCGAACCCATCGCGCAAGTACGCTCGATGTTCGATCACCTCGACCGTCTGTTGGTCGACCGCGGCGAAGACCTCCGCGCGGTGCTGCAGAACGCCAGCACACTGACCGGGCAGTTCGCCGCACAGGATGCACAGTTCGCCGAACTCGTGGACCTGCTTCCGCTCATGATGGAGAACATCGGCAACACCATCGGCGATGACCAGCGCGCTCGAATCCGGTTGAACGTCTCGACCGACCTGGACCAGTTCGCCGTCGCCGTCCCACTGTGTCGTGAACTGGCGTTGCCGATATGCACCGGAGCGGGTATCACCAATCCGATCTCTGTTCCGATCAGCACCTCGAATCCACTCGGGCTCGCGCAGTTGTTGGGAGGAGGGCGATGAGACAGTTGGTCCCACTGATCGCGAGTTGCCTCCTTCTCTCCGGATGCGGCCTCGGACTCGGCCAGCTACCCATTGGTCGATCGGCCGAAGGCGACGACTATCACGTCGTCGCGAATTTCCCTCGCGCCGACCGCATCCGGCTCGGCACCGAGGTCAGGGTCGGCCAGCAACTGGTGGGACGGGTACACGACCTGTCGACGGACGGCACTCACGCGCTTGTCGGACTGAGTCTGTCCCGGTCGGTTCCACTACCCGCCGACGTGACCGCCTCCCTCGAACTGCCGTCGGCACTGGGGGAACCCTATGTACGGCTGACGCTTCCGCAGGATCCTGCCCAGCACACGTTGACCGACGGCGCCGTTCTCGACAACACCGCCATCGGACCGGAACTCGAATCATCACTCGCCACTCTGGGTCTGGTCCTCAACGGCAGCGGACTCGACCAGCTGCAGACGATCATGACCGAGATCAACGACGCTTTCGGTGGCCGCGGCCCGGAGATTCGCGAACTTCTTCGCAGCGCCGACAGAATTGCCGCGAACGCGGCTGATCACCAGGGCGAATTCGATCGGGTACTTGTCGCGGCGGGGGCGGTATCGGCGACGCTGGCGGACAACAGGGCTGCGCTCGACACCGGTCTCACGGTGGCTGCGCCGACGATGGAGTTGCTCGTACGCCAGCGAGACCACATTGCCTCGATTCTCGAGTCCACCTCGTCGTTGGCATCGTCGGCGCAGGATCTGTTCGTGGACGATCAGGATCGACTCACGACGGGCGTGCACGATCTCGCCGACATCGTGAGTTCGATTCAGGGATTCAACGATTCGGTGACTCCGACGCTCGCCAACATGAATCAGTTCATCGACGGTTTCAACGGCGCAGTTCATGGCGACTACCTCGTCTTCGACGGCGCCCTCGACCTGCCGGAGACGGTCGGAGAGCTGATGACGGGCGGACGCGTCGCCGACGTTCCCGCGACACTGCAGGAATTGCTCGTGCCGGGGGGACCCGCATGAGCAGGGGCGTGCGGATTCAGCTGGTGCTGTTCGTCGTCACTGCTGTCCTCGCTGTGGTCGTCGGCAGCAACTATGCGCTCGGCTCGCAGTCTCTCCGCGGATCGATCGACGTGGTCGCACCGATGACCGACGCGATGAACCTCGGCGTCGGCGCGGGCGTCACGTATCGCGGTGTCGCGGTCGGCACCATCACCGACATCTCGGTGAGGCCGTACGGCGCGAATGCCCATCTCGCGCTGGATCCAGACACACGGATACCCGTCGGATCGACGGCGAAGGTCACCACCAGCAACGCACTGGGAATCATGAGCCTGGACATCATGCCCAGCAGCGCGGATGGTCCGTTTCTCGCAGACGGCGACACCCTCGACGTCCCGCCCGAGCTTCACCCGCTACCGCTGGACGAATTGTTGACGCAGATGGCAGCGCTCATCGACTCGATCGACCCCGCGTCCATCACGACGCTGAGCGAGACCGTCGGAACCGCGCTCACCGGCACGGGCGCCGCTCTGAATCAACTGTTCGACGACGTGGACACGCTCGGTCTCCTGCTCGAGTCCCACGCCCCGGCGCTCGCGAACATCGTCGATTCCTCGCTGCCTATGCTCGACGCCGCCGCGGCACAGGCGGACGGCGTCGCCGGCGCAGCCACAGCGACACGGGACGTCACTCAGCAGCTTCTCGCGCAGCAGCCGTCCTTGATCTATCTCGTGGATCGATCACCGGACGCGCTCCTTGCAACCAGTCGACTGCTCGACGACACGCGCGGGACCGTCGGCGCGTTGATGACCAACCTCGTGACCGCCACCGATGTGCTCGGGGACCGCACACCCGCGCTGTCTGCATTCCTGACGACCACGCCGGAAACGCTGGAGAAGCTGACGTCCATCGTGCACGGCGACCGTGGAGATTTCACGCTCGTGGCCACCCAGGGCCCGGTCTGCTGGTACGACACCGAGCGCCGAACCGTCGGCGACGAATCTCCGCGCGATCCCGACCTGTCGCTCTACTGCCCACCCGGGGACGACCTCGCGCAGCGAGGTTCTGCGAACGCCCCACGACCGAACGATCTCGGTCTATCGGGCGCGACCTCGCCGGGCAACGTCACCGGGCCACCTGTCGTCGACGATCCCCTTCTCATCCCGACCGGGGTGGAGGCGCTCGACTACTGGAAGAAGCTCCTGGAAGGAGTGCAGAAGTGACAGTACGGAAAAGCGTGGCCGCGCTCGTGATCCTCGCTCTCGCAACCGGTGTGGCCGTTCTCGGCTACCTCCACCTGGGCGACCGCAAGCTCGACGACCTACGGGCGACGGCATTGGCGTCGGCGACGCAGTTCACCGAGGAACTCGCGACGTACAACTTCGACGACTCGGGCGCGAACCTCGACCGCGTCACGGCCGTATCCACCGACGAGTTCGCGCAGACGTACCGCGACGTGTCCGGGAAACTTCAAGGGTTGCTGACGAGCGGGCAGGGCTCCTCGACGGGACACGTTGTCACCGCAGGGATCGTCGAGATAGACGACCGAAATGCGCTCGTCGCGGTGTTCCTCGATCAGGAGGTCCGCAACCTGTCGGTACCCGACGGCCGCACCGATTCCTCGCGCATGGTGATCGGTCTCGAGCGCGTCGGCGATCGATGGTTACTTGCCTCAGCGGAGCCCCGGTGAGACGGCAGCGAGGACGCTCAGTGACATGATCGCAGGCCTGTCGAGAAGGCCGAAGTGCTGGTCGGGGCACACCCCCAATCACAAAGCACGTAGCCTGACTGAGAAGGTACGGTGGCTCCAGTTCGAATGACATGCGTGTCGTTCGAAAAGATTGTCGGAGCCACCAGGCACGATGCAAGAGGGTCCCGACCATGTCACCAAAGCGACGGGTCACCACTATCGAGGAGATAAGGCCATGGCTTTACCAGTATTGACTCCGGAACAGCGCACCGCGGCTCTGGCCAAGGCTGCCGAGGCGCGCACCGCCCGGTCGAAGCTGCTGGCCGCCGTCAAGTCCGGCGAGCTCAGCGTCGCTGACGTTCTCGCGAAGGCCGAGAACGACGAAATCGTCAAGAAGACCAAGGTGTCCGCCCTGATCAAGGCACTTCCGGGTGTCGGTTCGGTGCGCGCCGCACAGCTGCTCGAGCAGCTGTCCATCGCAGATACCCGCCGCATCGGCGGCCTCGGCGCGAACCAGCGCGAAGCGCTGCTGGCGGCCGTCGCGTCCTGATACAGGGCTTGTGCGGTACAGGTCACACTCGACGGGGCTAGCATTTCCCCATGAACGTCGAAGTGACCCTGCTGCCCGGGATCGGGGTGCGGAAAGATTTCGCCCTCGCATCCGGGCGCCGCATCGGAGTCATCACCCGCAAGGACGGCGCGAACGAGCTCATCGTGTCGCGCAAAGATGACCCCGACGCAACACAGGCGTCCATCACCTTGAGCAATGAGGAAGCGGCGGCGCTGGGCAATCTGCTCGGCACGCCGCAACTCATTGCTCAACTCGGGGAAGAGCATCGCGATCTCCCCGGCATCAACACCCGCCAGCTCCCGATCCGCGAAGGTTCGCGGTACGACGGTCGAGCTCTCGGCGACACCACCATGCGCACCAGAACCGGCGTTTCCATCGTTGCGGTGATGCGCGCGGGCCAGGTGCAACCATCACCAAAACCGGACTTCACACTTACTGCGGGTGACTTGCTGGTCGCTGTCGGTACAGCGGACGGTCTCGACGCAGCCACCAAACTTCTCGGCAACAACTGAGACGGACGGGGCGAGAAGAGACGGGGTCGACCGATGGCGGAGAGCGCGCTTGCGTTGACCGAGCTCGGCGCAGTGTTCTTCGCACTCGGAATTCTCGCGCGCGTCGCCGGCAAGATCGGCGTCTCACCGATCCCGTTCTACCTACTCGGCGGACTTGCCTTCGGCAACGGTGGTGTCCTCACGCTCGGTGGCATCGACGAATTCACCGAACTTGCCAGCGAAATCGGTGTCGTCCTGCTCCTTCTGCTCCTCGGGCTCGAATACACCGCCACGGAACTCGTCACCGGCCTCCGGCGATCGTGGATGGCGGGAATCGTCGACATCGTTCTCAACTTCACACCGGGAGCCGTCGTCGGCCTGATGCTCGGGTGGGGTGGCGTCGGAGCGCTGGTGCTCGGCGGCGTCACGTACATCTCGTCCTCCGGCATAGTCGCCAAGGTCCTCACCGATCTCGGGCGGCTCGGCAACCGTGAAACACCGGTGGTGCTGTCGATCCTTGTGTTCGAGGACCTGGCGATGGCTGTGTACCTGCCGATCCTGACGACAGTGCTCATGGGGGCCGGTCTACTCGGTGGGCTCGAAGCCCTCGCTGTCTCGCTACTGGTGGTCACCATCGTGCTGGTGGTGGCGCTACGGTACGGCAGATTCGTCTCGGCACTGCTGGACAGCCAGGACCGCGAAGTGATGCTGCTCAATGTCCTCGGTGCGGCGCTGCTCGTCGCCGGCATCGCGTCCGAACTGCAGGTGTCCGCGGCGGTGGGTGCATTCCTCCTCGGAATCGCGATCTCCGGGTCAACGGCCATGAACGCCACCCGTGTGCTCGAACCCCTGCGTGATTTGTTCGCGGCGATGTTCTTCGTGGTGTTCGGCCTGGCAACCGATCCGGCGACCATCCCCCCGGTCCTGGGCTGGGCTATCGTGCTCGCCGTCGTCACCACGTTCACCAAGGTGCTGACTGGAGCCTGGGCGGCGGGGCGTCAGGGGATCGGACTGCCTGGCCGTCTGCGAGCGGGCGCAGCGCTGGTCGCGCGCGGCGAGTTCTCCATCGTCATCGCGGGGCTCGCGGTCGCCGCAGGGGCGGTCGAAGGCGAACTAGCTGCATTGGCCACCGCCTACGTGCTTCTCATGGCGGTACTGGGGCCGGTGGCAGCGCGCGTGGTGGAGCCGCTGGCACGGACGGTCATCGGTCCGAAGCCCTCCCTATGAATGCGGTGTCACGCGGACGGCAACCATCCACTCTCGGGGCGCCGCCTGCATGGCACCCCACCCGTGTGATTTGCTGACCGATATGACTCAGCGGCGTCGCTCTTCATCGGAAGGCGAATCCGCCCTGCGCCGACGCCCACAGCTGTCCGAGGACGTCGCAAACCATGTTCGGCACATGGTCATGTCCGGCGAAGTTCTTCCAGGTAGCTACATCAGGCTCGACGAGACTGCAGCCGAGCTCGGGGTCAGCGTCACCCCGGTGCGGGAGGCACTACTGACACTGCGCGGTGAGGGGATGGTCGAGCTCGTCCCGCACCGCGGATACGTCGTGTCGCCGCTGACCCCGGAAGACATCGTCGACATCTTCTGGTTGCAGGGGCAGATTGCCGTCGAACTCGTACGGCGTGCGGCCCCGAAGATCACCGCCGAGGTGATCTCGGAGCTCGAATCGTTCAATGCATCCCTGGCCGCCGCGGTCGAGAAGGGGCAGGCAGAGGAAGTCGAGTTCAGCGAGTTCGAGTTCCACCGGGTGCTCAACCGGCTCACCAACGCGAACAAGCTGGCGTGGTTCCTCAACAACGCGACCCGGTATACGCCGACGCGGCTGTACGCGTCCGATCCGACGTGGGGGCGAGCGGCGGTACGAAATCACGAGGAGCTGATCGAGGCACTCCGCATCGGCGACGTCGAGCGGGCGTGCACGCTGATGCGGCAGCAATTCACCGACGGAGCCGAGAGGCTCATCGCCTACCGCGGGGCTTAGTCGCAGAAAAAGCCAGTGGCACGGTTAAGTGCATTGGAGTGCACTCAACCGCGCCACTGGGCGCGGAGCGCCCCTACCGAACTTGCAGTCAGCGCAAGGAATCCGGGGCGGTGAAACGCTCACCGTACTTCGCTGCGAGCTCGTCGGCACGCTTGACGAACCCTGCCTGACCACCCTTGTAGCCGACGACGTACTGGTGCACGCCACCGGTCCAGGCGGGGTAGCCGATGCCGAAGATCGAGCCGATGTTGGCGTCAGCGGTGGTGTTCAGGACACCCTCGTCGAAGCACTTCTGGGTCTCGATGGCCTCGATGAACAGCATCCGCTCGATGAGGTCTTCGAACGGAACGTCCGCCGAACCCGACTTGAATGCATCGCGCAGTCCGGGCCACAGGCCGGTGCGCTTGCCGTCTGCGTACTCGTAGAAGCCCGCACCCTTTGCCTTCGACGGACGCTCGAACTCGTCGACCATCTTGTCGATGACTGCACCCGCCGGATCCTCGGGAGGGGTCTGACCCGCAGCAACGAGCGCGTCGTAGGTCTCCTTGCGAATCTTCTGCATCAGGTTGAGCGTCAGCTCGTCGGACAGCTGCAGCGGCGCTGCCGGGTATCCGGCCTGCAGACCTGCCTGCTCGATGGTCGCTGGCTCGACGCCCTCACCGAGCATCGCGATGGCCTCGTTGATGAAGGTGCCGATGACGCGCGAGGTGAAGAATCCGCGACTGTCGTTGACGACGATCGGGGTCTTCTTGATGAGCTGCACCAGGTCGAATGCCTTCGCCAACGCGGCGTCCGACGTCTTGTCGCCGCGGATGATCTCCACGAGCGGCATCTTGTCGACGGGCGAGAAGAAGTGGATCCCGATGAAATCTTCCTGACGCTTCACACCCTGAGCGAGGCTCGTGATGGGCAGCGTCGAGGTGTTGGAACCGAGCAGCGCGGTCGGATCGACCAGATCCTCGATCTCCTGGAAGACCTTCTGCTTGAGCTCCTCGGACTCGAACACGGCCTCGATGACGAGATCCGCGCCTTCGACGTCTTTGGCGTCGGCGGTGGGGTGAATCCGCGCGAGCAGTGCGTCGGACTTCTCCTGCGTGGTCTTGCCACGCGAGAGAGCCTTGGCCTCGATGGCCTCGGAATACGCCTTACCCTTCTGCGCAGACTCGAGCGCCACGTCCTTGAGGACGACCTCGATGCCCGCCTTCGCGCACACGTACGCGATGCCCGCGCCCATCATGCCTGCGCCGAGGACTGCGACCTTGGTGAACGTCGTCTTCTCGATGCCGTCCGGACGTGACTTGCCCGCGTTGATCGCCTGCAGGTCGAAGAAGAACGCCTGAATCATGTTCTTCGAGACCTGGCCGACGACCAACTCGGTGAAGTAACGCGACTCGATGGTGCACGCATTGTCGAAGTCGACCTGCGCACCTTCGACTGCCGCAGCGAGAATCGCGCGCGGAGCCGGCATCGGTGCGCCCTTGATCTGCTTGCGCAGGTTGGACGGGAACGCCGGCAGGACCTGTGCGAGCTTCGGGTTCGACGGCGTGCCGCCGGGGATCTTGTAACCCTTGACGTCCCACGGTGCGACGCCACCCTCCGGGTTGGCCTTGATCCACGCCTTCGCGGCGGGCACCAATTCTTCGATGCTGCCGACCAATTCGTGAATCAGACCGACCTCGAGGGCCTTCGCCGGACGGAACCGGGTGCCTTGTGCGAGGACGGTCATGAAACCGTTCTGGATACCGAGCAGCCGCGTGATACGGGCAACGCCACCGCCGCCGGGCAGCAGGCCGAGCGAGACCTCGGGCAGACCGATCTGCACACCGGGTACGTCGGCCGCGATGCGGTGATGCGTCGCGAGGGCGATTTCGAGTCCGCCGCCGAGTGCTGCACCGTTGATGGCGGACACGACCGGCTTGCCGAGCTTCTCGATGCGACGCAGCTGAGCCTTCACTCCCTGCACCTCGTCGAAGACCTGCTGTGCGTCCTCGGGACGAGTAGCCAGAATGTTGTTCAGATCTCCGCCGGCGAAGAAGGTCTTCTTCGAGGACGTGAGGACAACGCCGGTGATGCTGTCCAGCTCCGCTTCGAGGCGGTCGACGGTGGCGCCCATCGATTCCTTGTAGAGCTGGTTCATCGTGTTGGCGCCCTGGTTCGGGTCGTCCATCGTGAGTACGACGATGCCGTCGGCGTCCTGGTCCCACTTGATCATGTTGTTTTCAGACATCAGTTGTTCCTCAGACTCGCTCGATGATGGTGGCAACGCCCATGCCGCCGCCGATGCACAGGGTGATCAGCGCGTATCGGCCGCCGCGGCGCTCGAGCTCGTCGAGCACAGTTCCGGTGATCATGGCGCCGGTGGCGCCGAGCGGGTGGCCCATCGCGATAGCGCCGCCGTTGACGTTGAGCTTCTCGTTCGGGATCTGAAGATCCTTCTGGAACCGAAGCACGACGGACGCGAACGCCTCGTTGAGTTCGAAGAGATCGATGTCGTCGACGGTCAGTCCCGCAGTTGCGAGAACCTTCTTCGACGCAGGCGTGGGGCCTGTCAACATGATCGTCGTGTCGGCGCCGCTCGTCGCGGTCGCAACGATGCGGGCGCGAGGCACGAGATTCAGGTCCTTGCCTGCCCGCTCGCTGCCGACGAGAACGAGTGCCGCGCCGTCGACGATGCCGGAGCTGTTGCCGCCGGTGTGCACGTGATCGATCTTCTCGATCCAGTGGTACTTCTGCAGCGCTACGTCGTCGAATCCGCCCATCGCGGCGATGCCGGTGAACGCGGGGTTGAGCTTGCCGAGTGACTCGACGGTGCTGCCCGGACGCATGTGCTCGTCCTGATCGAGGATGAGCAGACCGTTCTGGTCGGTGACCGGAACGACGGACTTGGCGAAGTAGCCACCGGACCACGCCGCCGCGGCGCGTTCCTGGGACTGCACGGCATAAGCGTCGACGTCTTCGCGGCTGAACCCCTCGATCGTCGCGATGAGATCGGCGCCGATGCCCTGCGGCGCGAAGTACGTGTCGTAGTTGGTGGCCGGGTCCATCGCCCAGGCTCCACCGTCGCTACCCATCGGGACACGCGACATGGACTCGACGCCACCAGCGATGACGACCTCGTCCCATCCTGAGCGCACCTTCTGTGCTGCCAGGTTGACCGCTTCGAGGCCGGACGCGCAGAACCGGTTGAGCTGGAAGCCGCCGACGGTGTCGGGCATCTTCGCGGCGAGGACCGCGGTGCGCGCGATATCGGCGCCCTGGTCACCCACCGGGGAGACGACACCGAGGATCAGGTCGGAGATTCGGTTCTCGTCGAGGTCTGGGAATCGTCGACGCAGCTCGTCGATCAGGCCGGTGACCAGCGAGATCGGCTTGACGGAGTGCAGTGCACCATTTTTCCCCTTGCCACGCGGGGTTCTGATGGCTTCGTAAATGAACGCTTCTGTAGTCACAGGGCGGTCGTTCCTTCCACGTACTTCTCATTCGGCGGCGGCACCGTAAGGCGCCACTGGACTCGAGGAATACACCTCGGCTTCGTTCAGCCTAGAACGCGTTAGATCACCGGGTGAAGGACCGAAACGAGCGAACTACGTGACCGGTGTGATCGTTTGAGCGGATCGCGGCGGGGGTAGAGCTAAGATCACCAGTGGGGGAACATTGGCCAGCTACGGAGATGATGACCATGGAAACCCAGAAGCCGTTCACGGTCGGGGCGCACGTCAAGGTGCAATACAGCTCCGACCCGACGCTGCCCCGAGATCAATGGAGCAAAGAGTCGGGCGTGATCAAGGAAGACTTCGGCGAGCAGATCACCGCAGCCACCGGTCGCAGCTGGGCACAGGCGCACCGCTTCGCAGTCGCGCTCGACGACGGACGGCTCGTATTCGTGGATCCGGAGAATCTGGAGCAGGCCTGACGGACAGGTGCAGTCCGGCGGGTGCAGTTCCGCGGGCTCAGTCCGGGGGAAGCTAGCACCCTTTATGCAGAGCTAGCACCCCCGCTCGCCTCCGAGCAGGTGTGCTAGCTCGACAAGAGATGTGCTTGCTCCGCAAGAGGTTGTGCTAGCTCCGCAAGAGGTGTGCTTGGTCCACGCGGGATCTACTCCTTCAGCGGAGTCGCCCCGAGCTGCGCCTGCAACAGTTCCATAGCAACGGTCTCCGGATCACGTCGAACCGATGGGTCGGCGGGTTCGGCTGCGGCCTTGAGTAGCTCTTCCTCGTCCTCCGGAGTTTCAGGCGGCGGTGGTCCGGCCGGCTCGGGCTCGTCCGGGTAGTCGGGGGCCTCGGGCGGCGGAATGTCGTCGTACGCAGAACCACCGCTCCCTCCCGAACCAGCCGCTACCGAACCGTCGCCTGCCGACCCGAAGCCGTCGTCGGTCGTACGTGCCGGCTTACTCTGGCTCGGACGCGAAAACTTGGTCGGCGGGGTCTTCGGGGCTTCCTGCGCGCCCTTGGACACCGGAGAGTCGTCGGCGGGTGCGGCTGCTCCGACGACACAGGTCACGGCCCAGTCGACGCCGAACACGTCACGCAGTGCGTCACTGATGACGTCGGCATTCCTCGGTTCCTGCAGCCGCTTGGCGAGGGGAGCCGAATCGTGGCCGAGCGTGATCGACCCGGCGTCGACCGCCCGCACCGAAGCTCCGGAAAGCATGACCTCGACGGTGCGGCTGCGTTCGCGGACCTTGACTCTGACCTCGGACCACACCGCGCGCACCGCCGCTGCATCGGGTTGATTGGACGCAGCGACAACAGGTTCGGGCTCAGGTACAGCCGCTGGTTCGGGCTCAGGTACAGCCGCTGGTTCGGGTACTGGTTCAGCCGCAGCTGGCGCGGGTTCGGGCTCAGGTTCAGCCGCTGGTTCGGGCTCTGGTTCAGGCGCCGCAGGCGCAGGTTCGGGCTGTGGTTCCGGAACAGGCTCGGGCTGTGGTTCCGGAACAGGCTCGGGCTCTGGTTCCGGCGTTGGATCAGGCGCGGGCGCGGACTCAGCAGGCGGCACCACAGCAGCAGGCACCGGCTCAGCAGGAGCAGCATCGGCCGCCGGCCGCTGGGAC
Source organism: Rhodococcus sp. FG69 (assembly GCF_057808915.1). Classification (NCBI taxonomy): domain Bacteria; kingdom Bacillati; phylum Actinomycetota; class Actinomycetes; order Mycobacteriales; family Nocardiaceae; genus Rhodococcus; species Rhodococcus sp. FG69. The sequence goes on along the minus strand of NZ_JBMDIX010000003.1, from coordinate 102,972 downwards.
GGACGGACGAACTTGGGCGCAACCTCCTCGACGGGCGGTGCCGCCTCGGGTCGACGCTGCACAGTCACCTGATCGACAGCGGCTTGCTCGCCCGCGGGAAGAGTGACGTCGAGCCGTCGCTCCAGCCGCTCCAGCCGCTGCAATACAGCCGATTCCGCATCCGACGCAGACGGAAGCAGCATCCGAGCGCACATCACTTCGAGGAGCAGCCGCGGAGCCGTGGCGCCTCTCATCTCACCGAGACCGGTGTGAACGATCTCGGCGTAGCGAGCGAGGGTCGCCGACCCGATGCGTTCGGACTCCTCGCGCACACGCTCGAGGACGTCACCGGGGACGTCGACGAGGCCACGCTCGCCCGCGTCCGGGACGGCACGCATCAAGATCAGATCGCGAAGTCTCTCGAGGAGGTCGGTCGCGAACCGACGTGGATCGTGACCGGCGTCGACGACCTTGTCGATGGTCCCGAACAGCGAGCCGCCGTCGCCGACTGCCAGCGCGTCGACGGCCTCGTCGATGAGCGCGACATCGGTGACGCCGAGCAACGACAGCGCTCGCGGGTACGTGACTCCTTCCGGCCCGGCACCGGCAAGCAGTTGGTCGAGCACGCTGAGGGAGTCACGCGGCGAACCGCCACCCGCACGGATGACCAGCGGAAAAACCGGGGCCTCGACCTCGACATTCTCCTGCGCGCAGATCTTTTCCAGCAACCCACGCATCGTCGACGGCGGAAGCAGACGGAACGGATAGTGGTGTGTCCGCGACCGGATGGTCGGAAGGACCTTTTCCGGTTCCGTCGTCGCGAAGATGAATACGAGATGTTCGGGCGGCTCTTCGACGACCTTGAGCAGCGCGTTGAAGCCCGCCGTCGTGACCATGTGGGCCTCGTCGATGATGAAGATGACGTAGCGCGATTCGGCGGGCGCATAGACGGCCTTGTCGCGAAGATCACGGGCGTCGTCGACGCCACCGTGACTCGCTGCGTCCATCTCCACCACGTCGAGGTTTCCGGGTCCGCCCGGTGCGAGGGCGACGCAGGAATTGCACACGCCGCACGGCGTCGATGTCGGACCCTCGGCGCAGTTCAGCGATCGCGCGAGGATGCGCGCAGACGAGGTCTTTCCGCAGCCGCGAGGGCCGGAGAAGAGATAGGCGTGGTTGATCCGATTGGCGTTCAGCGCAACACTCAACGGCTCGGTGACGTGCTCCTGCCCGACGACATCAGCGAACGTCGCAGGACGGTACTTCCGGTAGAGAGCCACGCCTGGAAGGGTACCGGCGCACACCGACGCAAGCATCGATGGCCCGATACAAGACCCGAGTCATTCCGTGGGCTGGACCATTCGAATGCGCGTGAGGGTGATGCTGCGTCGCCCGTTCGACTGTGCCGACCATCCGTGAACGACTCCTGCGTCGAGCACGACGTCGCTGAGCTCGTCCATGATCGTGCCGCGCTTGGTATCCAGGCAATTCACCCGGACCGTGCCCCCAAGGGCAACCGCACGGGCCAATGCATCGACATCACGCGGCGCAAGCTGACACCATGCTCGGATCGACCCGGCCACTCGATCGACGTCGACCTCCACCGCCTTTCCCGACGCCAGTGCCGCGGCGAGGACAGCAGGTGGGGTGCCCGCCCGAATCGCGAACACCGGACCGGAAGCCGTCCGGGGTGCCTTGGCCCTGGAGACCTTCATCTCTGCCGCTGCACCCTCGACTGTCGGCGCATGCCCGGCTTCGCGGAGAACGTCCAGAACCAGATGGGCCGGAAGTGACGATACGACGACGGTGGGGGCGACGATGCGTGACTTCAACTTCGCCAATGACGCTATCTCTCGAATCAGCGATTCGTCGTCGCTCACGACGACACTCGACGCGGAACGGACGACCATGTGGCCGTGTCTCCGCGCGCAATCCTTGATCAAGTAGTCGAGCGACTGCGGTATGTCGGTGACGGCGACCTCGGACAGTTCGGCACACAGGTTCTCGGCCGTGCCACCGTCGTCGAAATATCGTCGAACCGATGCCGGGGAGAAACGCCACGTCGACGCCGCATCTTTCGACTCGGCGATGGCAGCGCCGGAGAGGAGGTTCGAGATGCGTTCGCTTACCGGTCCGGTCACGACGGCGGTGAGATCGGGCAACAGCCGCAGCACACACTCCGATCCGTCGACGATGCGGTCCACGATCGGAGCGATGACCGTCTCGACAGCGCCCACGCCGCAACGACCGAGACCGCCGAGCGCGCTCGACAGTTCGGTCGGCGCATGACCCGCCAGCAGTCCCAGCCACGACAGTTCACGCCAGATCGCCTCGAGGTCCCCTGGATCGGCTGCGTCGACGAATCCCGGCAGTAACCACTCGAAATAGCGAAGCGCCGATGCGTCGTCGGCGACGCCCTTCGGTGGCATGGATGCGAGAACAGCGTGCCGAAGCATCGCAGTGGACGCATTGCTCGGATACACGCTCAGCACCTTGGCGCCCGAGAGATTGGTCGGCGAACCGTCCAGGCACCACCACCCGGCGATCATCGACACCAGCTTCTCCGCGCGGCTCGACGCCTTCCATGCGGGGAAGTCTGTGGTGCTTCGCACGACGCCGCGTCCATGCTGAAGCAGTCCCATCGACCGGCCCAGTTCCAGCACCAGTTCGACCACCGAACTGTGCTCTGCGTCAACGGCTGTGGTCAATGTTCGGATTTCGCGGGCACCGACGCCGCCCGCCTTCACCGTCGAGACGCTCCCCGAATCGACCGCGTCGAGCACTGCGTCGGCCGTCTCGCAGAAGCGTGCGATTGCCCGCTGCTGTCCCGCGAAGTCCATGTCTGCAGGCTCGCCTGGCCACGGGCACGCCAGGCTCGGGACACCATCGAGTTCGAGTCCATCGAGCGGGGATGTCCGATACCCGTCGCCGCTCGGCCACGCGAGGGCCCGGTCGACGAGCGCTGCCAGGGCTCGGTCGATGTCCTCCGCCGTGTTCCGGCCGCCTTCGTCGAATCTGACGGCGAGCTCCGAGCGCGTCCGGATGTCCTTCGATGCCGCCAGGACACTCCGCGCGCCATGGTCGAGCGAACGCACGGCCGCGCCCACCGACTGCGGAGTCTGCAGCAGGTGAGCCAGTGCTGCATAGGTGCGCGGCGGGGGGTCGATTGCGACGTCGATGCGGTTGTCGAGCAGCCGCGCAAGTGCCGCCTCGTCCAGACCTTCGAGCCACTCGCGCTGCGACGTCACTTCTTCTTCGCTGCAGCCTTGGCGGCCTTCTTGAACTCACGCACTTCGAGGAGTGACTTCTCGTCGACGACGTCGGCAATGGAACGCCGAGATCCGTCGTCCCCGTACGCACCTGCGGCCGTGCGCCAACCCTCGGGGGTGACACCCATCTGCTTTCCGAGAAGAGCAAGGAAGATCCGTGCTTTCTGATCGCCGTATCCGGGAAGTGCTTTCAGTCGCTTCAGCACTTCGGCACCGTTGGGGTCGCCCCGGCGCCAGAGCTCGTCGGGCTTGCCGTCGTAGTTGTCGACAAGAAACTGCGCGAGTCCCTGGATGCGCTTGGCCATCGACCCCGGGAATCGATGCACAGCAGGAGTCGTGGCACAGACGGCGGCGAACTCGTCGGGATCCGCTTCCGCGATGGTGTCGACGTTCAGGTCACCGAGCCTGTCGACGAGCTTCTTCGGACCTGCGAACGCCGATTCCATCGGTACCTGCTGATCGAGAAGCATGCCGATGAGCAACGCGAACGGGTCCTCCGCCAGCAGTGCGTCGGCCTCGACGTCACCGGTCAGGTGCAGTGTGGGAGACATGACCGAATCTTCTCACGCACGAGAGGCCTAGGTGATCGACACCAACTGCGTGATGTCGTCGAACGGCAACGGCCCGTCGACGATGGCCCCGACGACCGCGTTGTTCAACGTGATCGATCCGCCGTGGTTGTCGAGGAAGGCCGTGTCGGCGGCGTCGCGCCCGGTTGCAATGCGCACCAGCGTCGAACGGGGTGCGAGGCAGGTGGCGTCGACGACCCGCCACTGACCTTCGACGAACGCTTCGGCGACTGCGTGGAAGTCCATCGGATCGCACCCGGGCGCGTACACCGCGACGAGCCGAGCCGGAACGTTGACCGCACGAAGGAGTGCCACGACGAGATGGGTGTAGTCGCGGCACACACCGGCACCGGCCAGCAGCGTGTCGACGGCACCGTCGATCGGATCACTGCTTCCCGGCACGTAGCTCAGCCGAGCGCCGACCCACGACGACACCTCGGCGAGAAGCTTCTCCGACGGTTCGTAGGATCCGAATTCCGTTGCGGCGAAACCGAAGAACTTGTCGGCTTCGGAGTATCGACTCGGTCTGAGGTACAGCGACAGATCGTAGTCCGACGCCGGCGCCGGTTCGGTATTGCCGTAGATCGTGGCCGAGTAGGACACTTCGAGTTTGCCGACGCCCGCATGCAGCTTGTGGATGCGCGTACCGTGCGCGCCACTGATCTCCTGCGCGTCGACGGGTTGCCCGTCGAGTGTGAACGACAGTGCTTCCCACACGTCCGCGCCGGGATGCGGTGCTACCGCGATCTGAAATTCGAGTGTGCTGGCCTCGGTGACATCCACGTCGAGGTAGGCCGAGACGTCACGTTTCATTGTGGTGATCCTGCCATCAGTCGGACGAACGTGCAGATCATGAGTCTTCAGAACGAAATTCTCCGGTGGCGAGGAAGATGACGCGCTTGGCGACTTCGACGGTGTGATCGCTGAAACGCTCGTAGAACCTGCCGAGCAAGGTGATGTCGACTGCAGCGGGAACCCCGTACGGCCAGTCCGGCGCGGAGGTCAGCACGAAGAGACTGCGGTGCAGCTGGTCCATCTCCTCGTCGGCCGTCTTCAGCTCGGCCGCGAGCTCCGGATCCCGCGTCAACAGAACCTCACGCGTCGATCTTGCCTGCGCGACGGCCACGCGCCCCATCTCGGCGAACACGGCCTCCGCTTCGGGAGGAAGCACGTGAGCAGGGTGACGCCGCCGGACAAGCTCGGCGACATGGATCGCGAGCCCACCCATTCGCTGGAGGTCGGCGACGATGTGGATCCCGCTGACCATGATCCGCAGGTCGAGTGCGACGGGCGCTTGCAGCGCGAGTACCGAGAATGCCTTGAGTTCCCATTCGGTCGCGAGCAGGTCGATCTCGTCGCGGCTGCCGATCGTCTCCTCGGCCAAGTGCAGGTCAGCGTTCAGCAGCGCGGTCGTTGCCGACTCCATCGCCGACTCGGCCAACCTGCACATGTCGGTCAGGTCGGAGCGAACCGAATCGAGCTGCTCGTTGTAGGACTCACGCATGACGGCAGCCATTTGCGGCTGTGCGCGCGAGCGAGCGCTGTTCGTCGAAAGTCCCCATGTGCGCTGATCCTCACCGTAGAAATCTACGTGTCGTTGTACCCCCGCCTGCATCTTTCTACACTTCGGGGATTTGTGGGATCCTGCTGCCCGTGACGGTCGTCAAATCGATTCTGTTGTTCGGTGTAGCTGCTGTGTTCGAAATCGGCGGTGCATGGCTGATCTGGCAGGGCATCCGTGAGCACCGCGGCTGGATCTGGATCGGCGCAGGGGTGATCGCACTCGGCGCGTACGGCTTCGTTGCGACGCTCCAGCCCGACGCCAACTTCGGTCGCATACTCGCGGCCTACGGTGGCGTCTTCGTCGTAGGGTCGCTGGCGTGGGCGATGGTCGCCGACGGCTTCCGCCCCGACCGGTGGGACGTCACCGGCGCGTTGATCTGTCTGGCCGGCGTCGCCGTGATCATGTACGGCCCGCGCTGACTCGCGAGCCACACATGATCAGCAGTTGGTCGGCGCAGGCACTCCGTAGAAGCGATCCTTGATCCAGTTCTGTGCCTCGCCGATACCGAGAAGGTCCGGGATGAGGTGTCCTGCACCCGATCCGGGAACGATCGCCGGAACCTGCGCGGCACTGAGCTGAACCGTGGCACCTTTGCTGCACCACGCGCCGCCGAGTTCGACGGCCTGTCCGTGCGGAACGATGTCGTCGGACGTGCCGGACTGGATCAGCACCGGAGCCGTCGGGGTACGTTCGCCGATCTTGTTCTTCGACAGGATTTCCTGCGCTATCGGCAACCGGTCGAGCACAACAGACATCGGTTCGCCGGTGGTGGTGTACTCGGTGGTTCGGTGCAGCCCCACGGTCAGAATCGTCTCGCCGACACACTGATTGGCGACCAGGTTCAGCATCGCCCTCCCTGCGTCGTTGATGTTCGCGTCGATGATCGGCCGCAGACCGGGATCGGATTCGAGTAGTCCGTTGAGGGTGTATCCGATGACACCGGTCAAAATGGTTCCGTCCACCTGATCGAGCGTCTGCTTCAGGTCCGCGGGCGGGGCGCCGGCGTAGGTGCCGACGAGGTCGAGTTCGGGGGCGTACTCACCGGCCAGTTCGGCTGCAGCAGCTGCCGCACCGCCGCCCTGCGAATACCCGTAGGCCGCAACGGGTCCGTCCGCGGAGATCTTGGTGCCCTGCAGGTTCTGGGCAGCCCGGACAGCGTCGAGAACCGCGTGCGCTTCGGAAGCTCGGTTGACATAGGTGTGCGCACCCGGCGTACCCAGTCCCTCGTAGTCGGTGATCACGACGCCGTAGCCCTGAGACAACAGAGAGTACGCGGCGAGAATTTCGTACTCGACCATGAATCCCAGCGGAGGCGTGTAGGTGATGAGGCGGTTCAGCATCCGCGACGGCGCGCACTGATCGCCTTGCCCTTGGGTGCCGGGGGCCAGCACGACGAGCGGCCTCGGCCCAGGTCCTGTCCAGTCCGCGGCAGGATCGATGTACGTTCCGGTCACCGCGTTCGGAGCGTCGTTGGAATCGGTGCTGCGGTACATGATTCGTGTGGCGACACCCGGAAGTGTCCCGCCGATTCCGGGTACCGAGATCGCCAGCGGCGACGGCTCGGTGCGGAGAACATCACCCGGCGCGCCCGCAGGCAACGGACTCGGGGGCGTGTAGAAGTCGGACGCCCCGGTCGAGCCTGTCGACGATCCCGAGGGCGGTTGCGCCGACGCGAGCGGCGTCATCACCGTCGCGACCAACACCGCGGCACCGATTGCCGAACCGAATATCCGTGACACCCGCATGCGTGAGAACCCCCCGTACGTCCGACCGCTCCTTACCGAGCGGTAGTAAGACTTCGAAACGGACCATACGTGATGGGGCACACAAAATGAAAGGAGGGTTGAGCGGATCACACTATCCTGCGGTAATCGGTCGGGAGATTCTCCATTTCACCGACGTCGACGATGCATCTCGGCTTTCGCAGCGGTGATCTCGTCCGTAGTCAGCGCACGACCGGGCAGCGCGGACATACCTGAATCGGCTCGCAGACCATCCATGACGATCGCGAAATAGCGCTTCCAGTTCGCGGGCTCCACGCAGCCCATGAACTCGGACGCTGCGCTGACCATCCCGATCAGCGGGAAGAGGTCGTTGACCTCGACATCAGCTCGTAGGCGACCCGAATCTTTCGCACGAATGACAATTCGTTCGACGAACGGCTCGATCCGTTCACGCATCTTGGCGATCCCATTGCAGCCCTCGTCGGTACCCAGCACGACGTCACCGAGGCCCTTGTCTGCCGATATCCCTTCGAACAGCTTCGTGAGGAACATGACCAGACCATCCCAGGGATCCTCGACCAGCAACGATTCTTCTGCACTGGCCAGCATGTCCTCGAGGCGTTGCTCGAACACCCCGTCGATCAGTTCTTCCTTGCAGGAGAACCGCCGATACACCGTCCCGACGCCGACCTTCGCGTGAGCCGCGACGTCATCGAGAGTGATGTCGATCCCGCGAGAGGCGAACAGCTCACGCGCCGCATCGACGATGCGTCGGCGATTGCGTTCGGCATCGGCCCGCAGCGGCTTCTTGATGCATGTGTCGTCTTTCACAGTCAATGCGTGTCCGTTTCACCCGATAAGCGGAGGCAATACCTCCACTTAACTGCTATCTTCGCTCTATCCGGAGGATACACCTCCGCATAGTCGATCGAAGGAACACCATGACCGCATTGTCACCCGACGACACCACGTCGTCAGAACTGGCAACGGGGGAAACCACCGAAGCCAAGTCCCACCGAAATCGTTGGTTGATCCTGGCCACGCTGGGTCTCGCCCAGCTCATGGTGGTGCTCGATGCCACCGTCGTGAACATCGCACTCCCCGCCGCGCAGCTCGACCTCGGGTTCGACAACAGCAACCGCTCATGGGTCGTCACCGCCTACGCGCTCGCTTTCGGCAGCCTCCTGCTGCTCGGCGGCCGACTCAGCGACCTCTTCGGTCGTCGCAACACCTTCCTCGTAGGCCTTGTCGGTTTCGCCGTGATGTCCGCGGTCGGCGGGGCGGCAGTCAACTTCGGCATGCTGGTCGCCGCACGAGCAGGTCAAGGCGTGTTCGGCGCCCTACTGGCACCGGCGGCCCTGTCCCTCCTCGCGACCACGTTCACCGATCCGAAGGAACGCGCGAAGGCATTCGGCATCTTCGGTGCGATCGCCGGCGGCGGCGGCGCACTCGGACTCCTGTTGGGCGGAATGCTCACCGAGTGGGCCAACTGGCGCTGGAGTCTCTACATCAACCTCTTCTTCGCAGCGTTCGCGTTCGTCGCCGGGTTCGTCCTGCTGGCGAAGCACAAGGTCGACGTGCGGCCACGCCTGGACATCCCGGGCACCGTCACCGTGTCGGCAGCACTCTTCGCCATCGTCTACGGCTTCGCGCACGCCGAGTCCGACGGCTGGGGCAACACTGTCACCATCGCGTTCCTGGTGGTAGGCGCCGTATTGCTCGGAGTGTTCTTCGGAATTCAGCAGCGCGTAGAACATCCGTTGCTTCCGCTCCGGATCATCCTCGACCGCACTCGAGCCGGATCCTTCCTCGCCGTATTCATCTCCGGCGCAGGCATGTTCGCAGTGTTCCTGTTCCTGACCTACTACCTGCAGAACACACTCGGTTTCACTCCGATCAGCACCGGTTTCGCGTTCATGCCGATGATCGGCGCGCTCATCGTCACTGCAACGTTGTCGACAGCGATCGTGCTGCCACGATTCGGACCACGAATCCTCATGACTGGAGGACTCCTCGTCGCGGCGCTCGGCATGGGACTGCTCACGCAGATCGACGTCGATTCCAGCTATGCGACGCACATCCTGCCCGGCCTCGTCATCATGGGTCTCGGGCTCGGCGCGACGATGGCGCCAGCAATGCAGGGCGCAATCTCGGGTGTCGACCCCGACGATTCCGGAGTGGCGTCGGCGACCGTCAACACGATGCAGCAAATCGGCGGATCGATCGGTACCGCGCTGCTGAGCACCATTGCGGCAACGGCTGCGGCGAACTACGTCACCGACAACATGGCGACAGCAGCGAGTGCCCAGGCCCTTGCCGCACACGCCGAGGTTGCCAGCTACACCACGACGTTCTGGTGGGCGACAGGAATCTTCCTGCTCGGCGCGGCCGTCTCGGCGATCGTCGTCAAGCCGGGGTTGCTACCGGACGCCCCTGAAGGCGCGGTAGTCGTAGGGCACTAGAGGGCGCTCCGCGCCACTAGCTGCGGAGCAGCTTTTCCGTCGCGGCCAGCAGAACGCAGGTCGCGACGCCGTTCATGGACTTCTCCAGCTCGTCGAGCGATGGGAAGCTGGGGGCGAGGCGAATGTTCCGGTCGAGCGGGTCCTTCTTGTACGGGAATGCAGACCCTGCGCCCGTCAACGCGATTCCGGCGTTCTTCGCCAAATCGATCGACCGAGCCGCCGTTCCCTCGAGCACGTCGAGCGAGATGAAGTAACCGCCCTTCGGCTCGGTCCACGAAGCGATCTTGGACGCACCGAGTCGGTCGTCGAGAATCTGCTGAACCAGCGCGAACTTGGGTGCCAGGATGTCGCGATGCTTCGCCATGTGGGCGCGAACACCCTCGGCATCACCGAAGAACCGCAGGTGGCGAAGCTGATTGAGCTTGTCCGGTCCGATGCTCTTCTTACCGAGGTGCTTCTGGTACCACTCCAGGTTCTCGTCGGAGCTACCGAAGAAGCTGACGCCGGCTCCGGCGAACGTGATTTTCGACGTCGATGCAAGCACGAACGGCCGGTTGGCGTTCCCTGCCTCGGCAGCCCAACCCAGCACGTCGTACGAGGGGGCGAACTCTTCTGCGATCGGGTGCACCGCATACGCGTTGTCCCAGAACAGACGGAAGTCCGGAGCCGCAGTAGGCATGGTCGCCAGCGTCCGAACGATCTCCTCGGAGTACACAGCGCCGGTCGGGTTCGAGTAGTTCGGGACTGCCCACATTCCCTTGATCTGCGGGTCCGCAGCAACCAACCTGGTGATCTCCGCGATGTCCGGGCCGTCGGGCAGCATCGGGATGGAGATCATGTCGATACCGAAGCTCTCGGTGATCGCGAAGTGCCGGTCGTATCCGGGGGCCGGGCACAGGAACCTGATGTTCGGCTCGGCCGACCAGGCGCGAGGAGAGTCCGGCAATCCGTGCAGCAACGCCCATACGACGAGGTCGTGCATGATTTCCAGGCTCGCGTTGTTGCCTGCCACCAGATTTTTGACCGGGATGTTCAGCAACTCACCGAAGATTGCACGCAGCTCGGGAAGACCGCCCAAACCGCCGTAGTTGCGGCAGTCCGTGCCGTTGCCGTCGCGGAAGTCCTCGCCGGGGAGCGTCAGCAGGCCTGCAGCGAGATCGAGCTGCTCGGGCGACGGCTTTCCGCGGGTGAGGTCCAGAGCAAGATTCTCGGCCTTCAACTGCTCGTACTTCACAGCCTGACGCTCGTGCTCTGAGGCGAGCTCCTCATGGTTCATCAGACCCAACTGGGTTTGCGCTGGCATGCGGAGCGGCCTCTCGGTGTCTGGTCCCTCGACTGTGTTGATCCACAAAATAAAGGGGACCCCGCGCACCCGGCAGAGCCCATTGACCCTTGCTGCCTTCCGGCCCTGGGGGAGTTCACAGGATGCGCGCCGCGCGGGATCCATTGAAGAGTGTAGCCGTACCCGCGAGGCCGACGGGTCGGTGCCCCTCGCTGCGGCCGCTCGACAGGCGCCTGGAAGCTGTCAGATCGTATGAATGTGCCGTTCAAGCGATCACGGACCGGCCCGTTTGGGAGATGGAGGGGGTGACCCGGTATGCTTCCCCACGGAGGATTCGCCTAGTGGCCTATGGCGCTCGCCTGGAACGCGGGTTGGGTTAACGCCCTCAGGGGTTCAAATCCCCTATCCTCCGCCAACGGGACAGCCCCTGCGATACGTCGCAGGGGCTTTTTCGTGTTCGACTCGCGAGAATTGCCGCAGAATCTGTGACATGACCTCCACCGAAACGACCGCCGACCGCTACCGCAGGCTCGCAGCCGCACTCACGACGCGCATCGACGCTGTGCCCTCGGACAAGTGGGACACCGCCTCGACCTGCGCCGGATGGACCCTCCGTGACGTCGTCCGCCACATCCTCGACACTCAACGCGGTGCTCTGACGCCTGTCGGGCTGACCATCCCCGATTGCCCCGCCGTCGACGACGACCCGGTCGCTGCGTGGGTGCACACCCGGGACGCAATGCAGGACATTCTCGACGATCCGGCGCGAGCAAATCTGGAATACGACGGGCATTTCGGACGCACCGACCTGGCGTCGTCCATTCGATCGTTCTACTGCCTCGACCTCATCGTGCACGCGTGGGACATTGCCCACCCGACCGGTTTGGACGACAGCATCGCCGACGAGGACCTCGATTTCGTCGAGGCGTTCATCGCCGAGATGGGTGACAACATCCGGATGGACGGGGTCTGCGGGCCTGAAGTGCAGGTCCCCGCCGACGCCGACCGGCAGACGAAGGTGCTGGCCCAGCTGGGCCGAACGGTCTGATCCGCTGCATCACCGCCGGACGAAGAACGCACGCACGGGCTCGACAGCCCGTGCGTGCGTCATTGTTCGTCTCGCTGCACTTACCGCGCAGACCAACCGCCGTCCATCGTGTAGGACGCACCCGTGACCATGCTTGCGTCAGCGGAGGCCAACCACCCGACGAGCGATCCGACTTCCTCGGGCTCGACGAGTCTCTTGATCGCACTCTCGGTCAGCATGACCTTTTCGAGCACCTGGTCCTCGTCGATCCCGTGGGCCGCAGCCTGATCCCTGATCTGCTTCTCCACCAACGGCGTTCGCACATACCCCGGGTTGACGCAGTTGCTGGTCACGCCGTACTTGCCACCTTCGAGAGCAGTCACCTTCGACAGACCTTCGAGGGCATGTTTCGCGGTCACGTACGCAACCTTGTACTCGGATGCTCGGAGACCGTGCACGGACGACAGATTGATCACCCTGCCGAACCCTCGGGCGTACATCCCGGGCAGCGCCGCGCGAATCAACAGGAACGGGGCCTCCACCATCAACGTCTGAATCCGACGAAACGCTGCCGGCTCGAAATCGACTATCGGAGCGACGGTCTGAATTCCCGCATTGTTGACGAGAATGTCGACGTCGAGCGACAAGTCCTCCAACGCCGAGACGTCGAGCAGATCCACTGCCCACGCGTCACCGCGTAATTCGACGGCCAACTCCTTGGCCGCAACCTCGTCGACGTCGGCGATCGTGACCTTCGCACCGTGCGAAGCCAATCGACGGGCACACGCAGCGCCGATCCCCGACGCCCCGCCCGTCACCAGCGCGGAACGCCCGGCCAAATCGGTCACTTCAGGCCGGCCTTCGCCAGTTCCGCCTCGGTGGCGAGGTTCTTGGCGTCGGCGATGTCGATGCTCTCGAGCGCCAATCCCTTCGTCTCACGAGCGATGACGACGGCGACCACGGTGATGGAGCAGGCACCGGCCAGGTACCAGGCGATCGGAACCGACGAGCCGTAGATGTCGAGCAGCTTCACCGCGATGATCGGGGCGAGCGAACCGGCGACGATCGAAGTGACCTGGTAGCCAAGGGACACACCGGAGTACCGCATGCGCGTCGGGAACATCTCTGCCATGATCGCCGGCTGTGTGGCGTACATGAAGGCATGGAACAGCAGTCCGATGATGATGGCCAGCATGATGACGACGTTGTGACCGCTGTTCATCATCGGGAACGCGAAGAAGCCCCACGTTGCTGCCGTGACGGCACCGACGAAGTACACCGGACGACGGCCGATTCGGTCGGCAAGCCTGCCCACCAACGGAATTGCGCAGAAGTGGATAGCGTGGGCGATGAGCATCCACCACAGGATGGTCGAGGTGTCGGTACCGACCTCCACCTTCAGGTACGTGATGGAGAAGGTGACGACGAGGTAGTACATGACGTTCTCACCGAAACGCAGGCCCATGGCCGTGAACACGCCACGTGGGTAACGCTTGACGACCTCGAACACACCGTACGACGCTGCCTTGATGACCTCGGCTTGCTTGTGTGCCTCGAGGAAGATCGGGGCGTCGGAGACCTTGGTGCGGATGTAGTAGCCGACGAACACGATGACCGCGGACAGCCAGAACGCGACGCGCCAACCCCAGCTGAGGAATGCCTCGTCGGACAGGGTTGTCGTCAGAACCAACAACGCGACGGTCGCCAGCAGGTTACCTGCAGGGACGCCGGCCTGCGGCCAGCTTGCCCAGAAGCCTCGACTCTTGTTCGGACTGTGTTCTGCGACAAGGAGAACCGCGCCTCCCCATTCGCCACCGACGGCGAATCCCTGGATGAACCGCAGAGTCACCAGCAGTGCGGGTGCCCAGTAGCCGATTGCCTCGAATGTCGGCAGACAGCCCATGAGGAAGGTGGCGCCACCGACGAGGACAAGACTGAACTGCAGCAATTTCTTTCGGCCGTACTTGTCACCGTAGTGACCGAATACGATGCCGCCCAACGGCCGTGCGACGAAGCCGACGGCGTAGGTGACGAATGCGGCCAGGATGGCGTCGAGCTCGCTTGTTCCGGCGGCGAAGAAGATCTTGGAGAACACCAGTGTCGCGGCGGTTCCGTAGAGAAAGAACTCGTACCACTCGACGATGGTGCCTGCCATCGAGGCACCGACGACCTTCTTGAGGCCTGAGGGTGTCGCATCGGGGTCCGGTTCGGACCGTCCTGCCAGCGGCTGATCGACGCTCATTGATTCTCCTGTGTTACTCGGCACTTCAGGTTCATTGTTGTGACAGACCACACATTGGCGGGTTGTCCTGAGTATTGGTGCAGATCTTTGTCGACGCAAGAGCCATGAACGCAGATCCGATCTGCAAAAATGCAGACATGACCCTCGGTGGCGCGAAGATCCCCAGTGCAGACGACCTACTGGTGCTACTCGCTGTCAGCCGAACCGGTCGCTACAGTTCCGCGGCCGACGACCTAGGGATCAACCACACGACCATTTCCCGACGCATCGCCGCGCTCGAGGACACGCTCGGCGGGCGAGTGCTGACGCGGGCCGGTGGAGGCTGGGAGCTCACACAGTTGGGCCGCGGCGCTTTGACCGCGGCCGAGGCAGTCGAGGACGCACTGCGCACGCTGGTCTCGACCGACGCCGGTGCGCTGGAGGGTGTGGTGCGCATTTCGGCGACCGACGGCTTCAGCGCCTACATCGCCGCCCCGGCAGCAGCGCGGGTGCAGCGAACACATCCTCGGGTGTCGGTGGAGATAGTCGCCGTCACCCGGCGTGCGTCGCAGCAGCGATCGGCCTTGGATATCGAGATCGTCGTCGGCCAACCGCAGGTGCACCGCGCCGAGGCGATCCGACTCGGGGACTATCGGCTCGGCCTGTACGCATCTCAGACTTACCTGGACGAACACGGAACGCCGCAGATCCCGGCCGAGCTGGCCGCGCACCCGTTCATCTACTTCATCGACTCGATGCTGCACGTCGACGATCTCGATCTGGCACCCAACTTCACCCCGACGATGCGCGAATCGGTGACCTCGACCAACGTATTCGTCCACGTCGAGGCCACCCGAGCGTCTGCGGGTATCGGACTGCTGCCGTGCTTCATGGCCGACCGCCACCCCGACCTACAACGAATCCTGCCCGACGCCATCGCAGTGAAACTGACGTACTGGCTCGTCACCCGAAGCGAAACGCTGCGACGGCCGGAGGTGTCGGCGGTGGTCGACGCGATTCGGGCCGTGGTCGACGAGCAGCGCTCGGCTCTGTTGGGCGAGAACTGACGATCAGCCGCCCTGCACGTCGTCCATGTTGCCGGCCCCCGGGGTTCCGGCGTCGAGGCCGTAGCGCAGGTACACGGTGCCTGTGCCGCCGACGGCCGGTGGCTCGAGCAACGTCAGGTTGCTGGGCACGGTGCCGTTGGCGAACACTTTCTTTCCCACTCCCAGAAGGATGGGATGCACCCACAGATCGAGTCGATCGAAGAGCTTCTCCCGCAACAGAGTCTGAACCAGATCGAGGCTTCCGACCACCTTGATGTGGTCGTGTCGATCTCGGATCTCACGCACCGCACCGACCAGGTCCGGCCCGAGTTGGGTCGAACCGTCCCACAGCAGATCGGGTGTGCCGCGCGAGGCCACGTATTTGGGTATCGCGTTGAACAACGTCGCGAACGAATCATTTCGGTTCGGCCAGTACGCGGCGAAGATGTCGTAGGTGCGCCGTCCGAGCAGGAGCGCATCCGTGCCCTCGTATGCGGCGACAACTTGCGCCCCGGAGACCTGGTCGATGAGAGGAGCCTGCCAACCACCGAAGGGGAAGTTCTCGGGATCTTCCTCGGGGCTTCCGGGTGATTGCGCGACGAGGTCGAGGGTTGCGAAAAGCTCCAAGGTGATGAGGCCCATGATTGCTCCTGGTTCGATTGGTGTTCTATGTGGTGGGGCGAGGGAACGACGATGTTCGTGCGGTCCGTCAGAGCGCTTACAGCGGTGAGCACTGTTGGGTACCGGGAACGGAAACTGTCTGTGTCGTCATGATCGATTGGACCTCGGTCAGAGCGAAAACTCACCGGGGAGTGTCGCCTGGTCGTACCCAAACTGAAGCAACGGCGGCGAGCGCTCATCAATTCGGCTCTCCTGGGCGAGAGCTGACCGTCCCGACGCGGATCTGGATGTGGCCGCCGCGGACGGCGCGAGCCGAAAGAGCGCGCATGGGTGGCGCCATCGCGGTACATGGGAGAGCCTCGATGTCCGAACCGCCGAGTCGGCACGCCAACTTCGCCAGCGGGGTCCACACCGCCGCGCGTCCGACGGGCCGCTGCATGTCGACGACGGCGACGACGCCCCCGTCCTCGTGATGTCGCCCGAGTAGCAACTCGCCACGTCGACGCCGGGCGTGTGGGCGTGGCGGTTTGGCATTCCTAGTGCCCCGGTGACGTCGCTCGTGCTCACATCACTCAGCCACGAAAACGACAGTTTCCGCCCGGTCAGCCGAGAGCACAACATGCATCGACCGGACTGAGTAGATGCCGGATGCGCCGATGCTGTGTCTTCAATTCCAAGGTGTGTCAGTGGAATTCATGGTTTCAGCGGGGCCGCGCGCCCTCTGCGTGCTGCATGCCGCGGTTCTGCATCCGCAGCCGGTTGACGCGCGTACGCTCACACGATGTCGGGGAACGAACACGATCAAGGGCCACGAGCACGACCTCCTGAAGCTGTCGGGGTGGTGTCGGTCCTGCTGATCGCCGACCCAGGCAAGCCCACGGTCTTCGCGCAACGACTGGCCGAGTACCTACCGGAACGCTTGCGACGTCGAGACCGCGACGAGCGCCGGTGGACTGTGTCCGTGCGCAGCGAGCCTTACCTCTCCGACGAGCACGCCGACTTCGCAGACGTGATCGACGCAGTCGAACCATCGTCGGAGAAGGATGACGTCGTCGTCTACCTCACTGATCTACCGCGGCGCGAGGACACCGTGCCGGTGGTCGCCGACGTCAGCGTCGCACATCAGTTCGCGCTCGTTTCCATCGCCGCCGTCGGCGGGATTCGCATCGAGGACCGAGTCCGTGCCGTCGCCGAACTCGCCATCGCGTGCATCCTCGGTGAACCGACACTCGCACCGCCCGGTACGCGGAGGCGGTTTCCTTCCCAGCAGATCGCTGACGGCGTGCGCTATTTCGCTCCCGCAGGGTTACGGCGAGTGCGCCTGCTGTCGGGGATGGTGCGTGCGAATCGGCCGTGGCGGCTTGTCACCGGGCTGTCGAAGGTACTTGTCGGCGCGTTCGCTACCGGTGCGTTCGCCTTGGCGACGAGCACGATCTGGCTGTTCGCCGACATGATGGGCCCATGGCGCATGAGTGCAGCGACGTTGCTGTCAATTGCGGCGATGGTGTTCTGGCTGGTCCTCGATCACCGGTTGTGGGAGCGGCCGACGGCGCCGGACGAGCGCGAACGGTCCGTGCTGTACAACACCGCCACCGTCGTCACCCTGGTCATCGGCGTTCTCGTTCTGCACATTGCCTTGTTCGGTCTACTTCTGCTCACCGCATCGATCGCGTTACCCCCTCAGCTGCTTTCCAGCACGCTCGGACATGCGGTGAGCTTCTCCGACTACCTCACGCTCGCCTGGCTGCTGGCATCGATCGCCACCATCGGCGGTGCACTCGGATCGGGTCTCGAGGACGACACCGCCGTCACAGACGCCGCGTACGGGGTCCGGCAACGACAACGCGTCGAGCGGACACAGAAACGCTCGACCCAGGCGCAATGACAGTCCAATCGGCGACCCCAGCTGTACTGCAGGCGACCGTCCGACACGGCCACAAACAACTTGTAGGAATCTTGCAGAACACCCCTAGCCAGCTTGTCGCATACTCGGCGTGAACGACAGTTACCGCACCGTCAAGAAACCTTGACGTCGACCTTGAAAAGTACCCTTCGAGACCGCATGTCATCGGCGACAATCGATGCGGTTGCCCGCCGGTAGACGACCCGATTGCCCGAGTCCGACTTCTTACAATGTGAGGTTTCCACGGCCAAAAGCTGCCTGTGAATACGTAGCCTCAAATACGCGTACGAGCGGTTGACGCGTCATGGAGCTGCACAGTGGAGATACGCAGCTCGGCGGACGAAAGTCGGGCGGTTGGTCAGTTACGTGGCGCTCAAAGTTCAATCGGGCATTTTCTACGGGTCTCGATCACCGTGCTCATCCCGGCGCGCCAGTCGCGGACCTCAGGGCTAATTGCAGCCAGGAGGCGTAGCGCATCGTTATGTCCGGGCGATGATGTTCACCCCGAGCAATGGTTCCATGTGCGAGACGCGGTTACGTAGACCGTGAAGACGGGCGGCGCGGTCGGCGACGATGTAACCATTGGGGTCACTGTTGTTGTGAGGGAATGCGTGGTGCAGTGCTTGCTGCCAGAGGATTCTTCGACCGCGGAAGCCGGCGTCGGAGTGTCTTTGGTGGGAAGCAGTTTCGGCCAGACACCGAAGGTGATCTGCGCAAGGATGTCGTCGTGGTTGATTGGTGCGCCTTTGCGGGGGGTGCGCCACATCTCGGGTCCCGTCTGCATCGGTGGCATGCTTACGAGCGGATTTTCGTGAGTCCCTGGTCAGTGAGTTCAGTGGGCGTGCTGGGTCGATCAGCCAGTGTGCTCCGTGTGTCGTTCCGGTCTGGCTATGGTGCGGCTGGTTAGCGTTCCAGGAGCGGAGTTGTTCGTCGATGGTGTTGCGGAGCGCTACTTCGGTGATTGCCAACACTTGCTGAAACGCCGAGGACAGCTGCAGGTTCCATTTGTAGAGCTCTAGCGCGAGGTACGGATCGTTGCCGCACCGGGAGGAGTAGGTAGCCAGGCGGACGGGGTGCAGATGCTTGTTGACCGCGAGGATCGCCGCGTGCTTTGGCATCTGTTGGGCCTTCCGCTACTGTCGACTGTAGATACGAGGACAAGGTCCCTCGTAAACACATGGAGTCTCCCCCTCGGCAGCTAGGCCGCGGGGGTTCTTCTTTTCCTGGACACTGTATCGACCGGCGCAGCGATTCCCCTTTGTCGGTTAACCTCTCCCACGAGTACCGACTGACCCAATCATGCGGTAGGTCTGCGTACCACGGTCAATGTCGGTCGAGTGTCGACTTCACCGAGCACAGTGCGCAGATGTGCGTGCGTCCAGCACAGTTCGGCGGCCAAGTGAGTGCGGGTGCAGTTGGTGGATTCAGCGAGTGCGAGAGCATCCCGAAGAGGACTTTGGTACTTCGCCGGGAAAGGCCACCAACGGCTCTTCCCTGCGCAGACCTGCCACGTCTGCCAGTCGTTGGTGAGCGCGCCGAATCGACGCTTCGGACACCAGGCGCAGTTCGCCCATACGGTAGATGCAATTTACAACACCAACATCTGGTCGGTCTTGGGCGAGCCCAGATCCCAGCTTGTGGCGAACGCGGCGACCGCCGGTCAGGCACCGCCCACCATCACAACCCCCAACGAGCGTGAAACTAGGATCTCCCCATGCCCGCCGGACGCTTCGCCCCCAGTCCCTCGGGCGATCTACATCTCGGGAATCTCCGAACGGGATTGCTCGCCTGGCTGTTCGCCCGCTCCACCGGCCGTCGGTTCGTGATGCGCGTCGAAGACCTCGATCGCGTCAAGGCCGGCTCCGAGCAGCGTCAACTCGAAGACCTCGCGGCAATCGGGATCGACTGGGACGGGCACGTCATGCGGCAATCCGAGCGTCGGGAGGTCTACGACGCTACGATTCGCACGCTCACCGCAACCGGGATGACGTACGAATGCTTCTGTACGCGTCGGGAAATCCTGCAGGCCGCATCCGCGCCACACGCTCCTGACGGCGCATATCCCGGAACCTGCCGCAATCTGACCGCAGACCAAAAGGCAGCGAAGTACCGCCCACCTGCCATCCGATTACGTTCGCAGGTAACCGAATTCACCATCGTCGATCAGTTGCACGGCTTGTTCCGAGGCCAGGTGGACGACTTCGTCCTCCGCCGATCCGACGGCGTGCCCGCCTACAATCTCGCCGTCGTCGTCGATGATGGCGCGCAAAGCGTCGACCAGATCGTGAGAGGCGACGACCTCCTCACCTCCGCGCCGCGGCAGGGCTACCTCGCCCAGCTCCTCGGCCTCACCCCCGCCACCTACGTCCATGTACCCCTCGCTCTGAACGTCGAGGGCAAGCGTCTCGCCAAGCGGGACGGCGCGGTGACGCTGCGCGAACGACCCGACGCGTGGGCGCTCATCACCGCCTCCCTCGGCATGCCCGATGCGAAGAACGCCGAGGAACTGCTCGAGCAGTGGAAGCCGACGCAGGTACCGCGCGATCCGTGGGTGTTCGATCCCTCGAATCTCTGACCTGCTCACCGATCGAGGTCACGTTGCAATGCGACAGGACGCGCTGTGCTCGCGCTCGCCCTGTTCGGCCTCAACATCGTCGGTGCGATTCCGATCGGCCTCGGTCTGCTGGTGACCATTCCGGTCACGATGATCGCCGGGACCTACGCCTACCGCGTCACCGTCGGTGGCCGCGTCGCCTGATCGGCGATCCGCCTCGATGGGCGCGCGTCCCTCGCGGGATTCGCGCCCATCGTCGTCTCGGTGCTTGGATCGAACGGTGACTACTACCGAACACACCGCCCCCGACGGCGGCACAGAGTCTGGGCAGGCCACGTTCGCCCACATCAGCCGGGGTTACTACCCCACCATCGTCGCCCTCTTCGTGGCGACGCTGCTGATCTCGAACGTGGCCGCCAGCAAAGGTGTCGCCTTCTTCGCCTCGTCCGACGTCATGCTCGGACCGCTCCAAATCCTGCCCATCAACACCGACGGCGCGTTCTTCCTCTTCCCGCTCGCCTACATCCTCGGCGACGTGCTCAGCGAGGTCTACGGCTTCAAGGCCACGCGCCGCGCGATCTACCTGGGCTTCGGCTCGATCATTCTCGCCGCAGCGTGCTTCTGGATCACCATCGAACTGCCGTCGGCGAGTTTCTACGAAAACCAAGAGTCCCTCGAGACCGTCCTCGGCGTCGTCCCTCGGCTGGTGCTCGCCGGTCTCGCCGGGTACTTCGTGGGGCAGATGCTCAATTCGCTCGTTCTCGTCGCGATCAAGGAACGGACCAAGGAAAAGCACCTCTGGGCCCGACTGATCGGCTCGACGATCGTCGGCGAATTCTTCGACACCCTCATCTTCTGCTCCATCGCCGCAGGCGTCATCGGCATCACGACGTGGGCTGACTTCGTCAACTACGTCATCGTCGGGTTCGTGTGGAAAACGCTCGTCGAGGTGATGGTCATGCCGATCACGTACCGGGTCATCTCGTACATCAAGAAGCGCGAGCCGAGCTACCAGGAGTCCGTGTCCGTCTAGGGGTTCCGGGGGGTTGGGGCTTATTGAGCGAACGGCTCATTCGGTCTCGACCCCGGCCCCTCGCGCACCTTCCAGCGAGCGCGCGTGTTGCAACGCGCGCGCTCGCTGCAACCTGCGCGGCCAGGCCGACAGACCCCGCAGCCAGGCCCGCAGACCCCGCAGCCAGCCGGCAGACCCGCGGCTCCGCCGCCAGAGGCGCGGTTACGTACACCCCAACACACTCAACCGTGCCACTAGGGCCAAGTCGTTATCTATTGAGCCATTGACAAATGGCTCAATCAGCATGAGTCTAATCACATGACTCCGTCCTACAACGCTCGCGCGGTCGTCACCGGTGCCGGCAGCGGCATCGGTCGCGCGTTCGCCCTCGAATTGGCCCGCCGTGGTGGCGAGGTGATCTGCGCCGACATCTCCCTCCCCCGCGCGGAGGACACCGTCGCGCTCATCACCGCCACCGGCGGCACTGCCCACCCCGTCGTCTGCGACGTCGCGCTGCGCGAACAGGTCGAGGACCTCGCGCTGTTCGCCGAATTGACCTTCGGCAGAGCACCCACCCTCGTCGTCAACAACGCGGGCGTCGGCATCGGCGGCACGCCGGTCGGCGAGATCGGCTTCGAGGACTGGAACTGGGCCCTGGGCATCAACCTCTGGGGTGTCGTGCACGGGTGTGAAACCTTCGCCCCTGTCATGAAAGCCGCAGGTGAGGGCGGTTTCATCAACGTCGCCTCGGCTGCAGGGTTCGCCGCCGCTCCCCTCATGGCGCCCTACAACGTGGGCAAAGCCGGCGTCATGTCCCTGTCCGAGACCATGGCTGCCGAGCTCTCCGGCACCGGCCTGCGAGTCACCGTGCTCTGTCCCACATTCGTGAAGACCAACGTCGCAGTCGACGGCCGAATCACCGAAACAGGTGCGAAGCTGGCCGAAACTCTCATGCGCAAAACCGGTTTCACTCCGGAGAAGATCGCTGTCGACACCCTCAACAAGTACGACCGCGGACGCCTCTACGTCGTCCCGCAGATCGACGCAAAGCTCGTGTGGCGCCTCAAGCGCGTCGCACCGGCGCTGTACACCCGAGTGCTCGGGCTGCTTGGGCGCCTCGCACCGCAGGAAACCACCGAGAAGGTAGGAGTCTGACATGGCATTCGATTTCGACGAGATGCTCGTCAAGATCAAGGACAAGCAGTGGGCGTTGGCCGATATCGACTGGGATGCACCGGGTTCCGAGACCATCAGCCCCGAGCTGTGGACCAAGCTCAAGCCCTTCATGTCCGATCTGATGTGGATCGAGAACGTCGGCGCGCGCGGTTTCGCAGCCATGGCGCAAAAGGCCCCGACCGACACCCTCAAGGAGATCTACACCTACTTCCACGCCGAGGAGCAGAAGCATGCCAATGCCGAACTCGCTCTGATGCGTAGGTGGGGAATGCTCGACGGTGACGAGATCCCGCAGCCCAACGTCAACGTCAAGCTCGTGATCGACTGGCTCGACAAGTACTCGGACCAGACCTCGCTCGCGGTGCTGGGCACCGTCATCCCGATGCTCGAGGTCGCGCTCGACGGCGCTCTGGTGAAATTCATCGTCGACGAGATCGACGACCCGGTCTGCCAGGAAGTCTTCAAGCGAATCAATTCCGACGAATCCCGACATCTCGCAGTCGATTTCCAGGTCATCGAGCTTCTCGGTCACGCGAAGATGCGCAAGATCATCGTCGAGACCGTCGGAGCCTGGATGAACCCGTCGTTGATCATCGGGACGCTGCGCTACATCCCGTTGCTCAACAAGATGCGCGACAACATCGTCGCGATGGGCGTCGACGAAGAACGCCTCTACACGGCGATGCGACGGTTCAAGAAGGTCGGCGAGCGAAGCGAATTCCCCAAACGCCTACCGATGTACCGATTCATCAGTTGGCACTCGGGCGTCGTCATCAACAGGGCACATCCGTACCACAAATTCGCCGACGCCCTGGTCAGGGTTACCGCCAGATATCCGAAGAGGATGCTGCGACCCCAACCGACCTGGTCCAAGGAACTCACCTACGAGCCCGTCGCATGAGCGAGCCGCTGTCAGTTGCCATCATCGGCGGTGGATTCGCCGGAATCGGTGCCGCAATCCGTTTGAAGCAAAAGCGAATCGACAACATCGCCATCTTCGAGCGCGGACGTGAGCCGGGCGGAACGTGGCGCGACAACACCTATCCCGGCGCGGCGTGCGACATCCCTTCGAGGCTGTACTCGTACAGCTTCGCACCGAACCCTGATTGGTCGCATACGTACTCGGGGAGCGCCGAGATCCTGCAGTACATCGAGCGGATGGTCGACGACTTCGGCCTCCGCCCGCTGTTCCGGTTCGGCCACAACGTATCCGGAGTGATCTGGAACGAGAACGCATCGGTGTGGGAAATCTCGTTCGACGGCCATCCTCCGGTTCAGGCCCGCGCGGTCGTGATGGCGTCGGGACCTCTTGCGAACGTGAGCTTCCCGTCGATCCGTGGCCTCGACACGTACGAGGGTCACAAGATCCACAGTGCCCGTTGGGATCACGACTACGACTTCACCGACAAGAAGGTCGCAGTCATCGGAACCGGGGCCTCGGGAGTGCAAATCGTGCCGGAACTGGTGAAGGTGGCCCGGTCGGTCAAGGTCTTCCAGCGCACCCCGGGGTGGGCGCTGCCGCGCACCAACTTCGCAACACGGCAGGCCACCAAGGACGTCTATCGCCGCTTCCCTGCCACCCAGTCCCTCGTCCGAACCGCCTGGTTCTGGGGCCACGAGTCTGTCGCACTCGGTGTGGTGTGGAATTCGCCGCTGACCCGCGTCGTCGAAGCCGTCGGGAAACTGCATCTACGACGCCAGGTGAAAGATCACTGGCTGCGACGCCAACTCACCCCGGACTTCAGGGCCGGATGCAAGCGTCTGCTGATGACCAGTGACTTCTACCCGGCTCTGCAGAAGGACAACTGCACGCTCGTGACCTGGCCCATTGCACGGATCTCGCCCAAGGGAATTCGTACGGTCGAAGGCATCGAGCACCAGGCCGACGTCATCGTGTTCGCGACGGGATTCGACGTGTCGAAGACCGGCACACCGGTCCCGATATCCGGTCGCGATGGCCGCATCCTTGCGGACGAATGGAGAACCGGCGCACGGGCCTACAAGTCCATCGCCGTCTCCGGCTACCCGAACATGTACTTCACCTTCGGGCCCAACTCAGGGCCGGGACACAGCTCGGCGTTGGTCTACATGGAGGCGCAGATCGACTATCTCGTCGACGCCATCTCCTATGCGCTGGCTCGAAACTCCGTCCTCGATGTCCGCGAGGACCGCCAACGCGAGTACAACGTCGATCTGCAACGGCGCTTGCAGAAGACGACCTGGAATTCCGGCTGTTCGAGTTGGTACCTCACCGAGGACGGGTTCAATGCGACGATGTTCCCGGGCTTTGCCAGCCAGTACGTCGGCCAATTGAAGTCGGTGGACTACGACGACTACACCACCAGCGAGTACCAGCCGGCCGAGCAGATCGAGTTGACCGCTACCGTATAACGACAGGGGCGTGCCGGCGGAAGGAAATCTCGGTGGAGTATCGGATCGACGATCTTGCTCATGCCGCCGGCACGACCACCCGCAACGTGCGTGCCTACCGCGAGCGTGGTCTGCTGCCTCCGCCCGAAAAGCGTGGGCGCATCGGGATCTACGACGACGTTCATCTGGCGAGGCTACGGCTCATCGACGTTCTTCTTCAGCGCGGTTTCACTACCTCGCACATCAGCGACTTCATCACCGGCTGGGAGAACGGCAAGGATCTGGCCGAAGTACTCGGCCTCCAGAATGCCGTCACCGAGCAGTGGTCGAATGACGAGGTCGTCGAGATTCCCCTGGACATGGTCGACGAGTTCCTCGGCGACAGTGATCAACTGACGAGGTTGCAGGCGCTCGGCCTCGCTCGCGTCGACGGCGATACCTGCATCTTCACTGATCCGGAACTGCTCAGCGGTTTCTCGTCGTTGTCCGAGTACGGTTTCACGATCGGGCAACTCATCGACCTGCACGAACGAATCCACGCCGCTGTAGACGGCATTGCGAAAGATATGATCGGTACCGCGAAGAATCATATCGTCGACCTACACGGCGAGGGGTGGTTGCCCGGTGACGACGAGGTCGGTGCGACCACGGACATGCTGGTGAAGATGCGTGAACTCGCGGTCCACTCCGTCACCGCGATCCTCGCCCGCACGCTCGACGAGAACCTCCAGCACGAACTCGGTGACTACCTCACGACTGCTTTGCAGAATAGAAACGACCGAGAAACTCATCCTTGAACTCGTGAAACCTGTTCTGCTGAATCGACTCTCGGATATCGTCGACGAGTTTCACGGTGAAGCGCTCGTTGTGAATGGTGCACAACGTCGATGCCAGCATCTCCTTGGCCTTGAACAGGTGATGGATGTAGGCCCTGGTGTAGTGAGCGCACGTGTAGCAGTCGCAGTTCTCGTCGATCGGAGTGAAGTCGCGTCGATGCTTGGCAGTGTTGATGTTGAACCGTCCGGTGGGGACGTAGATCGCCGCGTTGCGGGCCACTCGGGAGGGATTGACGCAGTCGAAGGTGTCGGCGCCGTTCTCGATGGCGGTGAAGAAGTCGTCGGGCTCGCTGATACCGAGCATGTGCCGCGGTTTGTGTTCCGGCAGTTCCTCGTTCACCCAGCGAGTGATCGTGCCGAGGTTCTGCTTCTCCAGAGCTCCGCCGATGCCGTAGCCATCGAAGCCTCGGCCGGTCTCGCCGGTGATGGTCTCCAGATCGTGGGCGGCCTTGCGTCGTAGATCCTCGTACTGCGCGCCCTGCACCACACCGAACAGTGCCTGATACGGCTTCCCGACGCGTTCGGCGGTCAGTCTCTCGTGCTCGAGGACACACCGTTGTGCCCATGCCTGCGTCCGGTCCACCGACATCTCCTGGTAGCCACGGGTGTTCATCAGCGTCGTCAGCTCGTCGAACGCGAACATGATGTCGGCGCCCAGCTGGTGCTGAATCTGCATCGACACCTCGGGCGTGAACCGGTGACTGGACCCGTCGAGATGCGATTTGAACGTGACCCCGTCGTCGTCGACGTGCGCAAGCCGCTCCTTGCCTTCGGCGATGACATCGTCGGACTCGACCCGGGAGGCGTCCATGGAGATGACCTTCTTGAATCCGACGCCGAGCGACATGACCTGGAAGCCACCGCTGTCGGTGAACGTCGGGCCGTCCCAGTTCATGAACTTCCCGAGACCGCCTGCCTCGTCCACGATGTCGGACCCTGGCTGAAGGTACAGATGGTAGGCGTTGGCGAGCACCGCCTGTGCGCCGAGCTCCTTCATCGCCTCGGGCAAGACCGCTTTGACCGTCGCCTTGGTGCCGACGGCAATGAACGCGGGAGTCGCGATGTCGCCGTGCGGGGTGTGGATCGTCCCGGTGCGGCCGAGGCGGTCGTCGAGCCGGGTGTCGATGCTGAAGAAGGGGTCGTTCGGAGCGCTCACTGTGTAGACCCTAGGCGCTCCGCGCCAGTGGCACGAATAGGTGCACCCCAATGCACTTAACCGTGCCACTGGCGGCGGAGCCGCCCCTAACTGAACTGCGAGGAGTACAGCCGGTGGTACGCCCCACCCGCACCGACGAGCGAGTCGTGGTCACCCTGCTCCACGATCTGCCCGTCCTCCATGACGACGATGAGGTCGGCGTCGCGGATGGTCGAGAGTCGGTGGGCGATGACGAAACTGGTCCGATCGCTGCGCAGTGCAGCCGTAGCCTTCTGAACCAGCAGTTCTGTGCGCGTGTCCACGGAACTGGTCGCCTCGTCGAGGATCAGAATGAGCGGCTTCGCGAGGAATGCGCGAGCGATGGTGATGAGCTGCTTCTCACCTGCGCTGACGTTGTTGCCTTCCTCGTCGATCACTGTGTCGTATCCGTCGGGCAGCGAGTGCACGAACTTGTCGACGTAGCTGACCCGGGCAGCTTCGAGGATCTCCTCCTCGCTCGCGTTCGGGTCTCCGTAGGCAATGTTGTCGCGGATGGTGCCACCGAACAGCCAGGTGTCCTGCAGAACCATGCCGGTCTGCTCGCGCAACTCGTCGCGGGTCATGTCCCGCGTTTCGACGCCGTCGACGGTGATGCGTCCGGCATCGATGTCGTAGAACCGCATGATCAGGTTCACGAGCGTCGTCTTGCCTGCACCGGTCGGACCGACGATGGCAACGAGGTTCCCGGGTTCGGCGACGAGTGAGAGGTTCTCGATGAGCGGCTGATCCTCGCGATAGCGGAAGGACACGTTCTCGAACGCCACCCGACCGAGGTGCTTCTCCGCAACAGCTGGCTTGGACGGATCCGGTTCCTCGTCTTCGGCGTCGAGCAGCGCGAAGATGCGTTCGGCCGACGCAACACCGGACTGCACGAGGTTCACCATCGACCCGACCTGGGTGAGCGGCTGAGTGAACTGACGTGAGTACTGGATGAACGCCTGGACCTCACCGAGGCTCAGTGTTCCCGACGCCACCCGCAATCCACCGACTACCGCGATGATCACGTAGTTGATGTTCCCCAGAAACATGATGGCGGGCATGATCATTCCGGAGATGAACTGCGCGCGATAGCTCGATTCGAACAGCTTGTCGTTGCGGTCGCCGAATTCGCGCTCGACCTCGGCCTGACGCCCGAATGCCTTGACCAGTTCGTGGCCCGTGTAGGTCTCCTCGATCAGGCCGTTGAGCTTGCCGGTGTGCTTCCACTGGTTCACGAAATGTGGTTGGGAACGCTTGGCGATCACAGCGGTGACGAGGAACGACAACGGAACCGTCAGCACTGCGACGAGAGCGAGCAACGGCGAGATCCAGATCATCATTCCCAGGATGCCCAGCACCGTGAGCACTGCGGTGATCAACTGACTCAGCGTCTGCTGCAGGCTGGTCGAGACGTTGTCGACGTCGTTGGTCACACGGCTCAGAAGTTCACCGCGAGTGTGCGAGTCGAAGTACTTCAGCGGAAGCCGATGCACCTTGCGCTCGACGCTGTCGCGGAGGTTCCGGATAGTGCGCTGCAGTGCGATATTCAGGATGTATCCCTGCGCCCAGGCCAACGCCGCCGACACCAGATAGAGCACCAAGACGAACAGCAGAACGTTTCCGACGGCCGAGAAGTCGATCCCGACGCCCGGTGTGACATCCATGCCGGAGACCATGTCCGCGTACGTGCCCTGACCATCGGACCGGAGCTGCCCGACGGCTTGCTCCTTCGAGATCCCCGACGGCAGTTGCCCTCCGACGACACCGTTGAAGATCAGGTTGGTGGCGTGACCCAGAATGTTCGGCGCGGCCACGGACAGTACGACGCTCGCGATCGCGAACACGAGCATCATCCCGAGCAGGACTTTCTCGGGTTTTAGCAGGCCGAGCAGTCGCTTCATCGACGGCTTGAAGTTGAGCGCTTTCGTACCCGGCGCTCCGATGACGGGTGCTGCACCTGGTCCGGGGCGCGTCATGACGCCGCCACCGCGTGCTGCGAGTCGACGATCTCCGCGTACGTCGGGCACGTCGCGATCAGCTCGCTGTGTGTTCCGAGGCCCACGGGTTTACCGTCGTCGAGTACCAAGATCTGGTCGGCATCGACGATGGTCGAAACGCGTTGCGCAACAACGATCATGCAGGCATCTTTCATGACCGGCTTCAGTGCGGCCCGTAGTTTCGAGTCGGTGGTGAGGTCGAGGGCGGAGAACGAGTCGTCGAAGAGGTAGATGCTCGGGCGTCGAACCAGAGCGCGCGCTATGGCCAGTCGTTGTCGCTGGCCGCCGGATACCGTCGTACCGCCTTGAGCGACTACGGTTTCCAACCCCTCCGGCATCTTGCGGACGAAGTCGGCGCCCTGCGCGATCTCGAGCGCGTCCCACAGTTCCTCGTCGGTGGCGTCGGCCTTGCCGTAGCGAAGGTTGGAGCCGATCGTTCCGGAGAACAGAAATGGCTTCTGCGGAATCAATCCGATGTGACTACGAAGACTGTCGATGTCGAGGTCCCGAATGTCGGTTCCGCCGACGAGCACTTGACCGGCGGTGACGTCGATGAGTCGCGGAATCAGATTGACCAGGGTCGACTTTCCGGATCCGGTACCACCGATGATCGCCGTCACTTTACCGGGCTCGGCGCGGAGATTCACACCGCACAGGACCGGGAATTCGGCACCGGGAAAGGAAAATTCGGTATTGCGCAATTCGACGATTCCCGGATCGGTCGCGAACGACTCAGGAGTGCTCGGCAGTGTCACCGACGATTCGGTCGCGAGGACCTCGCTGATTCGGTCGGCGCACACGGATGCTCGCGGGACCATCATCGCGATGAACGATGCCATCATCACCGACATCAGAATCAGCATGATGTAGCTCAGTAGGGCGGTGAGGGCGCCGATTTCCATCGTGCCGTCGTTGATCGCGTGGCCGCCGAACCAGATGACGGCGACGCTGGTCACGTTGGAAATCATCATCACCGTCGGGAACATCAACGCCATCAGCCGGCCCACCCGCAGAGCCGCCTCGGTGAGCGAGTCGTTGGCGACGGCGAACCGGTCGATTTCGTTTCGCTCGCGCACGAAGGCGCGCACGACTCGGATTCCGGTGATCTGCTCACGCAGAACGCGGTTCACCGCGTCGATCCGAACCTGCATGGATCGGAATCCGGGAACCATGCGCACGACGATGAGGCCCATCGAGATCGCCAGGCCGGGTACCGCGATCAGCAGAATCCAGGACAGGCCGAGGTCTTCTCGCAGGGCCATGACGACGCCACCGATGCACATGATCGGGGCCATCACCACGATCGTGAATCCCATGACGATCAGGAGCTGAACCTGTTGAACGTCGTTGGTGTTGCGCGTGATCAACGACGGTGCGCCGAATTGTCCGACTTCCCTGGCGGAGAACGTCCCGACGCGGTGCAGGATCGCTTTACGTAGGTCGCGGCCTGCGCCCATCGCAGCTTTCGCTCCGATCAGAACAGCCGCCACCGAGCACACGATCTGCACCAACGACACCAGCAGCATCCAGCCGCCGGTCGTCAGGATGTAGTTCGTGTCTCCGCGCGTGACACCGTTGTCGATGATGTCCGCATTGAGACTCGGTAGATACAGTGCGGCAGCGGTGGCCACGAATTGCAACGCGATGAGTAGGGCGATCGCGCGCTTGTACGGGGCCAGATAAGTTTTGAGCAGCGGGATCAGCATGATGGCCGAAGATTACTCGTACACATGGGTAACAGTCTCCACAATTTGTCAGGCATACGAGATCTCCGGCCATCTGCGGCAGGTCAGGCCTGCGCAGCGGCGTCCTCGCGGGGCCGCGGTTGCAACTTCTGTAGCTTCGCACCTTCGATGTCGACATCGGGAAGGATCTTGTCCAACCACTTCGGCAGCCACCAGGCCTTGTCGCCGAGGAGTGCCATCACCGACGGGATGATGACCATGCGGACGACGAAGGCGTCGAAGAACACGGCCGCAGCCAACGCGAATCCGATCGACTTGATGAACGAGTCGGGCTCGGCCATGAACGCCGCGAACACCGAGATCATGATGACCGCAGCCGAGGTCACGACGCGTGCGCCGTACTTGAAGCCGTTCACGACGGCATCCTTGGCGGCAGCGCCGTGCACGTACTCCTCACGCATTCGCGATACCAGGAACACTTGGTAGTCCATCGCGAGACCGAAAACGACGCCGATGAGGAAGATCGGCATGAAGCTGACGATCGGCTGCGGATTGCTGATCAGTCCGAGTCCACCTTCCTGGAAGATGAACACGGTCGCACCGAACGTCGCGAGCACGCTGAGCAGGAATCCGATCGTGGCCGTCAATGGCACGAGAATCGACCGGAACACCAGCATCAGCAGCACGAACGCCAGACCGACGACGACGGCCAAGTACGGCACCAGCGCGTCCTGCAGGCGCTCGGACACATCGAGTTCGAGCGCGGTCTGACCCGTCACGCCGTAGGAGACGCCGGTGCTTTCCTTGACGCCGGACTCGGCGGCCCGCATGTTGGCGACGAGGTCCTTGGTTTCCTGACTGTTGGGACCGCTGGACGGTGTGACGAGGATCTGCGCGGTGTCGCCGGCTTCGTTGACTGCGATGATCTGCGCGTTGGCGACGTCGTCTTGTTCGTAGATCGCGTCGACGACCTGGCCGAACGCTGCGGTGCGATCGGCGTCGGCCACATCACTGGCGTCGGCGATCGTCAGAAGCGGTCCGCTCTTACCCGGCCCGAAGCCTTCCTGTTCGAGGTCGTAGGCCTTACGAACGGACGTCGACGGGTCGGACGTGGCGATACTCGGCAGCGCGAGCGACAGGCCGGTCGTCGGGCCCGCGATGACTCCCAGGAGCACGATGCCGCCGATGAGGCCGATCGCTGGTCGCTTGACCAAGAACCGAGCCCACCGGAGCCCGTTGGTCGGTGGCGCGTTGGGGTCCTCGGGATCAGTGGTGTTGACGAACTTGAGCTTGCCTGCGAACGCCTTGCCTTTGTAGAGGCCGAGCATTGCAGGTAGGAACGTCAATGCGATGAGAACAGCAATCAGCACAGCGAAGCCGGCTGCCAGGCCCATCTGCGACAAGAACGGAATCCCGACGACGCGTAGCGCGACGAGTGCAATCAGCACGGTTGCACCCGCAAATACGACGGCCGAACCGGCGGTTCCGACGGACCGAGCTACCGCCTCCTCGCGATCGTCGGTGAGCGTCAACTCATGTCGATATCGCGCAAGAATGAACAGTGAGTAGTCGATCGCGACGGCCAGGCCGATCATCACCGCGAGGACGGGTGTGAACGACGAGAGGTCGAAGAAGCCAGAGGCGGTGGTGATGGCGAGGCTACTGATACCGATTCCGACGATTGCGGTGATCAGCGGCAGGCTCGCTGCTGCTGCCGATCCGAACATGATCAACAGAACGATCGCTGCCACGGCCAATCCGACGATCTCCGATGTGCCACCGGGTGCGCTGTTGTCCTGTGCAACGGTTCCGCCGAGTTCGACGGTCAGGCCCGCGTCGCGAGCCGGTTGAGCCGCATCGTCGAGGGACGTGCGCAGCGCATCGGTGACATCGGCGGCCTCGACGGATATGGGCACGCTCAAGGTACCGATGTTGCCGTTCGGACTCAGGGGCGAGAGCGCTGCAGCGTTCGCGGCTGCGACGTCGGGCGCCGTGCCGTCTTCTGCGGCGAGCTCGTTGTATCGATCGACGATGGCTGTGTTGCCGGCTACCGGGTTGGCGAGCGGCTGCTGGCCATCGGGCTTCACCGATGGTGCGACGTCGGCGATCTTGTCGATCTCGGCGATGGTGGCGTCGATCGCTGCGGTGTACGCGGGCGTATCCAGGCTCTGGCCGTCAGGAGCGGCGAATACATAGTCGGCCGAGACCGCGGTGAGAGGATCCTCCGCGGTACCGAATCTTTCGCTCTGCAGGTCGAGTGCCGACTGCGCCGGCGTCCCCGGGATGTTGAACGAGTTGGCCGTCGGGCCGGAGAGCGTCGCGGCACCCACACCTGCCAGGACCAGGATTGCCAGCCACAGGGCCAGGACGATGCCTTTTCGCCGGAAGGCGAACTTTCCGATTCGATACAAATAGGTGGCCACTGCTTAGCTCCTCGGTAAGTTTTCGGTTGCCCTGGTCTGTGGTTCGCGTGGGTCGGGAAGTCCGGACTGCAGTTGGTCGAATGCGTCCTCGACGAGCTGTGCGGGGGTGGTGTCTGCTGCGGGATTGTTGGTCCAGATCGTCAGAGCAGCCGTGACTGCGCTACCCACCGCCACCTGCATGAGATTCGGAAACAAGTCCGTGTCGATGTTGGTTCCAGTGCGCTCGGCGATGGCCTCGCCGAGAACACGAGTCAGTGAGTGATGAACCTCGAGCTTGCGTGCAACGACGGCGGGGGTCGATTCGACGAGTTGCGCGACGGCGAAGGTCTCAGCGAGGTCCCGCCCCGGATCGGTGACCATCGACACGGCCACGTGCCGCAGCGATGTCCAGATCGGCTCGTCCTTGGGCCTGGCCCGCAGCGTCTCGAACCAGGCCCACGCCGAGGCCTCGATGTGGTGCAGAACTGCTTCTTCTTTGTTGGCGAAGTAGTTGTGAAAAGTCCGAGTTGAGACCCCTGCCTCGGCGGCGATCGCGTCGGCGGTGACGGAATCGAGCCCGCGCTCCTTTGCGAGCTTCACGGCAGCCTGCCCGAGAGCATCGCGCGTAGCGGCCTTCTTCTGATCACGAAGGCCGGAGGGATTGAAGGTCACGCGATCTACGGTACGGAACTTGCAGAGTTCTGCAATGTTGCACGGTTGTGCAATATTGTCGACTGCATCACACAATCGACTCGATGAGGTGTCAGGTCACATCTAACGTCGGGTCCACGCCGCTGGATCTGCAGTCAACTCAGCAATGAAGGGAGGGATGTCATCGGCGACGATGTCCGCCAACGACACACCTTCCAGCACCGCCCTCATGTTTGCCCGCACTGCCAACCACACCAGCTGCAGCGGCTTGGCCGGACCGGGGTAGTCGACATCCTCGGGCCGTTGACCTCGCACCGACGCGAGTGGCCCCTCGACGGCCCTGATCACGTCGGCGACGGAAATCTCCGCCGCGGGACGCGCGAGCCAATAACCGCCGTCGGGACCCCTGCGACTCCGCAGCAGATCCGCCCGCCTCAGGTCGGAGAGAACCGATTCCAGGAATTTGTGCGGGATGTTCTGGGCGGCAGCGAGGGCTTCGGCTTTGCCTGGTGCATCAGCCGACGCCGCGAGCTCGAGCAGAGTTCGCACGGCGTAGTCCGCCTTGGCGGTAATGTGCACAGCGTTCTCCTCCGACCGTTGTGGGCACCCTGATTCCTATCATTCGAATAGGAAATAGGCGAATCTCGCGCTGCGGAACCCTGTCCTCGGCATTAGCGTCTGTGCATGATCAACGAGCATGGCGTCTTCGACGCTTCCGACACCGAAGCCATCGCGTGGTTCTACTCGATGCACGGGTACGCCGTCGTACGAAACCTGCTGACCGACGACCAGCAGGACGCAATGGAACGCGAGTGCGTCGGCGCGCAGTCGAAGGTCGTCGCCGGCGAACTACCCAGCCGATACGGCTCGACGGTCTTCCTCGACGAGGCGGCGAAGGCCGACAAGTTCGCCAACTACGTCGAGTACGTCAACGAACTGTCCCCGGCCGTTCGCTCGGCCGCCGAACATCCGCAGCTACTGAAAGTGTTGAGAGTCGTTCTGGGCGAGCAAATCTGGCTTCGCGACAGCGAACAGTTCGGAGTCGTGTACCAGGACGCGCGCCCCGGCAAGGAATCCGGCTACACCCGGATCGGCTGGCACTCGGATTGGCAGGCAAGCCCGAGCCTCGACGTCTGGCCCTCGACGGCATTCACCTTTCATATCGACGGCACAAGCCCGGCCAACGGGTTCCTTCGGGTCGTCCCCGGCAGTCATCTGTGGGCGACGCCCGCGCCGTACCGCAACATCAACGGCGTCACGGTCCCCGACACCGCTCGCCCCACCGGTGGCCGTTCCTCGATGGCCCCACCCTTCCCGATGCCTCTAGGATTCGAGAAAATTCCCGGCGAGGTGGCCGTTTACGTGGAACGAGGCGACGTCATCCTGCACGACGCCTACCTCTGGCACTCTGCCGCGCGCGCCACCGACGATCACGCCACGCGCCGCCACGTCCGGGGTGGATGGTTCGGGGGTACCGCCCCGGCAGCCGGGGTCGAGGAGTTCATCAAGAATGCTGCTCGCTGACGGGTGGAGGCCCCCTTTTCGGTGACCGAATGTCTGTTTCGGTCACCCGGCCGTGAGCGAATGTCCGTTTCGGTCTCCCAGTGGGAGCGAACGGCTCATTGAGTCACTCTGAGTGACTCAGACAGTCGTTCGCTCACCCGAAGTGACCGAAACAGACATTCGGTCCCCCCAAAGGTGACCCGAACAGACATTCGGTCAATACGTAGCAACCAACTGTGGCCCCTGACACCCCCGCGCGTTACACTTGACTCCCAAGTGTCACGCAGAGGAGTTGTCCGATGGTCGAGTGGGTCGGTTCTGCCTGGAACACGCTTCCCGAACCTCTACGAGATCCGGTGGCGCTGGCGATCCCCGCGTTCGCATTGCTGCTGGCCATCGAATGGCTGGCCGCGATCAAGCTGGAAGATGGGACCAAGGGCAGCTACAAGGGTGCCGACGCCCGAGCAAGCCTCGGCATGGGCGTCGTATCCATCGCGACGACGACGGTGTGGAAGACCCTCGCGCTGTTCGGGTACACGGCCCTCTACGTGTACGTCGCACCATGGCATCTCCCTGCCGACGCCTGGTACACCTGGGTGATCTTGATCCTCGGTGTCGACTTCCTCTTCTACGCGTACCACCGGATCGCGCACCGAACGCGGATCATCTGGGCAACTCATCAAGCCCACCACTCGAGCGAGTACTTCAACTTCAGTACCGCACTGCGGCAGAAGTGGAACAACAGCGGCGAGATCATCATGTGGCTCCCACTGCCGCTACTCGGAATCCCCCCGTGGATGGTGTTCGTCGGATTCTCGATCAACCTTGTCTACCAGTTCTGGGTACACACCGAACGCATCGACAAGCTCCCGCGCGCAATCGAATTCGTCTTCAACACCCCGTCGCACCATCGGGTTCACCACGGACGTGATCCGCAGTACCTGGACAAGAACTACGGCGGCATCTTCATCATCTGGGATCGAATCTTCGGCAGCTACGCCGACGAAATCGAACGACCACACTACGGATTGACGAAACCGGTCGACACCTACAATCTGTGGACACTCCAGACACACGAATACCGCTCCATCGCAAGGGATGTAGCGGCATCGCGGTCGTGGCGTGAGCGGTGCGGATTCGTCCTCGGTCCACCGGGGTGGACGCCGAGCAGAGAGAGAACGAAGGAACCTACTCTTCGTTCAAGTTGATCAGAAAGTCGACGGATCCTGAACCCTCGACCGTGACGAATCCGAGCGACGGCGGCTCGATTCCGAAGTCCGACCACGTTGTGGGGATACTCCCCGACGCGATCAGGGTGTCACCGGACTGCAGGACCTCGATCTCGACCGACACCGGGCGCGTCTGATCCTTGAGAGTGAGGGTGCCATCTGCTGTCACCGTCGTCGTCGTCCCGTCCTTCGGAAGCGAGGACAGGTCGACGGGCGAGTCGAAGGTGAACGTCGCGGTCGGGTAGGTCGCAGTATCGAAGATGTTGCCACGGAACTGACTGTCACGACGGTCGCTGTCGGTGGTGATCGAGTTGGTCTGCACCGTCACTTCGCCTGCGGTCAGCGAGTTGTCCTCGATGGTTACGTCGCCGCTGACCTCGGTGGTCGTCCCGACAACCGTGACATCGGCGCCATTGAGAACCTCGGCGACGGTGTATCCCGCCGCAGTCGTGTTCGACGCATCTCCCGGGACGATGGTCCAGGTGCCATCGATGTCGTCGGTCGACGCGGCCTGCGCTCCCGAGGTCGACACCGTCGCCGCAGGTGCGTCACTGTCGGCAATGAACTTTCCGTAGGCCCAAGGCCCGACCGTAACTCCGAGTGCCACCAGTACGACGACGATTGCGCCGACTATCCACCATTTCTTTGTCATGCCCGCCAATGCTAGTTGCACCTTCAAGTCCATGGAGGATCCAGTTCCTGGCATTTTACTGAGAGATTTGTCCGAAATTCGACGGTCGAATTGAGTGCACACGACTGTCGCCGAACTGGAATGATCATTTGACCTGACAAGGCGGTGAGGCCGATGCCCCAAGAAGTTCGTCTACTCGACGTGGCCGTCGGCGTGGTCGCCACAGCTGCGGGCGCTGCCCGTGCACTCACGCGGGTTCCCGGCCTCGGATCCCCGCTGCGTGCACTGGCCGCACGCGGCGAACGAACCATCGCAACGGCAACCGTCGTCGCCGACGCACTGCTACGCGCAATCGTCGTGAAGATCGTCGCCGCTGCACTCGAGGAAATCGACCTGACGCGTCTGATCCGGGACAACGTCGATATCGACGCCATCATCGAGGGCGTCGACCTGGACCGGGCCGTCGAGCGAGTCGACCTCGACAAGGCGGTCGCCCGAGTGGATCTGGATGCTGCGGTCCGTCGCGTCGACATCGATGCCGTGATCGGGCGAGTCGACCTCGATGCAGTCGTGGACACTGTCGATCTCGACCGTCAGGTGTCCAGAGTCGACCTCGACACTGCGATCTCCCGCGTCGACCTGATCGCGCTCGCGAACTTCGTCATCGACGGTGTCGACCTCCCCGACATCATCAGAGATTCGACAGGTTCGCTGTCCGCCGAAGCAGTGCGAGGAGTAAGGA
Organism: Rhodococcus sp. FG69; assembly: GCF_057808915.1. Classification (NCBI taxonomy): domain Bacteria; kingdom Bacillati; phylum Actinomycetota; class Actinomycetes; order Mycobacteriales; family Nocardiaceae; genus Rhodococcus; species Rhodococcus sp. FG69. Next base: position 65,343 of record NZ_JBMDIX010000003.1, on the reverse strand, counting down.
GCCAGGGCATGCAGGCAGACGACGCCGTGTCCCACTTCGTCGGGAGGCTCTTCGGCCGCGAACCGGGTCCGGCGTCGACGTGAGACATCCTCACCCGGAGAAGCCGCACGAGATGCGCCCCGCAGGAATCATCACCCGGGGCGCTGCCGCCGTCATCGACTTGACCGTAGTCTGTGCGCTGATGGGCGCCGCCTACGTCGGATCCATGTTCGTGCAGTTGCTGTTCGATCCGGGATCCTTCAGCTTCGAATCCCCGGCCATGAAGCTGTCCGTGTCGGTCCTGATCGGACTGTCGATGCTCTACCTCACCGTGTGCTGGGCGGGCACCGGCCGTACCGTCGGCGCGATCATGATGGGTGTTCGGCTGATCACTCCGCAGCATGGCCTGGTCCGGTGGCCCCTCGCCGCGCTGCGCGCATTCCTGTGCGTCCTGTTCGCGTTCGGCCTGTTGTGGGTCGCAGTGGATCGACGGCGGAGGTCGCTGCAGGACATCGTCCTGCGGACTTCGGTGGTGTACGACTGGCAGCCGAACACTCCGCTGATCGACCCGCACACCACTGCTGGACAATAGGTACATGGACCCGATCCAAGCCCTCCGCGAGATCGCCTACTGGCTCGAGCGTTCGCGCGCGGACACCCATCGCGTCAAGGCATATCGGCGAGCTGCCGACGTGGTCGAATCCCTCAGCGAGACAGCACGGTCCGAACGACAGCGCACGGACTCCTGGTCTGCCCTTCCTGGAATCGGCGCCAAGACCTCACTGATCATCCGGCAAGCACTCGCCGGAGATGTGCCCGAGTACCTCGTCGAGAAGCGTGACGAGGCCCAACCGATCGGCGATAACGATCTTCGATCTGCACTCAAAGGTGATCTGCACACGCACTCCAACTGGTCCGACGGCGGCAGTCCCATCGACGAGATGATGCATACTGCCAAGCGCCTCGGCCATGAGTACTGCGCGCTCACCGACCACTCCCCCAGGCTCACGGTGGCCAACGGGCTGACCGCCGAGCGTCTCCGTCGTCAACTCGACGTGATCGCCGAGCTCAACGAGCAACTCGCACCGTTCCGAATTCTTTCCGGCATCGAGGTCGACATACTCGACGACGGTTCTCTCGATCAAGACGACGGCCTTCTGTCCGAGCTGGATGTCGTTGTGGCGAGCGTGCATTCGAATCTACGAGCAGACTCGGACACGATGACCCGAAGGATGGTCAATGCCGTGGCGAACCCGCACGTCGATGTGCTCGGCCATTGCACGGGAAGGCTCGTCGAAGGTGGCCGGGGAACACGACCGGAATCGAAGTTCGACGCCGAGGTGGTATTCGAGGGTTGCAAGCAATTCGGCACCGCCGTCGAGATCAACTCCCGTCCGGAGCGTCAGGATCCACCCGAACGGCTGATCGACATCGCGCTCGAACGCGGCTGCCTGTTCGCCATCGATACCGACGCCCATGCCCCTGGCCAACTGGACTGGCAGGGTTACGGCTGCCTTCGCGCCGAGGATCGCGGGGTCCCGACCGATCGCGTCATCAATACCTGGTCCATGACGGACCTTCTCGCCTGGACGGGTGGCGATCGGTGAGATCGACCCGCTTTCTGGTCCTGCTGGCTACATTCTTCGTTCTCCTCGGATGCACCAGCCCTGTCGTCCATTCCAGCCCCCCGCCTATCCCGACGCCTTCTCCCGCCCTCGTCCCGGCGCTGTCCGACCCTCCGATCAGGCTTCTCTACGGCCCGGATCGCGAGGACAATGTGGGCGACCTGTATCTGCCGGACAACGGAGCCGACAAAATCCCGGTCGTCGTCATGGTCCACGGCGGTGGGTGGCAGCAGCAGTTCGACATGACCTATTTCGATCCGATCTCCCAGGCGGTGGCCGATCGCGGAATCGCAGTGTGGAACATCGAATATCGTCGCGGCACCGGCAACTTCCGCGACACTCTCGCAGATGTCGACAATGCAACCGAAGCGCTCGCGAACACGGTGCAAGAGGCAGCGGGTGGCAGGCTCGACCTCGATCGTGTGCACGTCGCCGGACACTCTGCGGGCGGTCAACTTGCTGCATGGCTCGCCGGACGGCACACACTGGATGCGTCGGCCCCCGGCGCGACGCCTCGCATCATGCCCCGCACCGCGACCATCATGGCCGGCGTGTTCGACATGGCGCGCGCAGCGAACATCGGCGGGGACACGTTGGTACCTGCATTTCTCGGCGGTATGCCCCAGCAGGTTCCTGACCGATATGAGCTGGCGTCTCCCATCGAACACCTGCCGGTGGGCGTCGAGGTGACGGCGATACATGGCGACGCTGATCGAACGGTGTCGGTGAACCAGAGCACCGCATACGTCGAGGCCGCGAACGCGGCAGGCGACACCGCCGAAGCGATCATCGTTCCGGGTGCTGGGCACAGCGCGTTCACAGATCAGGGATCGGTGGCATGGCGGACGACCGTCGACGTTATCGCAGCCCACGCGGCCACCCTCGGATGACCTCTGGTACACAGTTGCCCATGAAGCGGATGGTCTTTGCCGGAGTTGTCATCGCTGCCGCGCTTGCCGGGTGCAGCGACGAGTCCGCCACCGATGCCAGCACGTCGACCACCGCCGGAGCGACGCAGGAGACGTCGTCGGTGACCATTACGGTCGAACCATCCGTTGTCTCACCTACGCCGCCGGCGAAGTCCGAAGCAGCGGCGACACCGGACGCGGTCGTACCCGAAGCGCCGACTGGCCCTGCTGTGCCCGAGGCCCAACTCCCCACCGGATCCGACATGCCCCACGGTGAGCAGCTGTATACAGAGACTTGTGAGCAATTCATCTCCGCGATCGATGCCTTGGCCGCTACCGGAGCGGTCACACGAGAGCAGTCAGCGACCGGAATCTCCGATCAGCTGCAATCCAATCCGAGCTGGTCGACGCTTCCGCCAGAGGACCAGCAGGAAATCCTGCGCGGGCTTCAAGCCGCCGGACAGGGTAGCTGCTGAACGGTAGCTAGCACCGTTTTTGCAAGGCTTGGACCGGAATTCACGCGTGATTCGGTGTACTAGCTCGGCAAAAAGGGTGCTAGCTCTACGTGTACAACCGCTCCACGAACGCGTTCAGATTCTCCTGAGCGCGGACGACCCGTTCTTCGGGAGTGAGGTTCTCGCGGTAGCGATTTCCCAGCGCCGGCGTCTTCTTGCCACGCGCGTAGAGCGAGCACGCGAGGTCGGTGCACATGTACGTGCCGACCGTGTTCCCTTTGCGCCCCGATTCGCCGACTTTGCTGGCTGTCATCAGGGAGACGTTGCCGCGTGAATGCGTTGTCATGCAGATGGTGCACATCTGGGCGCGGTCCGAACCACCGGTTTCATGTTTGAGTGCGACACCGATCAGCTCTCCCTCGCGCGGTACGACGAGGTAGCTCCGCCCGGCGTACGACGGATCTGACCAGCCGAGGAAATCCAGCTCCTCCCAGTCTGTTTCAGTGAGGTTGCGCGGAACGTTCAGACGCTTCGCATCACCCTTCGAACAGTTGACGAAGGACGATCTGATCTCTTTCTCTGTTACGGGTTCCATTTCTCCTCCTTGGTCCGAAAGTCACTGCGACGGCCAGTTTTCGAGCGCGTGGTGCAGCACGTCCAGCACACGCAGCCACGACTGTTCGGATTCGCGCGGCGGACTGTGACTGAAACCGCCCGACGCCTCCAATGCGATGAAGCCATGAAACGTGCTGCCCAACAATCGAACTGCATCGGTTTCATCCGGCTCGGTCAACCTGTACGCACGCAGAATCGCCCTCGACATCTGCGAGTGCCGGCGTGCATCGCTGGCCAACACTGCGTCGGAGTCGAGCTCGAACTGCGTGGACGCGTATCGGCCGGGGTGCTCGCGTGCGTAATCGCGATATGCACCGGCGAACGCCACCAGCGCATCTTTTCCTGCGCGGCCGGCCACGGCGTCGGACACGCGATCTGCGAGTTCGGACAGCGATGCGACCGCGACCCGTTGACGTAGATCGCGCAGGTTCTTGATGTGCGAATACAGACTTGCATCCTTGACGCCGAACGAACGGGCCAACGCGAGGACGGTCACGTTCTCGAAACCGACGTCGTCGGCCATGTCTGCGGCCGCTTCGGTCAAACGGGCGACCGTGAGCCCAGCGCGCGCCATTGCCCTCCTTGCTAGTGACAGTGGCGTATTTCCTAGCCACCCTAGGAAGGGTAGGCGTCTCCCGGCGTCGGCGCCACTTCTTTTACCGCGCGCGTAACTTCCAGTAGGCCTGCGACTTGACCGAGCCCTTCGGCAGAGCGTGGGTAGACCTGAGGGTCTTGACGATCGCCCGTGTCGACCTGCCGTCACACGCCACCCACGCAAACGCTCCAGGTGCAGGCACGAGCTTCTCCGCGGCCTCACGCAGCAGCCGTCCGTCGTCGATTCGCTCGAACCACGTCACCTCGACTGACGGACCCGCATGTACAGGGAGCTGACTGTCGGACTCGTACTGCCATTCGAGCCACACTCTCGCCGGGGTGTCACCGATCGCATCGAGCAGGGTGTTGATCGCCGGGAGCGACGCCGTGTCGCCGAAGATCAGGAACTCCGACGGCGTCGGTACCGGGATCGTGAAGTTCGACGAACCGGAACCTTTCGGCATCAGGCTCGCAGCGAGCGTGTCGCCGGGTTGCGCGTTCTGCGCCCAGATCGACGCCGGGCCGTAATGGACCGCGAACTCGATCGAAAAACTGTCCGACGCCGGATCCTGTTCGAGCAGCGTGTAGCCGCGTTGACGTTCCCTGCCGGTGCCGTCGTCGAACCACAGCCGGACCCACTGCGTCGGGTGCACGGGATAGTCGGCCAGCAGCCCGTGGGATGTGAAACCGATGCGGATGTACTTGTCGGTGACGGGCTCTACTGTCGTCACGGTCAACGTGTAGTCGTCCGCTCGGTAGGCCTTCATGATGATGCCTTCGACGCCTCTGCTCATAAGGGCAGGGTAACCTAATTCGAGGTGTATATCCGCTCGGTCGGTCTGGTTCCGTCGGACATGATCCACTCGGCGTCTCGTCGGCCGACCAGCGTCCAACCGGTTCGCTCGTACAGCGCGATGGCTCGCTCAGCGGATTCGACGACGTCGAGCATCAGCACCCCGCGGCTGCGCGCGCGGCGCAGTAGGGCTTCTCCGACCTTCGATCCCCTTGCACTCGGATCGACGAACAGCCTCGACACCCACAACTCGTCGTTCCGCCCGGTGAGGACCAGGTGTCCGACCAGGCGCCCGTCGCGCTCAGCAACCCACGCGGCCACGGAGTTCTGGGGTGCGAGCCACTCGGACGGATCGTCGGGCCAGCGGTTCGGGTAGCCGTCGGACTGGTGAACTTCTGCCAACATCCGTATGCAGCCGGGGAGGTCGTCGGGTCCTCGGGGCCGAATTTCCACTTCTGCGACGGTACCGAATGTTGAGCGAATGTCTCATTCGGTCACTTGGCGAGCCGAGCGCGCACCTTCCAGCCCACGCACGCGTTGCAACCTGCGCACTGGCTGGAACCTGCGCGGCCAAGCCGGCCCGCAGCGAATGTCTCATTCGGTCACTTGGGGCGGCGGCCGAACGCACACAAAAAAATCTCCCCACCCGACGGATCGGGTGGGGAGATTCTTGGCGGTGGCGGAGGGATTTGAACCCTCGGACGGGGATTACCCGTCACACGCTTTCGAGGCGTGCTCCTTAGGCCGCTCGGACACGCCACCGCGGAAAACTGTACCGTAGTGACGGCCCGAGACTAAATCGCCTGCTCAGCCATCGGAAATCAGTTCCCGGTGAGCTTGTCCTTGATGTTGGAGGCTGCGTCCTTGACCTTCTCCGCGCCATCCTTCACTGCGGACGAGAGCTGGTCGCCCTTGCCTTCTGCTTCGAGGTCCTTGTTGCCGGTGACCGAACCGGTAGCTTCCTTGGCCTTGCCGCCCAGATCCTCGGCCTTGTTACCAATTTTGTCGTCGAGTCCCATTTTTGCCTCCTGAGGATGCGTCGTACAGAACGCAGTTTTCGCGTTCCCTGCCCCGGTACTTACCCCCGAGTAGGACCGATAAACATGAGAGTTTCATAAGCGTTTCGCGTCGAAGAACTCGCGCAATGCCGCGCCGCACTCGTCGGCGAGAATCCCTCCGCGTACCTCGGGCCGATGCGCCAGGCGTCGATCACGCACCACGTCCCATAGCGAACCCACTGCTCCGGTCTTGGGTTCCCACGCGCCGAAGACAACGCGAGAGACGCGCGCAAGGACCAATGCCCCGGCACACATGGTGCACGGTTCGAGGGTCACTGCGAGCGTGCAGCCTTCGAGCCGCCAACCGTCACCGTGCACGGACGCAGCGGCGCGCAGAGCCAGGATCTCGGCGTGCGCCGTCGGATCGCCCGAGGCTTCACGAGCATTGGCCGCCCTGGCCAACTCTCGGCCGTCGGCGTCGAAGACCACAGCGCCGACCGGTACATCCAGCTCGGAGGCGTCACCCGCAGCCGCCAGAGCGGCACGGATGAGCTCGACGTCCGTCATAGCTACCGAGGAAGCTTGTCCAGGACAGCTCCGAGTTCGTCGGGGAATCCGAGGCGCTGCGCGATGGAGCCGAGTTGCTCGTCCGGGTAGAGGTCGGTCTCGGCGACGATGATGCCCATTACCGCCTCAGGAAGCCCGAGATCGGCCAGCAGGCCCATGTCTCCCTCTGGCCACGGCTCGACGTCGTCCAGCTCGTCAGAATCGAAATCCGGGATGTCGATGTTCAGTTCGTCGAGCACATCCGCCGCGATGTCGTACTCGCCCGCAAGACTGGCGTCGGACAACAGGAGACGGGTGCCCGACGGTGCAGGCCGAAGGACGACGAAGAACTCGTCGTCGACGTCCAGTAGACCGAAGACGGCACCTGAACTCCGCATTTCACGCAGTTCGGTCTCGGCGGCCGACAACGACGTCAGCGCACTCGATGGCAGTGGTGTCACTCTCCACTTGCCGTCTTCACGGACCACTGCGACGCCGAAGCCTTCCAGGTCGTCGAACGCGTTGCTATCCGGACCGTCGAACTTCTTCGCCTTGGCGGAGTTGTTACTCCCGCGCTGTGCAGCCATGCGCGCAACGGTAGTCGCCGGACTACCTCAAAATGAAGTCCACCGCGGTCGCCCCTGTTTGCCCGTGTGAAAACCTGGTCGGGTGACTACTGCTCCCGTCTGTGTACTAGGGCTCGGCCTGATCGGCGGATCTGTGCTTCGAGCGGCTGTTCGCGCTGGCAGGACCGCGTGGGGGTACAACCGCTCGGCCGATGCGATCGCAGGCTCCGCCGACGCCGGGTACGACACCGGCACCGACCTGACAGCGGCCCTCACACGGGCAGCCGAGTCCGGCGCGCTCATCGTCATCGCGGTGCCGATGCCCGCAGTCGACTCGATTCTCGACGCCATTGCCGAACACGCGCCCGACAATCCGATCACCGACGTCGTCAGCGTCAAGGTCGAGGTCGCCGAGGCGGTGGCACGGCACGAGCTCGCGGCCCGATACGTGGGCGGGCATCCGATGGCAGGCACCAACCGATCAGGCTGGTCTGCGGCGGACCCCGACCTGTTCCGCGACGCGGTGTGGGTGGTGACCGTCGACGACGGTTCCGACCCCGGCGTCTGGCGTGAGGTCGCCTCGCTGGCACTGGATTGCGGATCGGTCGTCGTGCCGACCGTCAGCGACGAGCACGATCGAGCCGTCGCCCGCATCTCCCATCTGCCTCACCTACTGGCCGAGGCGCTGGCGGCGGTCGGCGCTGTCAGCCCGCTTGCGATGGGACTGGCCGCAGGTTCGTTCCGCGACGGAACCCGGGTTGCGTCGTCGTCGCCCGATTTGGTCCGGGCCATGTGCGAAGGCAACGCCGACGCGCTCACCGATGCACTGGACGACGCCTTGGCCCTACTGACCAGGGCGCGCGAGGAACTGGTCACCGAACGGTCGACGAAGACGCTCGTCACCGCTGGGCACGCTGCGCGCACCCTGTACGAACAGCACGAGCGGTTCGACATTATCGACGTCGAGCCTGGCGAACCCGGCTGGCTGGAGAAGTTCCGGGCAGCCGCGAGACGAGGCGGCGTCGTGCGTCAGATCCGCTCGGCGAGCCCCGGGTAGTCCAGGACGAATCCATCGGCGTCCACGGTCACGGAGGAGCTGGACACCGGCGACAACACGTGGATCCCATCGGCGCCGCTGCTGTAGGTGAGTGCTGTTTCCTGAATGCTCAAGTCGAGCAGGTTCACGTAGACCACAGGGACCTGGACGTCGGTCGAATCGGTGTGCAGTCCGAGGCGGCGGATCGGCAGGGTGTTGAAGAACGGGCTCAGCACGACGTCGACGTCGAGTGCACCGTTGTAGGTGGAGCGCTGGTGATTGGACGAGTTTTCGATCATCCAGTAGCCCTCGTCGTCGCGACTCACCGATGCCTGCTTCTCGCCGCCCGCGACCGAAGTGCGCAGCGAGAGCCGTCGGGTGACGCCGTTCTCGTCGGTCACCAGGTCGTACGACGCGCTGAACGCCGGGTGTTCCGAGCAAGCGCCGCCGATGATCCGCCCGGCGGCCTTGATGCGGTTGCCGTTGAGCTGGACGCGAACCGACTCCATCCGGGGAGCATCGTGCGCGCGCCACGTCAGGATCGCCGGCCAAGTCTGCGTGGACGAGGCTGGAGCCGCTGTGGGAAGGCCCGACGGGTCTGGGGTGGAGGCCGTTTCTACACCCGATGTTGGAGTGGTCACTTGACTACGGTAAGCGACAGCGGGGCCGACAGATCAAGCGGTGCTGATTTTTCTCCCGTCAGCGGTCCAGGCTTACCCTGAACGGAGCTCCACCCAACGGCGAAACGACGGGTTTCTCGCCGGGTTCACGTGACGTCCGTTACAGGTGAACATCTGTCTTCAACTCCTCACCCTCACTAGTCTGGCCGTGTGACTGGAGGTGGCTTCGACTTCGCGCACTCCGAGCAGGCCGCGAAAAGTCGACAGGACAAGGCGACGGCACTCGCGCGCTACATCTGGGAGCGAGGCATCGACGGCCCCGAGCTGCTGGCCTTGACCGACGCCGTGCGGCGCAAACTCGCAAGGGCAGCCGACATCACTCCCCCGAGCAGCATGGAGACGTGGTCGATGGCCGCGGAACTGCTCGTCAGCAAGAACGAGTGGGCATCGGCGAACCCGACGCACCCGTCCGCGTCGCCACAGCACGTGGACGAGAAGATCATGTGGGTCAAGCCGCCGATCAAACCCTGGTAGGAACCGCCCGCCGTCACTACTCACGCACGGCAGACGACCTGCGCATCGGCCACCAGAACACCCGCCCTTGCAGCGCCGACAGGCTCGGCACCAGCAGCGGCGCCATCAGCAGAGCCGCAATCGTCACACCCACCGCGACGCCGAACCCCAGCTCGGCCAGGTTCGCCAGCCCCGTCAGCATGAGCGACGCGAACGTCAGCGCCAGGATCACACCGGAAGCGGCAACTGTCGGCGCGTCGTTCGCGACGGCTTCTCGCGCAGCCTCGCGCGGTGAATGTCCGTTCTGGAATTCCTCACGCAAGCGGGACCCGATCAGGATGTTGTAGTCGGTTCCGATCGCGACGACGAACAGATACAGCACGATCGGTATGGAGAAGTCGATGCCGTCGTATCCGACGAACCGCAAGAAGACCAGCACGACGCTGCCGAGCGTCGCGGCGAAGGTGAGAGCAACGCAGACGAGCAGATTCAGCGGTGCGATCACTGCTGTCAGCAACAGCGCAAGAATGATCGCGATGATCACGGCGGCTACGGGGAAGACGAGGCGAGTATCGGCCTGCAACTGCTCGCGCACATCGACGAAGGTCGATGTCTGGCCGCCGACGAGTACGTTCACTCCGGGGACAGCGGCGCTGTGCGCGGCGTCGCGGACCGGCCCCTCCACGAGGTCGAGAGCGTCGTTGGAGTACGGATCGTCCTGCAGCACAGCGCTGATCACCGCAGCAGTGCCGTCCTGACTGATTCTGGGCGGCGACACCGACGACACCCCCGCCACCTGTCCGACGTCCGACGAGATCGCGCCGAGTACCTGTTGGGACACCGGGCCGTCCCCGGTCACGTAGATCTGAGTGGGGCTGAGAGCACCCGCGGGGAACGATTGATTCAACGTGTCGAACGCTTGCTGCGAGGACGTGCTCGACGGCAGCTCGTCGAGCGTGTTGTACGTGGAGGTGTATCCCGAGGAGAACACCGCGAGTACGACGAGCACCAATCCGATGGCCCCCGCGATCAGTCCTGGTCGCCGCGCGATAATTTCACCGACCGAGTCGAACGGTGTTCTGGCGCTGCTGTGTCCGTGCCCGAGCGGCCAGAAGAGATGTCGACCCAGCACGGTGAACAATGCGGGCACCAACGTCAGTGCCGTGATGAGCATGACCGCAACCGCGATGATCAGGCCCGGCGCAAGTGTGCTGAGCGAGCCGAGTTGGGCCAGCAGAAGGGCCGCGAACGCGCCGATCACCGTCAGCGCCGAGGACGCGACGACCTTTCCCACCACCGTCACCGCGAACAGCAGAGCCTCGGTGTGCGTGTCACCGCTGCGGAGCCGTTCTCGGTAGCGGAACAGCAGGAACACCACGTAGTCGGTTCCGATGCCGAACAACACGACCACCAGGATCGAGCCCAGCGTGGTACTGACCTCGAATCCGAACAGTGCCGCGACATCCGCTGTCAACGCGGTGACGACCAGCAACACGATGCCGATGACGAGCACCGGAATGACGGCGATGATCGGACTCCGGAAGATCAGGCCCAACAACACGAGAATGACGATGACCGTCGCGATGGTGATGATCTGGTCGGCCCTGTCGTATGCCGCTGTGGTGTCGACGCCGATCGCCGCGTTCCCGGTCAGTCCGCTCACCAGATCGGATCCCTGCAATGCCGCGTCGGCGTTGTCACGGACGACGGGTACCGCGGCGTCGACGATCTCGTCGCCCGGCTGGCCGGCGAACGACACCTGAAGCGCCGCGGCCCGTCCATCCTGGGACAGCGACTGGGGCGTGGCGCTCACGCTCACGACGCCCGGAATGTTCTCGTTCTGCAGCGTTGTTGCCAATCCTGTCGCGGCCTGTTGATCCTCCGGAGACAGCGCTGCCCCGTCGGATCGCGTCACCACCAGGCTTCCGGTTGCACCGGCCAGCGTCGGAAAGTACTCGTTGCCCGCTGCCTGGGCCTGCGAGGACTCGAACGAACTCGGCAGGAACGTCTGCTGATTTCCCGTCGTGTAGTCCTCGAGGCTGGGCGAGAACACGATGGCTGCTGCGGCGAGAACCAGCCAGGCAGCGATGACCTTCCACGGGTTGGACACGACGAACCGGGCCAAGGAAGCGAACATCATTCCCCGCTTCTGGAGAACATTGCCGGGCATCGAGCGTGGGTGACAGTCCCGGCATGCCTGCCACCGATCGCTGAAGCGCACAATCGAAGCTTGTGCCGTTCGACCAGGTCATTATGCTCCAAGCGCATCGACGCCCGCAGGACTTCGCCTGACGTGACTACCCGCCCGCGGGATGTCCAGCGGCGCTCAGCTCCCAGGCATCGTGAAGACCCGCGAATCGCCCGTGCACCGCGATGAGATCTGCAGGCGATCCGTCCTCGACGATTGCGCCGTCCTCCATCACCAGTACACGGTCCGCGATGGCGACGGTCGACAACCGGTGCGCGATGATCAGCGCGGTCCGGCCCTGCAGAATCGTCTCGAGAGCTCGCTGAACCAGCCGCTCGCTCGGAATGTCGAGGCTCGAGGTCGCCTCGTCGAGCACGATCACCGCGGGCGCCGCGAGGAACACCCGGGCGAATGCCACGAGCTGGCGTTGACCCGAGCTGAGCCGTCCACCGCGTTTGCGAACATCGGTGTCGATTCCGTCCGGCAAGGTCGCGATGAACTCCGTCAGCCCGACGGCTTCTGCGGCAGCGGCCACTCGGCATCGGTCGCCGACGGTTTGCCGAGCCTGATGTTGTCGGCGATGGAACCGGAGAACAGGAACGATTCTTGCGTCACCATGACGATGTGCTGACGCATGTTCTCGTCGTCGAGCCTGCGCAGGTCGATGCCGTCGAGGCTGACGGAACCGTCGGTCGGGTCGTAGAACCGGGCGAGAAGTTTCGCCAGAGTCGACTTTCCGGCTCCGGTCGCGCCGACCATCGCCACCACCTGCCCGGCCGGGATGTGAAGCGAGAACTTGGGCAGAACGACGCGTTCGGCGTTGTACGCGAACTGAACGTCATCGAAATCGATGTCGCCTCGCGCCCTGTCCAGCACTATCGGATCCATCGGCGCCTCCACCGACGGCTTCTCCTCGAGGACACCCGAGATCTTCTCGAGCGCAGCAGCAGCCGACTGGTAGGCGTTGAACACCTGAGCCAACTCGTCGAGCGGACCGTAGAACCGACGAAGGTACAGAACGTAGGCCGCGAGAATCCCGATATCCATGTGACCGTTGATCACCCGATAGCTACCGAACACGAGGATGATCGCGAGAGTGACGTTGCCGATCCATCTCACGATGCCGGTGTAGCTCGCCATTCCACGCAGCGCGGACGTCGTCGCATCCCGGTATTCGGTGTCCTCGGCAGCAAGAATTGCGTTGTTGCGCGTCTCACGACGGAACACCTGTACCGCACGGATGCCGCCCATCGACTCGACGAAATGCACGACGACCTTCGCGATCGCGACGCGTGTTCGCCGGTAACCGGCACGCTGCTGGCGCTGCGACCACCGCGTGACCAGCACCAGAGGAACGAAGCCCGCCAACACGATCAGGGCAAGAGGCACATCGAGATACACCAGGATGATGGCGATACTGACGATGGACAGGATGGCGGACAAGGCGTCGTTGAGGGCACTTTCGAGCAGCGTCTGCAGCGATTCGACGTCACTGGTGAGCCGTGAGATCAATCGTCCCGAGGTGTACTTCTCGTGGAACGAGAGGCTCAACTGCTGGGCATGGGTGAACACTCGGCCTCGGAGATCGAAGAGAATCGCCTGGCTGAGGCGGCCTGACACCATCAGGAACGTGTACGTCGTGATCGCTCCGAGTATTCCGAATGCGATGTAGCCGAACACGGTCCACGCCAGCGGCGCCCAACTCCCGTCGGCAGCCGCCGAGATACCGTGGTCCAGCGCGTATGCGATGAACAGCGGGCCCGCAACGAAGGCGAGGTTGTCGACGAGGATGATCGCGAGTGCGAGCAGGGCTTGCTTCCGATACGGCCGAACGAGCGACATCAGCAGTCGCCTCGACCTGCCCGCGAGAATCAGGTTGCCCGTGGAATCGACGGTGGAATCTTCGTTTCCTACTCCCCGCCAATCATTCTCAGCCACCTCTTTCTCAGCCACCTCTTTCTCAGCCATCGATAGATCCCATCACGTGACGGTATTTCGCCGAGGTCGCCAGAAGACGCTCGTGCGTACCCTGTTCCACAACTCTTCCGTTCTCCAGATACAGCACTCGGTCTGCGAGTGCAGCAGTGGACGGCCGATGCGCGACGAGCACTGTCGTCGAATGCGGTAGGACGCGTCGCAGATCCTGCTGAACCAGCGCTTCGGTACCGACGTCGAGCGCCGACAGCGGGTCGTCGAGCACGAGAATGCGAGGCTTGCCGAGTACCGCACGTGCCAGCGCCAACCGCTGGCGCTGTCCACCGGACAGGCTCATGCCCTGTTCTCCGATACGGGTGTCGAGACCCCATGGCAGCGTCTCGACGAATTCGCGTGCGTGCGCAATACCGAGCGCTTCGTCGACATCGGCGTCGGTGGCGTCGGGGCGCCCGAGTGCGATGTTCTCTCGGACGCTGGCCGAGAACAGAACTGGGTCCTCGAACGCAACCGACACGACCGAACGCAGATCCGCCAGCGCCAGCGTCCTGATATCGATGCCGTCGATCGTCACCGACCCCGACGTCACGTCGAACAGCCGCGGAACGAGGTTCGTCAGCGCAGTCTTGCCGCTCCCGGTGACGCCGACCAACGCGACCGTCTCACCCGGTTCGACCCGGAAGTCGACGTCGATCAGCAGCGGCGACGAGGCGTCGGGAAACGTGAATCCGACGCCTCGGAATTCGAGGACACCGCGGATATCACGGGGCAGTGGAACCGGGTGCTTCGGTTCGGTGATCGTCTCCGGGGTATCCATGATCTCCCAGTAGCGATCTGCTGCGGTTCGAGCGTTGTTGAGTTCGGCGAGAAGGAATCCGAAGGATTCGATCGGCCACAGCAGGAACGCCACGATCGCCATGGCGGCGACGAGCATTCCCGCAGTCATGGTGCCCTGCACGATCGAGTAAGCCCCGAACGCCAGCATGACGCCGATGCCGACAGGCGGGATACCGACGATCAATTCCCACACGATGGCGAGGTAGCGAACCTTCTTCATCTCGGTGCCGCGGAGCGTTGCCGCCTCACGCAGGAACCGCCGCCTCAGATGCGCGCTGCGACCGAAGGCCTTGAGCACCCTGATGCCCTGAATGGACTCCTCGACGGTTGTGGTGACGTCGCCCGCCTGATCCTGCGCATCACGTGCGACGACGCGGTAGAGCGTTTCGAATCGCGCGCAGACGATCACCAGCGGGACCGAGGTGACTGCCATGATCAGTCCGAGTTGCCAGGATTGAACGAACAGAACACCCAGTCCGACAACCAAAGTCACGGTGTTGATGATGATGAACGGGCCGACGAACGCGAAGAACCGACGCAGCGACGACAGGTCGGCAATGGCCCGAGAGAGCAGTTGCCCCGACTCCCAGCTCTCGTGCGCCGAGACCGACAGTCTCTGCAACTTCTCGAAGACCGCTGCGCGAGCCGAGATCTCGAACTGACTCGACGGAGCCGACACCAGATAGCGACGGACCCAGATTCCGACCGCGTCGACTGTTCCGAGAAACAGCACGAGCGCCGCGGGCCACCACACGCCGGCGAAATTGCCGTCGGTGATCGGCCCGTCGATGACGCCCTGCAGTACCAGTGGGATCACCAGCCCTGTCAGCGTCGCGATGAGAGAGATGACGATCGACGCCGTGAAGTGCCACCGGTACGGCCTCAGGAACGGCAGTAGCCGGGCCAGCGAGCTCGGTTGCTTGGTGTCGAGGTTCGACTCATCGAGGGTTGTCGGTCGGTCTTCGAGCACACCCGTGGACACTGACTTTCTCCTCACTTGCTGTGGAATGCATGGTTTCACTCCGACAGCCCTTGGACCAACCGATTTTTCTGCGGTCGCATTCCATCGTCGAACCTCGACCATGGTTGATGTCAAGGTCGAGTTCTTCTGCTGCTGGCCGAAATCGTTGCCGCCGACTCTGCACGGGCGGCACGATGGTGTCGATGAGGCTGCTGATGCTGGGAGGGACGCGATTCGTCGGTCGCGTCGTCGTGGACGATGCGCTCGCGCGCGGCTGGGAGGTCACGGTGCTGCACCGCGGACGCACCGGTGTCGCACCGTCCGGCGCCGACGTTCTCCACGTCGACCGCACCGACCCCGGGGCGCTCGCAGATGCCGTCGACGACCGCCGATGGGACGTCGTCGTCGACACCTGGGCTGGCTCTCCGCTCGTCGCCACCGAGGGCGCCAGTGTCCTGAAAGGCCACGTCGAACGCTACGCGTACGTGTCGAGCGTGTCCGTCTACCGATGGGGACAGCACGTCGACGAACGCTCGCCGCTAGTCGATGCAGAATCGACCTCCGACTCCGACGGCGACTACTCCGCGGCCAAACGTGGGGCCGAACTCGGTGTGCTGGCCAGTTTTCCGGACGCGCTGCTGGCCCGAGCCGGGTTGATCCTCGGACCACACGAGGACATCGGACGCCTGCCGTGGTGGCTGCAGCGCATCGCAGCGGGCGGGAGGGTCGTTGCACCCGGTGTCCCGGACCGTCCTCTGCAGTACGTCGACGCGCGAGATGCCGCGTCGTTCGTTCTCTCCGGACTGGCGTCAGGACTCAGCGGCGCATACGACGTCATCAGCCCATCCGGTCACGCCACGACCGCTGAACTGCTGCACGCGTGCGTCGACGCCACGGCGTCCGAGGCCGAGCTGGTGTGGATCGACGAGGATCGTCTGGCTGCCGCTGGAGCGCAACCCTGGACACACCTTCCGTGCTGGGTTCCGCAGACGGGCGAATGGGCCGGCTTTCTCGAAGGCGACACGACCGAGGCCGCCCGCGCAGGGCTCGACAGCCGACCGATCGGCAGTACCGTCCGGGACACTTGGGAGTGGATGCGGCGTGAGTCGATCCTGCCGGCTCAGCGTGCAGACCGTCCTGTCCACGGGCTTCCGCCGGAGATCGAACGGGCGCTGCTGGACGATTGACCGATAGTGGCGATTGACCGATTGCGATCGGCTGGCCGCGTGGTTGGCGAAACCTGTCGGAGTTCTCGAGTAACGTTCTGCACAGAGTTTTGGCTTCGGGAGAGAAGGATGCGCGTGGGTTCGCGATCGATGGTGGGGCTGTTCGCCGGGATCGGCGGGCTCGAGTTGGGGCTCTCCGGGCAGGGGTGGTCGACGGAACTGCTGTGCGAAATCGACCCCGGCGCCGGCGCCGTTCTCGGCGCACGCTTTCCCGACGTTCCTCTGCATCGCGATGTCACAAAGCTGCGCGGTCTGCCGTCGGGCACCGAACTCGTCGCGGCCGGATTTCCATGTCAGGACCTGTCGCAGGCCGGTCGGACGGCAGGAATCACCGGTGCAAGATCAGGACTGGTCGACGAGGTCTTCCGGCTCGTCAAACGCCGCAACGGCCCGCGGTGGTTACTCATCGAGAACGTTCCCTTCATGCTGCAGCTCGGCCGCGGCGCCGCAATGAGGCACATCACCGACGCATTGTCCGACCTCGGTTACATGTGGGCGTACCGCGTCGTCGACGCCCGGTCGTTCGGGCTTCCGCAGCGCCGCCAGCGGGTGCTCATGCTCGCCTCTCGTACCGAGGATCCACGCGACATCTTGTTCGCTCAGGACGAGGGACCTCTTCCCGACGGCGACCCGTCCGAGCAGCCGTGCGGCTTCTACTGGACCGAGGGCACGCGTGGTCTCGGCTGGGCAGTCAACGCGGTCCCGACGCTCAAAGGAGGTTCGTCGATCGGCATCGCCAGTCCCCCGGCAGTTCGGCTTCCCTCCGGGGAGATCGTGACGCCCGGGATCGTCGGCGCCGAGCGGCTGCAGGGCTTCGATCCCGACTGGACGGCTCCGGCCCTCTCGCTTCCCGGGGTCCGCGCTGGGCACCGATGGAAGCTCGTCGGGAACGCAGTGAGTGTGCGCATGGCGTCGTGGGTGGCATCTCAGCTCGATCATCCGCAACCGCACGACCACTCGGACGACGTCCCGATTCTCCCGGGTCAGGCCTGGCCGGCCGCTGCGTGGGGCGCGAAGGGCACGGCGTTCCGGGTGCATCGGTCGACGTGGCCGGTCCACGAACCGTACGAGAACCTCAGTGATTTTCTCGACGACTCGCGGTTGCTGTCGGCGCGCGCTACCGCGGGCTTCCTCAAACGCGCGCAGATGGGCAATCTGCGTTTCGTGCCGGGATTCCTCGACGACGTCGAATCGCACCTCGACCGCATGGGCGGGCACCCGAACCCGAGAGCCGCATGAGCGATCAGCTGTTTCCCGATCCGCCTGCGCTAGCCAGACCTCTCGCGCTGGCGGGGGTCAAACCTGCGCCCGACGCCGACCGAAGCGACAAGAAGAACTACGCGCAGCGGCTGTCCAATCACCTCGCACAAACCGTCGCCGACGCCCTCCGGCCGCACTATCCCAACATCACTCCCGACGCGATGGGCGTCGGGCAGGAAGCGCAGGTCGACGTCGCGAAGGGCCGCAAGAGGCTCGACGTCAAAGCCTTGGATCCGACTCTCGGATTGATCCTCTGCGTATCCATCAAGACGTACAGTTTCCGCGATTTCAGCCCCCGAACCGGCAAGTTCGGCCGCTGGACCAAGAACATCGTCCGCAACGATCACGAGTTGCGCGGTGAAGCGATGGTGCTGCACCAACGCCAGCCGTACAGCGTGCTCGTCGCCGTCATGTTCGAGCCGTTCTTCACCTGCGACGACGGCGACGCCTCCAAGGCCAGTGACATCGGTAAGTCGTCGTTCGCGCATCACGTCACGACGTTGTCGAAGAGGTCGGGACGCGGCAAGCGGGCCGTCGTCGGCGGTACCGGAAAGATGTGGGTCGATCTCGGCGCCGAGGACACTCGGTACGACCTGTTCGAAAAGGTGTTCATCGGGCTCTACGACACCGACGGTGAAGTCCGGTTCTTCGACGTCGACGAGTCCCCTCCTCGCAACGGTCGACCGACCAACGCCCAGACCCTCTCGTTCGAGGAGTTCACCGCGGTCGTGCATGGGGAGGTCGAGCGGCGCAACAAGTTCGCCCCGACCTGGTCCGAACCCGAGGACAGCGAAGACGGGTAGTTTCGCGCTATGTCCAGGCCCTCGACCGATGCTGCGACCAGTGCGCGGCTGAGCAAGCAGCGCCGCCGCGACACCAAACCGGAGGTCGCGCTTCGTCGTGAACTGCACCGCCGTGGGCTCCGGTACTTCGTGGACCGCGCTCCCTTCAAGGGCCTCAGGCGTCGGGCAGATCTGGTCTTTCCGCGGCGAAAAGTGGCCGTGTACGTGGACGGGTGCTTCTGGCACAGCTGCCCCGAACACGCCACCAAGCCCCGCAACAACGCACAGTGGTGGGCCGACAAACTGGCCGCCAACGTCGCCCGCGACCGCAATACCGACGAACGCCTCGAAGCCGAAGGGTGGGCCGTCGTGCGGGTGTGGGAGCACGAGCCGGTCGCCGATGCCGCCGACAAGGTCGTCCGGGCGCTGGGGTGACCGGGCCTGGCTGGTGTCCGCTTGGTGACCGAATGTCTGTTTCGGTCTCCCGAGCGCAGCGAAAGGCTGTTTCGGTCACTCTGAGTGTGCGAATGTCTCATTCGGTCTCCCCGGCGCAGTGAACGGCTGTTTCGGTCACTCTGAGTGTGCGAATGTCTCATTCGGTCACCTCAGCGCAGCGAATGTCTCATTCGGTCACCAACAAGACCCCCGAGCCCCACTACTCTGATACGCGTGGGTCAGGAGTGGAATACCAGCAGAGCATGGGCACCGCGGGCGGTAACCGTGCTGCTGGTCATCGCCGGAGTTCTGTACTCCGCTTGGGTTGCGGAGTTCTTTCTCGACACCGGCCTCGACCCTGCGGTGTCGTTTCTCAGTGAGCTCGACGCAGCCGACCAACCGTATCGACACTTCTTCAGCACCGCGGACCTGCTCACCGGAATCATGCTGATCGCAGCGGCGGCCCTGGGTCTCGCCACGTTCACGCGCAAACGACTGACGGTTACGGGTTGGATCGCGATCGGAATTTTCGGCGCAGCAACGATCGCAGACTCACAGCTTCCGATCGAATGTGTCGCGGCGAACGACCCGTCCTGCCCTGTCGAGCCGAGTGGATTGTTCCCGCAGCTGCACCACATTCACGCGCTGACCAGCACAATCGCGGTGTTCGCCGTCTTCACCGCGATGATCGTCTTCACCGCTGCGGCATTCCGCTACCGAACGCTGCCGCTGCTCCGAACCGTGGGCCTGACCGTGCTCGTCATCACCTCACTGGCCACTGCCTGGCTGATGATCGCCGACAACCTACCCGGCTCGTCAGGCCTCGGGATCGCGCAGCGAATCCAGGTCTCCGGGATGTCGGCATATCTCGTCGCACTCGGGTTGGCAGTTCGGATCCGCAGAGTGGCGCTGACCGGGTAATTTCCTGAGGTATGTCGGGTAAAGATCGAATTCTGAGCTTTCTGAAGACGCACTGGGTGCCGATTCTGCTGGTGATCCTCGCGGCAGTGTTCATCGCCGAGAATCGATACAGCACCACCATCGAGCTGTTCTGGCTGAGGATCACCTCGCCACTGTGGCTGATCCTGCTCGTGCTGTTCGCCGTCGGCTTCGCGGCCGGACGCCTGAGTGGTCGACGGAAGCCGGTCAAGAAATAGACTCGCCCATATGTCGTTCACCGCTACCGCCCTCGAAGGCACGAAAACCGAGCAGTACGCGCAGCTGACGCAGCAGGCCGCCGCGCTCACCGCTGGCGAACCGAACCGGATCGCCAACGCGGCGAACATTTCTGCGCTCGTCTACCACGCCCTGCCCGAGGTCAACTGGGTCGGTTTCTACCTGTTCGACGGCACCGAACTCGTCGTCGGACCGTTCCAGGGACAACCTGCGTGTGTGCGTATCGCACTCGACAAGGGTGTGTGCGGTGCCGCTGCGACGACCCGCGAGACCCAACGCATTGCCGACGTCCACGCATTCGAAGGCCACATCGCGTGCGACGCCGCGACCCGATCCGAACTCGTCGTTCCGCTGTACGACGGTGACACCCTCGTCGGCGTCTTCGACCTCGACAGCCCGATCCCGGACCGCTTCGACGCCGACGACCAGGCCGGTCTCGAAGCTATCGCCCGGGTCTACTTGTCACCGAGCCTCTGACGCAGCCTCGAAGAACCACGCCATCACCAGCGCACCGGGATCTACGACGCCTCGAGCCGCGTCACCTACGTACGACGCGCGTCCTCTGTTGGCGGTAAGGTGCTCGGTTGCCTGAGCCCCGGCCGTCGCGGCAGCGGCTGCGTCGCGTAGACCTTTGTCCAGATTTGTTGCAGCTTCGAGCGCTTCCACTGCCGGGGCGATGGCGTCGACCATCGTCTTGTCACCGATGCGCGCACCGCCGAGGTCTGTGATGGTGTCGAGACCGCTGCGCGCGGCGGCGGTGATCGATTCGAGGTCCACCGATTCGAGGCAGGTGTAGAACTGTCGGAACCAGATTCCGA
Organism: Rhodococcus sp. FG69; assembly: GCF_057808915.1. Lineage (NCBI taxonomy): Bacteria > Bacillati > Actinomycetota > Actinomycetes > Mycobacteriales > Nocardiaceae > Rhodococcus > Rhodococcus sp. FG69. The sequence continues at coordinate 44,480 of NZ_JBMDIX010000003.1, read as the reverse complement.
ACAGCGCGCCGGAGGTTCCTCCTGCGTGCCCCAGGTATGCCTCGGATACTGACTCGAATACCGTTTGTGCGGAGTAGGTTTCGCGGATGCTGGCGAGGTCCAGTTGCTCCAGAGCAGAGACCATGTTGGTTCCGAAGTCGCCGTCGCCTGCGCGCCGGTCCAGTTCGGTCAGCGCGGGTTCTTCGGCAAGCACCCGCTCGGCCCACGAGGCGATCCAGGAGGATACGAACCCGTCCTGAGGTGAATCACTCTCGGTCGGAACGAAACTCGGACCGAACCGCTCCCGTACGCCCAGTGTCGATGCACTCGTGGCGGGGGTGTTGGGCCATGCGGGCGCGTCGGTTTGCGCATCCCACAGCTCGAGGATCTCGTCGTCGACGCGCACGAGCGTGATGGATGCGCCACCCATGTTCAGCGCGGTGACCAAACTTCCCACTAGCGGGCGAGCAATGTCGATTCCTTTGTCGGCCAACAGCTCTGCCAGCTCTCCGTACAGGAGATGCAGCTCCATCGGGTGGGTCGCACCGAGCCCGTTCACAAAGGCGATGACGGACTCGCCTCGTTCGAGGTCCAGCGAGTCGACGACCGGCTGGGCCAGCTCCGCAACGATGTCCTGGGCCGACATCGTCGGGACCCGCGTCGTTCCTCGTTCGCCGTGAATCCCGATGCCGATCTCGATTTGACCGTCCGGCAGGTCGAACGAGAACTCGGTGGATCCGGGCAGCACGGACGGTTGCAACGCGACGGCCATGCTTCGTGCGTTGGCGGCGACCCGTCGACCGATCGCGACCACCTGCTCCATCGTGTCCCCACGCTCGGCGGCAGCCCCGCAGATCTTCTCGACGACGACGGTAGCTGCGGTTCCACGTCGGCCCGGGCCGTCACCGTCGGCGCGTTCGGTGGCGACGTCGTCGTCGACCAGGACGAAGCTGGAGTCGATCCCGTCTTCGTGCAACAACTCTCGCGCAATACGGAAGTTCATCACGTCGCCGGTGTAGTTCTTGACGATGTGCACCACTCCACCGCCGACACTGACCGCCCTGGATGCTCGGTGAACCTGCAGTGCGTTCGGCGAGGTGAAAATCAATCCAGGGCACACTCCCGCGAGCATCCCGGCGCCGATGAATCCCGCGTGCATCGGTTCGTGACCGCTGCCGCCGCCCGACAGAAGCGCGACCTGCCCCGCTGGCAGCGGTTCGCGTCGCGTCAGGAATCCCGGATCTGCGTGCCATGCGATGTCGCCGGTGGAGGCGATCAGGCCGCGAACGGCATCGGATACGAAGGTCGAGGGGGAGTTGACGAACATGCCTCCACCCTAGCCAGGCATCGGCGGTGGCGGCAGCCGGTAGCCGACGGGCGTCGCCGAGAAGTCGATCGGGTTCCGCACACCTGCGCTTGCAGCGCCCGGAACCTCCACGCGTGGCGTCAATCCCAGCGATTCCGCGAACGCGAACGCCTCGTCGAGGGAGTTGACGGGACCCGCAGGGACGTGGCGTTCGGACAGCGCCCGGTACCAGTCGTCGGCAGATCGGGTCGCGAAACGCGCCGTCAACTCCGAGACCAGGGCATCGCGATTCGACACCCGCGCGGAGTTGCCAGTGAAGCGTGCATCGCTCGACAACCACGGCAGCGAGACGACGTCCGCCAGAGCGGCGAACTGCTTGTCGTTGCCCACGGCGAGGGCAAGCGGACGATCCGCGGTCTCGAACACTTCGTACGGGACCACCGACGGGTGTTTGTTGCCCATCGCAGTCGGCACGACCCCGGCGCCCAGGTACGCGGCCGATTGATTGCTGAGCGCGGACAGCACGCACGACATCAAGTTCGTGTGCACGTACTGGCCGAGGCCCGACTGCGAACGATGATGCAGCGCAGCAAGTATCCCCGCCAATGCGTGGAGACCGGTGACGATGTCCACCATCGCGACACCGACCTTGGTCGGGGTCTGCGGGTCGGGGCCGGTGACACTCATCAGACCTCCGACGGCCTGGACCAGCAGATCGTATCCCGGTAGTGCAGCCCCTCCACCGGTACCGAAGCCGGTGATCGAGCAGTAGATCAAACCAGGCCATTCGGCCGACAACGCGGTGTACCCGAGCCCGAGTTGATCCATGGTTCCCGATCGAAAGTTCTCGATCAGAATGTCTGCACCGGAGACGATCTCGCGGGCCTCGATCAGTCCAGCCTCGGTCTTCAGATCGATCGCCCGCGAGGTCTTGTTGCGGTTCACCGACGCGAAATAGGTTGCGGTGCCGTTCGAATCGTAGGGTGGGCCCCAGGATCGGGTGTCGTCGCCGTCACCGGGTCGTTCGATCTTGATCACCTCGGCGCCCATGTCGCCGAGCATCATCGTCGCGTACGGGCCCGCGAGGACCCGCGAGAAGTCAGCGACGACGAGGCCTGCCAGCGGACCTTCGATTCTCGGTGATTCAGCCATTCGGCCATGGTGACACAGAGACCTGTCAGGCCAGGGGAACGCCCGTCGCTGCCTCGACCTGTTCCCTGGTTACACCTGGCGCGAGCTCGGCCAACGCCAGTGTTCCGTCGCCCACGACGTCGATGACAGCAAGGTTGGTGACGATTCGGTTCACGACGCCCTGACCCGTCAGCGGCAGCGTGCACGCGTCGAGAATCTTCGGGTTGCCCTCACGGTCGGTATGTTCCATGACCACGATGACCCGGCGTGCGCCGTGAACAAGGTCCATCGCACCGCCCATCCCCTTGACCATCTTGCCCGGAACCATCCAGTTCGCCAGATCGCCGGCACGCGATACCTGCATCCCGCCGAGTACTGCCGTGTCGATGTGGCCGCCGCGAATCATGCCGAACGACAACGACGAGTCGAAGAATGCCGCACCGGAGTTGACGGTGACGGTTTCCTTGCCTGCATTGATGAGGTTCGCGTCGATGTTCTCCTCGGTCGGGTACGGGCCCGTTCCGAGGATGCCGTTCTCCGAATGCAGTACGACTCGGACTTCGGACGTCAGATATCCGGGAATCAATGTGGGCAAACCGATTCCGAGATTGACGTATTCACCGTCGATCATCTCGGCCGCGGTCCGCTCGGCCATCTGCTCACGGGTCCAGCCTGCTACCGCTGTGGTCATGCTTGTCCTCCTACACTGACCGTGCGCTTTTCGATGCGCCTGTCCTGGGGTCCGGTGTTCACGATGCGCTGAACGAAGACGCCCGGCAGATGCACTGCACCCGGGTCGATCTGGCCGGGCTCGACAAGGCGCTCGACCTGGGCGATCGTGATCTTGCCTGCCATCGCAGCGAGCGGATTGAAGTTCATTGCAGTCTTGTCGAACACAAGATTGCCCTCGGTGTCGCCGATCTCGGCGTGGACCAGCGCGTAGTCGGCGTTGATCGCTTCCTCGAGCACGTAGCGCTTGGCACCGAAGACGCGAGTCTCCTTGGGCGGTGACGAGATCGCGATACTGCCGTCGGTGTTGTACCGCCACGGCATTCCCCCGTCAGCGATGGGGCTTCCCACGCCGGCAGGGGTGAAGAACGCTGGAATCCCGGTGCCGCCGGCGCGCATACGCTCGGCCAGCGTGCCCTGCGGGGTCAGTTCGACCTCGAGTTCACCCGCCAGGTACTGCCGTGCGAACTCCTTGTTCTCTCCCACATACGACGCGGTCACGCGTCGAATTCGACCCAGCGCAAGCAGAATTCCCAGGCCGTGGTCGTCGACACCGCAGTTGTTGGAGAACACCTCGAGATCCGACGCGTAGGTCTCCCCGATCGCCTGGATCAAGGCGACAGGAATCCCGCAGAGCCCGAACCCTCCGACCGCCACACTCGAGCCGTCACCGATGTCCGCCACGGCGGATGCCGCTGACTCGTACACCTTCCCTGCCACTGAAGCCTCCTTCTCTGTCCACACAGCGAACGCGCTGCATCACTGCACTCAGTAGACGCTGAACTGTGGATTGCAGGAAGGGGATAACGAGAATCAAGCCGGAAGTGGTCGCGTGGCGAACCATCGGACTATATGCGTTCACTGGGCGGACGCTTGCTAGAGTCGGGATGTGCCCTCGAATGTCGCGCCGAACGTCATCGCCCGCACGGCGGCGCTTCTGCGTGCTGTCGGTGCGGCCGAGCCCGACGGCGGATCCACCACCGAGTTGGCCCGCGCCACCATGCTGGCTCGCCCGACGGCGCACCGACTGCTGACATCCCTCGCGGACGAGGGGTTTCTCGACCGAGATACCGCAACCGGCAGGTGGACGCTCGGGCCGGAGATGTACCTGCTCGGATCGGCCGCCGCGGGCCGCTACGACATCACCGACCAGGCGCGGCGCGTCGTACACACGCTTGCCGCGGTCAGCGGTGAGAGCGCATTTCTGTCCGCACGCCGCGGCGACGAGACAGTCTGTCTACTCCGCGAAGACGGAAGCTTCCCGCTGCGCTCTCATGTCCTGTACGAGGGCATCAGGTTTCCGCTCGGTGTGGCGTCGGCGGGGATGGTGATACTGGCGCACCTTCCCGACCGCGAGGTCGTCGACTATGTGAAGAGAACCGACCTTCAGTCCGAGTGGGGACCGGAACATTCGTCGGAGGCGTTGAGGCGACGTGTCGACGCGACCCGCGTAACCGGGTACGCCGTCAATCCTGCGTTGCTCGTCGAGGGCAGCTGGGGAATCGGCGCGGCGGTGTTCGATCGCACCGGCAAGCCCGCATGGGCGTTGAGCTTGACCGGCGTCGAGACGCGCTTCCGGCCGGAACGCCACCACGAACTCGGCACCCTGTTGCTCGAGCAAGCACACATTCTGACCGGCCTTCTACGGCCCGAACGCTGAACAGGTAGCGACACCTCCCGCGCACGCACTGGCACTTCCGCTGCGCGAGAGCAGCCTCGGTCCCATACTGAGCTGATCTTGCTGCTCGTCCCACGAAAGGCGTATATGGGGATCAGTATCAGTGCGATGGTCGGGTGGGTTCCCGACGACTCGGGACGCGACGCACTTGCGCTCGCCGCGAGGCTTGCGGCCTCGGGGGACGTCGCGGTCCAGACCTGCACGGTCCTCCCGCAGTCGTGGCCGTTCCCGTCGATGGCCAGGGTCGATGCCGAATACCAGCGCTGGCTCGCCGAGCGGGGCGTCGCCGCGGTGAAGGCTGCGGAGAGCGCGATCGGCGAGTTGGGGCTCACGCCCGCCGACCCCGCTGCGTTCTATACCAGCAACACAGCCGAAAGCGCCGGACTGAACGAGGCAGCCAAGCAGTACCACGCGGACATCGTCGTACTGGGTTCCACCGCAGGCACACCGGGACGATTCGCGCCGGGCAGCACGACCGATTCACTGCTGCATTCCTGCGCCGTGCCGTTGGCGCTCGCACCGATCGGCACCCGCGAATCGGTGAAGGCCCTCGATCGCATCAGCTGCGCCTACGTGGGAACGGCTCAATCGGAGGACGCGCTGCGGACGGCGTCGACTCTTGCCGATGCCTGGTCACTCCCGTTGCGACTCATCGCGTTCGCACCCCGCGCCTCCACCACTTTCCCTCCCCTCGGCGGGTACGGCGCCGAGGACGTGGTGAGCGCGCGCTGGAAGGAACAGGCCGACACTCTTCTCGGGCAGGCGCGAGCCGCTCTCGAATCGTCTCGACCCGGCCTGGTCGTAGAGACTGCAACGGTCGCCGGAAACGGCTGGGAGGCAGCGGTCGATGCCGCCGCCTTCACCGACACCGACCTCCTCGTCGTCGGTTCGTCCCGCCTCGGGCCGTTGGCCCGGGTCTTCCTCGGCTCCTCGGCGTCGAAAATCATTCGGTACGCTCGCGTGCCGATGCTCGTCGTACCCCGCGGCAGTTCACTGCATGCCGGCACCACTACGGAGGATCAATGAGTACACTGCTGCGGCGCAAGCCGATCGGCGACATCGCTGCCCTCGAATCCGACCACGGTGGTACGCAACTCAAGCGGAGCATGAACACGTTCCAACTGACGTGCATCGGCGTCGGGTCGACCGTCGGCACCGGTATCTTCTTCATCTTCAGCAACGCGGTGCCGCTGGCGGGTCCGGCGGTGATCTTCTCGTTCATTCTCGCCGCGATCACGGCGGGACTCACGGCCCTCTGCTACGCGGAATTGGCGTCGAGCATCCCAGCGTCGGGGTCGACGTACACCTACGCGTACACGATTCTCGGTGAGTTCGTCGCGCTGCTGGTCGGTGCGTGTCTCATTCTAGAGTACGGCGTGTCCACGGCTGCAGTGTCGGTGTTGTGGAGTCAGTACCTGAACGATTTGTTGAACCGCCTGTTCGGCTTTCAGATTCCAGACGTGCTGAGCCACGCCCCCGGTGACGGCCTCGGATTCGGGATCAACGTTCCGGCAATCGTTCTGGTCGCCCTGTGTGCGCTACTGCTCATTCGCGGCACCAGCGAATCCGCTCGCGTCAACGCGATCATGGTGGTCACCAAGATAGGCGTCCTTGCAATGTTCGCCGTCATTGCATTCTTCGGCTTCGACATCTCCAACCTCGAGCCGTTCGCGCCCTTCGGAGTTGCGGGCATCGGGGCCGCGTCGGGCATGATCTTCTTCACTTTCATCGGACTCGACGCCGTGTCGACGGCGGGCGAGGAGGTCGAGAATCCGAAAAGAACGCTGCCGATCGCGCTCATCACCGCGCTGATCGTCGTCACGGTCATCTACCTGGTCGTCACGTTCGCGGCCATCGGCGCACAGAAGTACACCGAATTCGAAGGCCAAGAAGCCGGCCTGTCGGAGATCCTGCAGAACGTCACCGGTACGGACTGGCCATCGATCATCCTGTCCGCGGGAGCCGTCGTGTCGATCTTCTCGGTCACGCTCGTCACGCTCTACGGTCAGACCCGGGTGCTGTTCGCGATGAGTCGGGACGGCATGATCCCGGAGATCTTCTCCGACGTGAGCCCGAAAACGTTGAGCCCCATCCCCAATACCATCATCGTGGCCATCGTGGTCTCGCTGATGGCGGGGCTGTTACCGCTCGACTTCCTCGCCGATCTGGTGAGCATGGGGACGCTCGTCGCGTTCACGGTCGTGTCTGCGGGCGTCATCATTCTGCGTCGACGTGAACCCAATCTGGAGCGCGGGTTCCGAGTGCCGCTGTACCCCGTGTTGCCAGTTCTGTCGATCCTCGCGTGTTTGTACCTGATCTCGACGCTGCACTGGCAGACCTGGCTGCTGTTCGCGATCTGGCTGGCCCTGACGACGGTCTTGTACTTCACGTACTCGCGGCATCATTCTCGCCTGAACGTGTAGGGATCCGGGGCTCCTGGCCTCCTGCGGCTCCGCCGCAGTGGCGTGGTCAAGCACATCGGGGTGCACTCAACCGTGCCACTGGGCGCGGAGCGCCCCCACTACACAGGTCTTGCCGATCGGTGCTGCTTCAGCAATTCTCGATACACCGCAGCGTTGAGCCCGTTGTGCCCGACCTCCTCCTCGGTGAGTTCACGACGAATCTTGGCCGGCACACCCGCAACCAGAGATCGCGGCGGAACTTGCGTGCCTTCGAGAACGAGAGCACCAGCTGCGACCAAGCTGCCTTCGCCGATGACCGCGCCGTTCATGACGATCGCGCCCATGCCGACGAGGCTGCCGTCGCCGATCGTGCACCCGTGCAGCACCGCGTTGTGCCCGACGCTCACGTTCTTCCCGACCGTCAACGGGAACCCTGGGTCGACGTGCGCGGCCACGCCGTCCTGAAGATTGCTGCCCTCGCCGATCGTGATGTCCTCGAACTCGGCACGCAGTACAGCGCCGTACCAGATTCCTGACGACGCCTCGACGCTCACGCGACCCACTACCGTCGCGGTAGGTGCAACCCAGGCCTCCGGGTCGACCGTCGGGCGTCCTCCCTCGAGCGCCCAGAGCGGTCCTACGGTCATCCGATCATCCGTCATAAGTTGCTTCCCTTCATAGGCAGAGCACTCCGCAATCGCTAGAAACTGCGCAGTCGACGACACTACCGACCCGACTACCGGCCGGCCTGAGGTATCGGTTCGCTCAACCCGCCCCGCGCCTCGTCGAAGATCAACCACGTTCGAGTCGAGCGCACCCCGTCCAGTGCCTGGAGTCCTTCGAGGACCACATGCCGCAGGGTTTCATTGTCCGGGGTGCGCACCAGGACGAGCACGTCGAAATCTCCGCCGAGCAAGCTGAAGTGATCCACGAACAGCATCGACCGCAAGCGGTCCGACACCGAACGCCACGAATCCTGCCTGATGGACATGGCGATGAAGGCCGACGTACCGAGCCCCGCCACCGCGTGATCGACCTGCACCGTGAAGCGTTCGATTACTCCCGAATCCTTCAGGCGGTCCACCCTCGTATACGTATGCGCGCGAGAGAGATTGAGCCGTTCGGCCAGCACTCGCATCGAGACCCGTCCATCGCTCGACAACTCGTCGAGAATTCGGCGATCCACGTCGTCGAGTTCAACTCGTTTTGCCACGTCGTCCATACGTCCGCTCCCACCCGCTCATTCCGGCATTGCACCGGACGATTGTCATCAGTGCCGACCCAATTTCGACCATACGTCTGCAATGCTACGACGCATCGACTCATCGATCTCCAACTGCGCCAGAATCGCTGTACAAAGTCGATACCAGGAGAGTGTTCTATGACGACTGTCGAGACGAACGCGGCCGCGTCGTACCAGCGGTTCATGCCTGCCGAGCACCCGGTGCAGTATCTGGCGCCCGACGGCACCGGCGTCGAGAGCGCGGCACGATACGCACGCGCGTCAGATGATCGATTGCTCGAGATGTACCGCGCTATGGTGCACGGCCGCCGATTCGATCAGCAGGCAACCGCGCTGACCAAGCAGGGAAGGCTGGCGGTCTACCCGTCTGCGCGCGGACAGGAGGCGTGCCAGATCGCGGCCGCGCTGTGCCTGGGCGAGCAGGATTGGATGTTCCCGACCTACCGCGACTCGATGGCCCTCGCGGCACGAGGTGTGAACCAGGTCGAACTGCTCGGAATGCTCGCCGGCTACTGGCACTGCGGGTACGACCCGAAGCAGTATCACGTTGCACCTCAATGCACCCCGCTCGCAACGCAACTGCTGCACGCCACCGGATTCGCATACGCCGAAGCAAAGCAGGGGCGCGACACCATCGCACTGGCCTTCTGCGGCGACGGCGCAACGAGTGAGGGTGACTTCCACGAAGCCCTCAACTTTGCTGCGGTCTTCCGTGCTCCAGTGATATTTCTGGTGCAGAACAACGGGTTTGCGATCAGCGTTCCGCTGGCTCGGCAGAGCGCCGCGCCGTCTCTGGCACACAAGGGCGTCGGTTACGGAATCGGCAGCGAACAGGTGGACGGAAACGATCCGATCGCGATGATGTCCGTCATGGACGAGGCCGTGAGTTACGTTCGCGCGGGACGAGGTCCGGTGGTAGTCGAAGCACACACCTACCGCATGGACGCACATACCAACGCCGATGACGCCACCAGATACCGCAAGGCCGACGAGGTCGAAGGATGGCTTGCCCGCGATCCGCTCTCTCGCCTCGATTCCTACCTCGACGCCAGGGGCGTTCTCACCGACGACCTCCGCGAGCAGATGACCACCTCTGCCGATGCCGACGCGGCGGCGCTTCGTGCCGGAATGAACGTCGAGCAACAAGTCGATCCCGAGGATCTCTTCCGGTTCGTCTACTCCACCCCCACCCCCAACTTGATCGACCAACGGACTCAGGTTGCCGCCGAAATCGCAGCAGGAGAACTGTCATGACCTCGATGACCATGGCGGGAGCGCTCAACGCCGCACTGCGCGACGCCTTGACCGAGGACGAGAAGGTCGTCGTGTTCGGCGAGGATGTCGGAACACTCGGCGGCGTCTTTCGCGTCACCGACGGGTTGACGCGCGATTTCGGCGACGACCGATGCTTCGACACCCCGCTCGCCGAGTCCGGCATAGTTGGTTTTGCGATCGGAATGGCGATGTCGGGGTACAAGCCGGTCGTCGAGATGCAGTTCGACGCCTTCGCGTACCCGGCCTTCGAGCAGATCGTCTCGCACGTAGCCAAGTTGCGGAACCGCACCCGTGGGTCGTTGACGGCTCCGATGGTGATCCGAATTCCGTTCGCGGGTGGAATCGGTGGCGTCGAGCATCACTGCGACTCGTCCGAGGCGTACTACGCACACACTCCCGGACTGAAGGTCGTATCTCCGTCGACCGTCGCGGACGCGTACTCGCTGATGCGGGACGCCATCGCAGATCCCGATCCGGTGATCTTCCTCGAACCGAAGCGGTTGTACTTCTCCAAGGACGATGTCGAATTGGCGCGCACCGAGCCGATCGGTACCGCTGTCGTCCGTCGCCCCGGCACCGATGTGACGATCCTCGCCTACGGACCTACCGTCTCGGTTGCGTTGCAGGCAGCGGAGTTCGCGGCCGAGGACGGACGGTACGTCGAGGTCGTCGACCTTCGATCGCTCAGTCCGTTCGACGACGCCGCCGTCGCCGCATCGGTGCGCAAGACCGGCCGGTGCGTCGTGGTTCAGGAAGCCCAAAGTTTCGGCGGAGTGGGTGCCGAGATCGCAGCACGGGTGCAGGAGCGGTGCTTCCATCATCTGCATGCACCGGTTCTACGGGTCGGCGGGTTGGACATCCCCTATCCCGCACCGAAACTCGAACACTTCCACCTTCCGTCTGCCGATCGAGTCCTCGACGCCATCGAGCGCCTGCAGTGGAACGACACCCCCGACCTCAGCAAGGCGGTATCGGTATGACCGAGCAGGTCTTCATGCTTCCCGACCTCGGCGAGGGCCTTACCGACGCCGTCGTCCTCGAATGGAAGGTCAAGGCGGGCGATACCGTCACGATCGACCAGGTCGTCGTCGAGGTAGAGACAGCCAAGGCATCGGTCGAGGTTCCTTGCCCGTTCGAAGGCGTCGTCTCCGCGTTGCACGGCGCCGAGGGGGATGTGGTGCCGGTCGGGAAACCGCTGATCAGTGTCGCTGGTGTCGCAAGCACCCCGTCAGCGCACGAGCAGTACCGCGAAGAGGAACGCGCCGGCTCTGGAAATGTACTGATTGGCTACGGAACCGGCCACGGGCCCGCCGGAAGGCGTCGGCGCCGCGCGCACGCACCCGAGGCGGCTCCGCCGCAGGCACCCGAGGCGGCTCCGCCGCAGTGGCACGGCAATGCGTCCCAGAGTGCACTTAACCGTGCCACTGGGCCGGAGGCCCAGACCACCGCGGCAAAAGTCCTCTCACCCATAGTCCGCAAGCTGGCGCTGGACGGCGGGCTCTCGCTGGACCACATCGAGACCGCAGGCACACACGGCATCATCACCCGAGCCGACGTCGAGCGCGCACTCGCCACCTCCGTGGACACGGATACCGGAATCACCCGCATTCCCATCACCGGCATTCGTAAGGTCATCGCCGACAAGCTGACTCGGAGCCGGGCCGAGATCCCGGAGGCCACCGTGTGGGTCGATGTCGACGCCACCGCACTCCTCCAGGCACGCCGTGACCTCGATGCGTCGATCGACGGCGTCAAGATCTCCCTGCTGTCGGTGCTGGCGAAACTGACTATGATCGCGTTGGCCAAGTTCCCGGAGCTCAACAGCACGGTGGACACCGCCGCGGGCGAAATCCTCCGGTACGAGGACATTCACCTCGGCATCGCCGCACAGACAGACCGCGGTCTGATGGTTCCTGTCATCCCCCAGGCCGACAAGGCCGATCTGCGCGAACTCGCTGAACGGCTCACTGAAATGACGGATCTCGCACGCACCGGCTCACTTCCGCCGGCGAGACTGACCGGTGGCACCTTTACCCTCAACAACTACGGCGTGTTCGGGGTCGACGGTTCCGCTGCGATCATCAATCACCCCGAGGCTGCGATCCTGGGTATCGGACGCATCATCGACCGCCCCTGGGTCGTCGACGGCGAACTCGTGGTTCGGAAAGTCGCCCAGCTCGCGCTCGCCTTCGATCACCGCGTGTGCGACGGCGGAGTGGCGGGCGGATTCCTTCGCACCGTTGCCGACTACATCGAAAACCCCGTTCTCGCGCTGGGCGGCGTCCGATGAGCGATGTCGACATTGTCATTCTCGGAGGCGGTTCGGGCGGTTACTCCTGTGCTCTGCGGGCCGAACAGCTCGGCTTGTCGGTAGCAATGATTGAGGAGGACAAACTCGGCGGAACGTGCCTGCACCGCGGGTGCATACCGACCAAGGCGCTGCTGCACACCGCCGAGGTGGCCGACGCGGTGCGCGGCTCGGCGCATGTCGGCGTCACGGCATCGTTGACGGGTGTGGATATGCCTGCGGCTCTGGACTATCAGCGCAGCGTGGTCGCTGGTCTGTACGCCGGACTGCAGGGCTTGCTGAAACGTCCGGGCATCGAGATCGTTTCCGGCCGTGGCCAGGTGGTCGGTCCGCGCACCGTCGAAGTGGAGGGTCGACGTATCACCGGGTCATCACTGGTTCTCGCCACCGGGTCGTATTCGCGCACCGTTCCGGGAATCGAACTGGGGCCGCGGGTGCTCACCAGTGACGACGCGTTGTCGCTGGATCGGGTGCCGGAGTCGGTCGTCATCCTCGGCGGTGGTGTCATCGGCATCGAATTCGCCAGCATCTGGGCGTCGTTCGGCGCCAAGGTCACCGTCGTCGAGGCACTCGATCGCATTGTTCCAGGTGAAGACGAATGGTCTTCGAAACAGCTCACCAAGGCATTGCGTAAGCGCGGCATCGATATTCGTACCGGAACCAAAGTCGAGACCGTCACCGAATCTCCCGACGACGTCGCGGTGGCATTGTCATCCGGAGACACCTTCACTGCCGACCTCGTCCTGGTGTCCGTCGGCCGTGGACCCCGCACCGACGGTCTGGGTCTGGCCGAGCAGGGCATCGCCACCGAGCGCGGCTTCGTCACTGTGGACGAGAATCTGCTCACCAGCGCGGAAGGCGTATATGCCGTCGGCGACATCGTGGCGGGCTATCAGTTGGCGCACCGAGGTTTTCAGCACGGCATGTTCGTCGCGGAACACATCGCGGGGCTGAAGCCAGCCAGGATCGACGGTGATCTCGTTCCACGAGTCACGTACTCACACCCCGAGGTCGCGTCCGTGGGACTCACAGAGAAGGCAGCGGAGGAGAAGTACGGCACCATCACGTCCGTGGTCTACGACCTCGGTGGCAATGGCAAGAGTCGGATACTCTCCACCGCAGGCGGAGTCAAGGTGATTCGCGCACGCGAGGACGGCCCGGTAGTCGGCGTCCACCTCGTCGGTGATCGTGTGGGTGAGTTGATCGGCGAGGCGCAACTCGCGGTGGCCTGGGAGGCTTTGCCGTCGGAGGTCGGCAGCTTCGTGCACGCTCACCCCACGCAGAACGAGGCACTCGGTGAGGCGATGATGGCGCTGTCGGGACGGCCGTTGCATACGCACGGATAACTCGAGCTCGAGCGACTGGTCAGCTGCCTACATGCTCTCGATCTTCTCGAACGGGTACGCATCGACCATTGCGACAGGCAGAACATAGAATGCCAGGACGACCAGCTCCCGCGTACTTCGCTCTCGTCGGAGGTCCCAAGAAATCCAGACACCAGGGACGGCATCTATTGGGCTGCAGAATGTTTCAGTGCCCACGTTTAACAGTCGAGATAGTGCTGACGCGCGCCGGGGTCGGCGGCGCCCACCCCGGACTGTTCTTCTATCCCTCTTCACTGTAACTGCGTGATAGGGGCTTGCCGCAAGACCCCCTACGGCGTGCACACTCGTCCGGCACATCAGCACACGAGGGGGCTATCGATGGCAGACATCGCAGACACACCACCGCAGTTCCAGCTACACGAATCGGGCGCGTACTTCCACGGCACCAAAGCCGACCTGCAAGTCGGGGACTTCCTCAGACCGGGGTATCGATCCAACTACCGTTCCGAGCTCATCTCGAACAACATCTACATGACAAGAGTGTTGGACAACGCGGTTCTCGCAGCAGAGATGGCGACCGGACAGGGCCGGCCCCGGGTGTACATCGTCGAGCCGAACGGCGATGTCGAAGACGACCCTAACGTCACCGACAAGAAGTTCCCCGGCAACCCGACTCACTCCTTCCGGAGCCCGAACCCGGTGAAGATAGTCGGAGAAATGCTCGACTGGATCGGGCACTCCACCGAGTACCTCGACCAGTTCCGGGCAGGCCTGGAAGAACTGAGGCGAACGGGAGCCGACATCATCTACGACTAGACACTCAGCCCGCTGCTTGCTAGGTATGGATCGGTACGCGCTGGGTATTTGTTGGCCATATGCTTCGCTGATGGTCTTTCGTCGCTCCAGGCTCGTTTCGCTCGCTTGTGGAGTCGTGGTTTTGGCCGCACTGGGTGCATGCGGAGATGGCCACACTGCAGACGAACAACCCCCAGCAGAAGCCGTTGCCGATCCGTATCTCCGCGGGAACACCTGCGCACCTGATAGTCCCGCGGACGAGAACGTCGACCCGGCTCGTCGGTTGACGGAGCTCTCCCGGACTGCGGGGGAGCTTCTGCTGGTCAACGGCATCGTGCCGGGGCCTGACCTTGCTGTCGATGGGCAGCTTACGTCCAGTCAGGCCGCAGACCGTGCAAGCACTGTCCCCGGTGACGCGTCCATTGCCGAAGCCCTATGGGTAGCGGCTCCCAGCCCGGAAAACGGCTTGGATCCCATTCGCGACACCGCGGAGTACTACGCCGCTGACGCGCGACATATCTCGACGTTCGAGGTCACTGAGCAGAGTCTGAATCAAATGCTCGGACCGAGTTGGTCATCCGTCATCGAGGTGGTCGAAGAGTTCGCCGGCGACGGGTACGAACAATACGTCGAGTCGGTTCGCGATGCACCGCCGATGCGGGTATCGGATGCAGCGGCGATACGTGCCCAACTGCGTGCCGCCGCCGTTGATGCTGGCCTGGAGAGCCAGTGGGAAGCTGCACAATCGATAGTCCCCATCTACTTTCAGTCGTGCACGACGTCATCCGACGTCGCCGGGCACGATATCGACCTGTCCTCGTCGGTCCGCGGTGAAATTCTTGCCGCAGACGCGGTCGGCGCGGCCTTCGCCGAGACCATCGGACCGTCCGAGTTGACCGAACCTTTGACGCGGGGCCTGCAGATCGTCCTTGGTGCCGAGCCGAACTCGGCCGAAACCAGCCAACTGACCAAGGAATACGATCCGAACGAGATTCTGTCGCCCGAGGACGTCGAATTGATGGAGGCGGAAGAACCCAGTCTGGATGGCCCCTGACCGGCCCTACAGCAGTCGGCTGGTCGCCTCTCGTACCTATCCGCTTAGAGACGAAAGCCCCGAAACCATTATGGTTCCGGGGCTTTCGACACAAAATGCGTCAGACGTTCAAATCCTCGTCTCGGCGGTTCTTGATGCGCGAGGTCGCCACGAAGGAGATGGCCGCGAGGATCATCAGGTAGATCGAGATCGACATCGAGGTACCGGTTCCCTTGAACAGCGCCTCGGAGATGGTCGGGACGAACGCTCCACCGAGCACGGTGCCGATGGCGTAGCCGATGGATGCGCCGCTGAACCGGACGGCAGCGGGGAACATCTCGGCGTACAGAGCCGGCTGAGGTCCATACGACAGCCCGAGCCCGACGGCAAACAGTCCGAGGGCCAGGTAGATCCAATGCAGCTCACCGGTGTCGACGAGCAGGAAGAATGGGATGGCGCACAACACCATTGCCGCGTTTCCGAGGTTCATGATGATGGTTCGGGCGTAGCGATCGGACAGATGCGCGCCGAGGAGAGTGAACACTCCCCAGACGATGGCCGCGAACAAGCTTGCCACCAACACGTCCACGCGAGCCAGCCCGTGTTCACGCGTCGAGTAGGCGACGATGAAGCCGCCGACGATGATGTAGCCGTTTCCGTTGGTGCCGATGAACGACAGCGCAGCGAGCATGACCTGCTTCTTGTTGGTGCGCCACAGCGAGCGGACAGGTGTGTGATTGCGTTCCTTGCGCTGAGACAGCTCTTTGAACACTGGAGTCTCCTCGACGCGACGTCGGATGTAGAAGCCGACGAGGATGAGCACGAAGCTGATCAGGAACGGAATGCGCCAGCCCCAGGCCTCGAACTGCTCTTCGCTGAGCAGACCGGTGCACAGCGCCAGAGTTCCCACCGCGATGAGCATGCCGAGCGGGACACCCATCTGGGTTGCAGCGCCGTAGATTCCACGCTTGCCCTTCGGCGCGTGTTCGACAGCCATCAATGCCGCGCCGCCCCATTCACCGCCGGTGGAGAATCCCTGGAGGATACGCAACACGATCAGGATGATCGGGGCCCAGATTCCGATGGTCGCGTACGTGGGGAGCAGCCCCATACCCACGGTGGCAGCACCCATCAGCGTGAGGGTCGCGATGAGTACCTTCTTGCGTCCGATCTTGTCACCGAAGTAGCCGGCGACGATGGCCCCGAGGGGGCGGAAGACGAAGCTGATGCCGATGGTGACGTAGGCGACGAGCTGCCCGGACGACCCCATGGGTGCGAAGAACAACTGGGCGAAGATCAGCGACGCTGCCTGCGCGTAGATGAAGAAGTCGTACCACTCGACAGTGGTTCCGACCATGCTGGCCATCGCGGCGCGGCGATGCTCACGTGACACCCCAGTGGGCGTCTCGACCTGTGTTGACATCGACTTGTCTCGTTTCGTTCTGGCTCCGGCGCTCGGATACAGGAGCGGCGATTCGGAGTGCCGTGAGGCAGGGTAATAGGGTTCGATCACGACCAATCTCGGCGACCGAAAAGCAGATATAACTCACCGTCCATTCGGTCGGTAATCACCGTGACTGTCGACACGATGGTTTGTCAAGGTGTCGCAGGCCATGACGAGCGTGGCGACCTACAAGTTCGTCGAAATCTACCGATCGAAGCACCAGGATTCGTCCGAAACGACGCAGACAGGGGCAGTGACGGAAGCCATACTCGAACTCATGGCTGTGCCGGCAATCCCCGAACTCGATACTGCGATCATCGACGAACTGATGCGTGCGCTCGGCACCGATGCGGTGGTAACCGACCCGGATATCCTCGAGAGCTACCGACACGACTCGGCAGCTCTCTGTGAATCTGCCCTGCCACTGGCGGCGGTACTGCCGACCACGGAATCCGATGTTCAGGCCATCATGAATATCGCATCGGCGCACCGCATTCCCGTCGTCCCACAAGGAGCGTTGACCGGCCTGGCCGGGGCAGCGAATGCCAGCGTCGGAGCCATTGCCCTCAACACCCGGCGCATGAACAAGATCATCGAACTCGACGTCGTCGATCGCGTCGCAGTCGTGCAACCCGGGGTCACCAACAAGGAACTCAAGGAGGCTGCACTACAGCAGGGCTTGACGTATCTGCCCGACCCGTCCAGCTGGGAGGCGTCGACCATCGGTGGCAACATCGCCACCAATGCAGGGGGTCTGTGCTGCGTGAAGTACGGCGTCACTGCGCGATTCGTCCGTGGTCTGCGCGTCGTGCTCGCCGACGGCCGGGCCACCTTCGTCGGTCGACGCACAGTCAAAGGCGTGGCCGGACTCTCCCTGGCAGACCTGTTCGTCGGATCAGAGGGCACGCTCGGCATCATCACCGAGGCCACACTCGGCCTCGACTTCCCGGCCGCCACCCCGCTCACGATGGCCGCGACCTTTCCGTCCACCGTCGCTGCGGGAGAGGCGGTGGCACGCATCCGTGCTGCGGGTATCACGCCGAGCGTGTTCGAGCTGTTGGACCGCACCACCATCGCCGCGATCGACGCGTACGCGCGTATGGACTTCGGTACCGACGCCGCAGCCGTACTGATCGCCCAATCCGATGTCGGCGCAGGCGCGGTGCAAGAGCTGGAACTCATCGCCGCGCTGTGCACCGAATCTGGTGCGACGGATGTTGCTGTCGCCGACGACGAGATCGAGTCGGAGCAACTCGTTCAGGCCCGTCGCTTGGCGTACCCCGCGCTCGAGCGTCTGGGTTCGCCTTTGGTCGACGATGTGTCCGTACCTATTTCGCAGCTAGCCGCGATGATCGACGAAGTAGGACACATTGCCGAGCGCATCGGTACCGTCATCGGCGTCGTCGGCCACGCGGGTGACGGCAACATTCATCCCACGGTCATCGTCGACCCCCTCGACCCGTCATCGTTGGCCAAGGCACACCGAGCATTCGACGAGATCGCAGCCTTCGCACTCTCGCTCGGCGGCACTATCACCGGTGAGCACGGAGTCGGACTGCTCAAACGGGATCTCCTCGAAACCGAGCTCGATTCGGTCGCAGCGGAACTGCAGCGCGGCATCAAGGAACTACTCGACCCGCACTATCTACTCAATCCTGGAAAAGTTCTCACCGCCCGGTCGTGAGCCGTAGCGACATCCACACCAGTAATCGAGTGTCCGCGTCGTCCAGATCGAGACCGAACAGGTCTTTGACCCGCCGCAATCGGTAACGAAAGGTGTTGGCGTGCAGATACAACGATGCCGACGCGGCAGAAACATTCGATTCGTGCGTCAACAGCGCCAGCACCGTCGCGGCGTACTCGGTACCTTCGGCGGCGTCGCAAGCGAGCATTTTCTCGACGGCAGGTATCGCCAACGGTAGGTCCGAGAGTGCATCACCCGCTCTACGGAGAGTGACCGGCACGCGAGTCTGCTCGAAGGTCGTCGTCATCGCGCCGTCGCCGATCGCGTCGAGCACCCAGTGTGCCTGCCTGCGTGCCACTGTGGGCCGGGCCTCGGGGCCGCCGATCGCAAAGGTCACTGGCACGCCGAACGCCGCCTCCGCCTTTCGTCGAACCTCCTCCGCGGCGTCGCGGAAACCGCGTTCGTCCTCCGCCGCCAGCACCAACAAGACAGTGCGATCCTCGATGACACAGCCCGAATCCAGTGCATTGCCGAACGTGAGCTCCAACAGATCCGCCAGCTGCACCAGGAGGGCGTCCGGTTGCACAGAATCGATTCTCGCGGCCAGCACGGTATAGCGACTGCCGGCCGGGGTGACGGTATCGGGATCGGTCAGTAGCGCACGCACCCGTGGATTGTCGGCACCGGCCGGATGACGCCGGGTCAAGAGCAGCGGCACCGCAGCTGCAGCCGCGCGAGTCATTGCCGCCACTGCGCCGGAATCAGGTGGACGTAGGGAAACACCGGTAGCGATACTCCAAATGGAGCCGAGATACTCGGCATCGGCCGACACGGCCACCGCCAGTCGCGGTAGCACTCCGGGAACGTCGACCACCCAGACTTTCGAGCTACGCCGAAAGTCTGGGTCGAGGTGATGCACCATGTACTCGGCCGGGACCTGCTTGCCGAGAATCCCGTCGCGGCGCACGTCGTCGATCGGCTGGCCCGGAACGGACGAGTACGCGATGACGAAGCCCTGTGGATCCATCACCGACACTGCGCCGCCCACCGCGGTGGCGGTTGCGTCCGCCAACGCCGAGAGATCCGCAGTGCTCACCGATTCACAGTACTTCCACGCCTTGTGTCGCTACCGCGCTACGGTGCGACTGTCGCCTCGAAACTCTGCGATCAGCTCGCCTCGACACGTCACCGACACGTCGTACAGGCCGTTCCGGCCGAACCGCGCACGCTCGACGGCGTCCGCGACCAACACGTCACCGGCCTTCGTCGGACGGAGATAGCGGATGTCGCACCGTGCCGCGACGGCCGAGTCGTCGTGAGAATTGCACGCCATCGCGAACGTCGTGTCCGCCAACAGGAAGACGTATCCGCCGTGCGTGATGGCATAACCGTTGACCATGTCCTCCGTGACGACCATCGACATTCTCGCGTGGCCCGGTGACAGCTCGATCAATTCGATCCCGAGTTTGCGTGACGCGGCGTCGACCTCGAACATCTCGCGGGCAATCGTCGAATCGTTCACGGCTGCAACACCGATCGCTCGTTCTGGGTGAACATGACGGCGCCACCGGTCGCGAAGTTGCGCAGGTCTTTGCCTGCGGCCTTCATCTCGGTCGACGCCAATCCGGCCTTCAGCGATGCCTCGTCCGCGAAGAACAGGCTGGCAATCGCGTAGTACGGCGGTGGTGCATCGTCGAGCGAGTCCAGCGTGCCCCAGGTGAAGTCGACCAATCCGGGAACTGCACGAGCCAATGGCACGTGCACATCGGCGTAGTGACGATCGAATGCAACCGGGTCCTCGGGCGCTCCGTAGCAGACGGCCACTCGAATGCTCATGACACAGCCTCGGGCTTCGCGACGAGGGTCAGCACGTCGTACGTGGCAACCGGATCACCCTCTTGGTTGACGACCACGGCATCCCAACGCACTTCGCCGTAGTCTGCGCTCTGACGGGGTGTGATCAGCTTGGCCGTCAAGGTCACCGTGAGCGAATCCTCGGCTTTGACCGGCGTCAGGAACCTCAGGTTGTCGACGCCGAAGTTCGCGAGAACCGGGCCCGGCGCGGGATCGACGAACAGACCGGCAGCAAGCGACACCACGAGGTAGCCGTGAGCAACGATGCCGCCGAACAGCGGATTGGCCGCTGCCGCTTCGGGATCGGTGTGTGCATAGAACGTGTCGCCGGTGAACTCGGCGAAGTGGTCGATGTCCGCACGGGTTACCTGACGGGGTCCACCGACGATGGTGTCCCCGAGCGCGAGTTCGCCGAGGTCCTTTCGGAAGGGATGTACGTCGCCGGTGATGCGCGCCGATCCGGTCACCCATTTGTTGCCCACTGCAGTGAGCACATCAGGCGTGCCTTGAATTGCTGTGCGCTGCATGTGGTGCAGCACTCCGCGCATGCCGCCGAGCTCTTCACCGCCACCCGCACGGCCGGGTCCGCCGTGAACGAGCACCGGCAACGGGGATCCGTGACCGGTCGATTCCTTGGCGTCCTCGCTGTTCAGCACCAGAATTCGGCCGTGGTAGGGAGCCGAACCCAGAACCACCTCGCGAGCGATCGCCGAATCCTTGGTCACCAGCGACGCAACGAGCGAACCTTTGCCGCGCGCAACGAGGTCGAGCAGATCGGACGTGCGCTCGTAGCCGATCACCGTCGACACCGGGCCGAACGCTTCGATCTCGTGCGGCTCAGGAGCCGACGCGTCTCCTGCTTTCAGCAGAACAGGGGCCATGAACGCACCGGGGCGCGGGTCGACCGTCTCCGGATCGCCGAAGACCACCGAGGCGGACTTGGTCAGTCCGCGAACGGACTTCAGGACCTCGTCGCGCTGATCGATGCTGGCGAGCGCTCCCATCGTGACGCCCTCGGTGCGGGGATCACCGACAACAACCTTCCCGAGACGAGCCGACAATGCCTCGACAACCGGGTCGACCATCGACTGCGGAACCAGGACTCGGCGGATGGCCGTGCACTTCTGCCCCGCCTTGACGGTCATCTCGGTGAACACGCCCTTGACGAACAGGTCGAATTCCGGATCACTTCGTGCAACATCGGAACCGAGGATCGACGCATTGAGCGAGTCCGCTTCGGCCGTGAAGTGGACGCCCTCACCGACGACGTTCGGGTGAGCACGGAGAACCGCTGCGGTGTCGGCGGATCCGGTGAACGCGACGGAATCCTGGCCACCGAGGTGATCGATGATGCCCCTCGCACTTCCGCACAGCAGCTGGACCGATCCTTCGGGCAGGATTCCACTTTCGATGATGCGTCGGAACACCAGCTCGGTGAGGTAGGCGCTCTGGCTCGCCGGCTTCACGATCGACGGCACACCGGCGATGAACGCGGGCGCCAGCTTCTCCAGAAATCCCCACACGGGGAAGTTGAATGCGTTGATCTGTACCGCAACACCTTGTCGTGAAGTGTAGATGTGCTGGCCGAGGAACGTTCCCTTCTTGCCGAGCTGCTCGATGTCGCCGTCGAGGTACACGGTGTCGTTCGGCAGTTCCCGACGCGCTTTGCTGGCGTAGCTCAGCACGGTGCCGAAGCCTCCGTCGATGTCGACGCCCGAGTCGCGCGTCGTCGCGCCGGTCAGCGTCGAGACTTCGTAGAACTCGTCTTTGCCCGCCATCAGCGTCAGACCCAGCTGCTTCAGCAGGGCTGCGCGTTCATGGAAGGTCAGTGCAGCAAGGGCTGGGCCGCCGACACTGCGGGCGTACTCGATCATGCCGGCGACATCGAGCCCGGTGGAGGAGATTCGGGCGACCTCCGTGCCGTCGAGCGCGCTGAGCAACGGGGCTCCCTCGTCGCTCGCAGCGAACCATCGTCCTTGTGCGTAGCTTTCCAGCAGTCTGCTCACAGCATCTCCATCTCACCGTACGTTCGGTCGGTAATTACCATCGCCCGTACCCGGGTGCATTGTCAAGAAGGGATTCAGTTCAGCAGACTCGGATGGCCACTGTCGTCGGCAGGGACGGGGTCCGGATCGTCGCTGGTTCCTACGACCACCAGCTGAACCAGCATGAGCCCGGGCCCGCCCTTCTCCCTCGGCATCAACGCGGCGCGAGCGTCGACCACCGCCCAACCACCACCGATACGCCGGAGTCGGATGCCGTCGACCGAGCCGCTCGTGTGCGTCCCCTCGAACAATCTCGATGCTGCCGCGAGGATCCGCTCCACATCATCCGGGTGTGGAGTGTCCCGGTCGTCGACGATGCCCTTCCACTGAATCGAGGGCACCGGATCGGTGAGCCATCTGATGAGCCGGTTGTGAGTGAGATCCATCAACACAAGCGCTACCTGCGGCGACACCTCGCCGAGCGCCGTGAATGCCGCCGATTCCAACCGAGGGGTAGCGACGGAGTCCGATTCCACTGCATGCACCAATCCGAGCCAGTTCGACTGGTCTCCGGTGGCGGTGAACACAAGGTGCAGCCGAGGACTCCTCGCGAGGGCTGGGGCAGTGGCCAGGCCGCTCCACGTGAGCCCGGCCTCGGGCGCAGGAGAAAGCAGAGCGCCGATGGCGCCCATGGCGTCGTCCACATCGACGTAGCGGAACACTTCGGGCGAGGTGAAGCTGGAGCGCCCGCCGATATTCGGATCGCCTACCACGCGCTGCAAGAGTTGCGGATCGACGACGAACGAACGACGCTCTGCCTCGAACGTCACAGCAAGCGCGTCGTGCATCGGGTAGCCGGGAGGGATCGCCTCCGCGTCGCCGACCCACAGGTGCACCCCGTGCACCTGGGCGTTTCGACCGACGACGGGGTGAAGGATGATGCGAGTCCGTCGCGCACCCGTAGGAACAGTCGTGTCCCGACTCTGGCCACCGGCGCGGACGTGCTCGAGAGACCGCGCGACCTCCGCCCAGACCTGCGCCGAGGATCTACCTCCCACCACCGCTTTGATCGCCCGAGACAGCGAAGACATGTCCCTCGATCGGCCACCGAGAGAGACGAGCGACGCACGGCCTCGATACACGGTTTCGACCAACATCCACCGCGGTACGGGGTCATCTTGCGCCTGCACCCGTACTGGTCTTGAATTCACCCGATCCACACTAACTGGATCAAACCGTTCGGAATGACGCGACGAAGGGGGAAAGTGACCAGCAGAATCCTGTCCGCGGACGCCTCCGACAGCGGCCGATGCGCATCCGTTCTGGCCGACGCGTTCAGCGACGACCCACTGATGGCAACCATCTGGCCCGCTCGTGGTCGACGGTATTCCGCGCTGACTGGATACTTCGACGCGTCGTTGCGGCATTTTCACGTGGCCGGCGGCGGAGTTCGGTACGCCGTCACCGACGCGGGTGACATCGCAGCGGCTGCAGTGTGGGACCCGCCCGGCTCTCAGCCGTCGATCACCCGAACTCTGAGAGCACTACCGTCTCTGCTCCCGATACTTCGCGGGCGGACGAGCGCCGCACTCGGCGTGAGATCGACACTCGATGCTCATCATCCGACGCGTCCGCACTGGTATCTGGCCAACCTCGGCAGTTCGACGGCTCGGCGCGGGCACGGATTCGCGGCAGCCTTGATGACGGACCAGCTCGCCCGATGCGACCGCGACGGAGTCGACGCGTACCTCGTCTGCACCTCCCCGGACAACATCGCGTTCTACGAGCAGTTCGATTTCGTGGTCACGGAGAAGTTCGGCCTCGCGTCCGGGTCCGAGATGACGTCGATGTGGCGCGCCTGCGCGGCTCGGTGATCTCGGCTCAGGCCTTGCGCAGACCGTCGAACGTGAGGGCAACGACGGCGTCGGCCAGCGCGTCCGCCGACCCGCCCGTACGCGGCTTGTACCACTCGATGAGTGAGTTGACGGTGCCGAACAGCAGCCTCGAGACCAACGCTGGATCGATATCGGCGCGCAGGTCGCCCTCATCGGCTGCGGAGACGACGAGCCCGGACACGAAGGCGTCGAACTCCCGTCTTCTGGCCAGTGCCCGCCGCTCGACCTCGGTGTTTCCGCGTACGCGCAACAACAGCGTGACGTAGGGCAGCTCGGCAACCAGGATCTCGACGCTGCGCCTGACCAGGTACTCGAGACGGTCGATATAGCGCCCGTCGGTAGCCCGTTCCTCGGTGGTGACGGCGAACAGCGCGTTCAGTGCACGCGACAACGCAAGTTCGAGAAGCTCAGCCTTCCCCGATACGTGGTGATAGATCGACGACTTCGTGATGCCGAGGCGACCGGCGAGGACCTCCATCGACGTGCCGTCGTAACCCTTATCGTTGAAGACCTTCACCGCGACGGCGAGCAACGAATCCAGGTCGTACCCCGGACGCCCTGGGAGCCCGGTTCTGCGCGGGGCGCGTGCCGTTGTCATGAGCATCATCTTGGCAGGCGTCGGACGATTTCACAGCACCGACACTGCCCACCCTTGCGCAACGACCGAATGTTCGGTTATTAATGGACAATGACCCGACAAAGGAGCGAACAGTGCGCGGAGTAGTCCCGATGACAGGCGAGGCGCCGTGAACACCCTCGTCGTGGAGGAGCGCCCCGATCGCGTGGTCGTCACCCTCGCGCGAGAAAAACAGCGCAATGCCATCGACGCGGAGATGATCGGCGAGCTACACGAGGTGTGCGGACTCGTCGAGGAGCATCCTCGAGTTCTCGTGATCAGCGGGCAGGGCGAGCATTTCGCAGGCGGCGCCGACATCAACGAGCTTCGGGCGCGCACGCGCGACGACGCCCTACGCGGCATCAACCGCAACCTGTTCGACCGAGTCGCCTCCCTTCCCCTGCCGACGATCGCAGCGATCCGCGGATATGCGCTCGGCGGCGGAGCCGAACTGTCCTATGCGTGCGACATCAGAATCGCCTCGTCCACAGCGATGTTCGGAAACCCCGAACCAGGTCTCGGGATCATGGCAGCGGCAGGTGCAAGCTACCGACTCCCGACACTCGTCGGCGTGTCCGTCGCCAAACAGGTTCTACTCGGCGGCCGCATGCTCGACGCCGATGCCGCACTCCGGTCGGGCCTGGTCATGGACGTCGTCGACGACCCGCTGAACTCGGCGCACGCACTG
This sequence comes from Rhodococcus sp. FG69, assembly GCF_057808915.1. Taxonomy (NCBI): domain Bacteria; kingdom Bacillati; phylum Actinomycetota; class Actinomycetes; order Mycobacteriales; family Nocardiaceae; genus Rhodococcus; species Rhodococcus sp. FG69. The sequence continues at coordinate 19,110 of NZ_JBMDIX010000003.1, read as the reverse complement.
GCGGACCGCATGGTCAGGCAGTCACCGCTGGCGTTGAAACTGACCAAGACCATTCTCGACGCACCGGGTTCCCATCCCTGGGCCGACGACATCGCCCAGGCCGTGCTGTTCGAGACCGAGGACAAACAACGCCGCATGACGGCATTCCTGGAGAAACCGTGACATTTCCAGAAGAATCGACAGGCATTCCGTCCAAAGTCGGTGTCGTCGGCGGAGGCCGAATGGGTGCTGGCATCGCCCAGGTGTTCGCGGCCCTCGGCTCGACCGTCGTCGTCGCCGAGGCCGCCGATCAGGAAGCTGCCCTCGGCCGGGTGTCGACGGGATTGGACCGTGCGCACGAACGCGGAAAGCTGACCGAGAGCCCGGCAGACATCCTGGCTCGGGTGACAACCGTCGCCGGGCCCGCCGAGCTCCCGGCCGATCTCGCCCTCGTCGTAGAGGCGGTTCCGGAGATTCCGTCGCTCAAGGTCGAGGTGCTGGCGCTGATCGACAAGGCCGTGTCCGATTCGACCGTGATCGCCTCGAACACGAGCTCCATCTCTATCGCCGAACTCGGAGCGGCACTGCAGGATCCGTCGCGCTTCATCGGGATGCACTTCTTCAACCCCGTTCCGGTGTCGACCCTCGTGGAGATCGTGCGGGCACCTGCGACCTCACCGGCCGTCGTCGAGCAGGTTCGAAACTGGGTCTCGCTGATGGGCAAGACCGAGGTCCTCGTCAACGACTCCCCCGGCTTCGCGACGAGCCGGCTCGGCGTCTGTCTCGGACTGGAAGCGATACGCATGCTGGAGGAAGGCGTCGCCGACGCCGAATCCATCGACCGGGCAATGGAACTCGGTTACAAGCATCCGATGGGACCACTCCGATCGACCGACCTGGTCGGGCTCGACGTACGCCTGGCTATCGCCGAACAACTCGCCTCCACGCTCGGCGATCGCTTCGCCCCACCACAACTGCTCCGCGACAAGGTCGCGCGCGGCGAGATCGGCCGAAAGTCCGGCATGGGATTCTACGATTGGACGAACGCATGACCGTACGACTGAACATCGCCGATGGACTGGCGATCATCACCCTGCAACGCTCCGCGCTGGACATCGCGACCAAGGTGGCGTTCCAGGAAGCCGTCGACGGAGCAGCCCACGATGACGTACGAGCCGTTCTCATCACCGCCGAGGGCAAGAACTTCTGCGTCGGCCAGGATCTCGGCGAGCACGTCGGTGCGCTCGAGGCGGATCCTGCCACCGCGATGGACACCGTGGCAGTGCACTACAACCCGCTGATCCGGTCGATACAGAAGCTTTCGGTACCGGTCGTCGTTGCTGTGCCGGGAGCGTGCGTCGGCGCGGGCCTCGGAATCGCCCTGGCCGGAGACATTCGCGTCGCAGGGACCACGTCGTCGTTCGCGACGGCGTTCACCGGCATCGGGCTGGCCAGTGACTCGGGCCTGAGTTATGCGCTGGTCGAGGCGCTGGGCAGCAGCCGGGCCGTTGGGCTGATGCTGCTCGGCGACAAGGTGACCGCAGAACAGGCGCTGGAATGGGGCCTGGTCCATCGGGTCGTGCCCGACGACGAGGTTCTCGCTGTCGCCGAGTCGCTCGCCAGGAAGCTGGCCGCTGGGCCGACCGAGGCGTATCGCCAGGTCAAGTCTCTGGTCCGTGCATCGGCGTCGGGGCTGCTCGACGCGCTTGATCGGGAATCGGCGGCGCAGAAGCATCTAGGACAGACGGTCGATCACAAGGCTGCGGTCGACGCGTTCCTGGCCAAGGAGAAGCCGGTGTTCGCGGGGCGCTAGGCCGCCGCGACCCGAGCCCCCTATCTTGTGCCCCGAGTCACTTCCATGCATACTTGTTACCAACCGATCATTCGGTAATGAAAGTAGGACATATGACCATGTCGAACACCCTGGAACCGCTACAGGAAACTTTCGACGCGACCATCGCCTCCGAGCAACGAGTCGAGCCGCGGGACTGGATGCCGGACGGCTATCGCAAGTCCCTCATCCGTCAGATCGCCCAGCACGCGCACTCCGAGATCATCGGTATGCAGCCGGAGGGCAACTGGCTCACCCGCGCGCCGTCGCTGCGCCGCAAGGCGATCCTGATGGCCAAGGTCCAGGACGAAGCAGGTCACGGTCTGTACCTGTACTCGGCCGCCGAGACCCTGGGTGCGGATCGCGCGGACCTGACGGACAAGCTCATCGAGGGCAAACAGAAGTACTCCTCGATCTTCAACTACCCGACCCTGACCTACGCCGACGTCGGCACCATCGGTTGGCTCGTCGACGGCGCCGCGATCTGCAATCAGGTGCCCCTGTGCCGCAGCAGCTTCGGACCGTACGCACGTGCGATGATCCGCGTCTGCAAGGAAGAGTCCTTCCATCAACGCCAGGGCTACGAGCTGCTCGCGACCATGATGCGCGGCACCGACGAGCAGCGCGCGATGGTGCAGGAATCGGTGAACCGCTGGTGGTGGCCGGCATTGATGATGTTCGGCCCGCCCGACGACGAGTCCCCCAACACCGAGCAATCGATGAAGTGGGGCATCAAGCGTCACACCAACGACGAGCTGCGCCAGCGCTTCGTCGACATGTCCATCCCGCAGGCCGAAGCACTCGGAGTCACGTTCCCCGATCCGGACCTGAAGTGGAACGACGAGCGCACGTCGTACGACTTCGGCGAGCCCGACTGGGCCGAGTTCATGCAGGTGATCAAGGGCAACGGCGCATCCAACGTCGAACGTCTTGCCAACCGGCGGGCAGCGCACGAGGACGGCGCATGGGTCCGCGAGGCCGCGACCGCTTTTGCCGAAAGGAATGTTTCATGAGTCAGTTCACTGCCGAGGGTGGCCACGGAGCAGTTCCGACCGACAACGTCCCCGTCGAGCCGAAAAGGGAGTCTGTCAAAGCGGATTGGCCACTCTACGAGGTCTTTCTTCGCGGCAAACGCGGGCTGAATCACGTGCACGTCGGGTCACTGCACGCAGCCGACGATCACATGGCGCTGCGTCACGCACGCGACGTCTACACCCGTCGCAACGAGGGCGTCAGCATCTGGGTAGTGAAGTCCAACTCGATCGTCGCGTCCTCGCCCTCGGAGAAGGACCCGTTCTTCGCCCCGAGCGGAGACAAGGTGTACCGACATCCGACGTTCTACGAGATCCCCGACAACGTTCCCCACATGTAAGGCCTGACACCCATGACTGATCACGACAACGCCTACGACGGCCTCGTCAACGAAGACACACACGGGCAGTGGGCATTCGGGACGAGCTTCGACGACCCACTTGCCGGCGTCGACACCACCGTCCCCGACGACGTCGACCTTCGAGCCCTTGCCGCATACTGCCTCATGCTCGGCGACGATGCGCTGATCAGCTCACAGCGTCTTGCCCAGTGGAGCACTCGCGCACCGGAACTCGAAGAGGAAGTCGCGCTCGCGAACGTCGGACTCGACCTACTCGGGCAGGCCAGGTTGCTGCTGGCGCGCGCTGCGGCCGCGGACTCCACAGTGGTCCCGCGCATCTCCGACACCTCACCCACACCGCCGGAGGACGCCCTCGCGTTCTTCCGCGACGAGGCGAACTTCCGCAACGTACGGCTCACCGAACTCGACAACGGCGACTTCGCCAAATCGCAGGTGCGCCTGTTGGTGTTCTCGACGTGGCGATTGGCCGTGTTCACCAGGCTCCGCACCTCACGTGATCCGGTCCTCGCCGCTGTCGCGGACAAGGGCGTCAAAGAGCTGACGTACCACCGGGATTACGCGGCCCGCTGGGTCGTGACGCTTGGGTGCGGAACCGAGGAATCGAAGCGACGGGTTCACGACGCCATCGCGCGGATCTGGCCGTACGTGTCCGAGCTGTTCGTCCCCACCGACGAAGAGATCGCGCTCGCACAGGTGGGCGTCGCCGTCGACCCTCGCGATGTGCGTGAAGAGTTCGATTCCGTTCTCGCCCAGGTTCTGCACGCGGCAGAATTGGAAGCGCCGGACGGCAAGGCCGTCGGGACGATCGGCGGCCGCGGCGGCAGGCGAGGGATTCACACCGAAGCATTCGGGCCACTGATCGCCGAGATGCAGGTCGTGGCGAGGGCCCATCCGGAGGGAGTCTGGTGACCACACTGGAACGAACGGCGCGCGAGATCGCCGCCACCGTCATGGACCCCGAGATGCCACTGCTCACACTCGACGACCTCGGCGTCCTGCGTGACGTCGAGGTCCGTAAGGACGGCAGCGTGCTCGTCACCATCACTCCGACGTACTCGGGATGCCCGGCGATGGCGACGATGCGTGACGACATCGAACACACGCTGCACGACAACGGCTACGACAGTGTCGAGATCGTCACCAGCCTCAGCCCCGCGTGGAGCACCGACTGGATCTCCGAGGAGGGCCTGCGCAAACTGCGCGAGACCGGCTACTCCGTTCCGGGACCTGCCCCCGCCCGGGCGTCGGGCCCGGTTCCCCTGACCCTGACCGTCAAGCCGCGGCAGCTCACCTGCCCGCAGTGCGGTTCGACGAACACACGCTTGACCTCGGAATTCGGCGCCACGCTGTGCAAGGCCCAGTACCGGTGCGACAGCTGCTTCGAGCCCTTCGACCACGTGAAGGAGATCTGATGACCATCACCGCCGACGCTGTCGTCACCGCGAACCGAAAGAAGCCGTTCCATACGCTGACCGTCGCCGACGTCGAATCGCTGTGCGACGACGCCGTCGCCGTCACGTTCGACGTACCCGGGCACCTGACCGACGAATTCGACTTCCTCCCAGGTCAATCCCTGATGCTCAGCCGCACGGTCGACGGCGTCGAACATCGTCGTTCCTACTCCATCTGCGCACCCGCAGGTACCCGTCCTCGGGTCGGTGTGCGTGAAGTCAGCGACGGACTCTTCTCCTCCTGGCTCGTCCACGAGGTCAAGGCCGGCGACCGCATCGACGTCCAGGGTCCGAGCGGCACCTTCCATGCAGACCCCGCCGCCGGCGGCAGGCACGTATTGATCGCCGCGGGATCCGGAATCACTCCGATGCTGTCCATCGCTGCGTCGGTGCTGGCCAATCCGGACGCCGAAGTCGTGCTGCTGTACGGCAATCGGCGCACGCGCTCGGTAATGTTCGCCGAGGAGATCGCAGACCTGAAAGACCAGTACGGCAGTAGGTTCGACGTCATCCACGTTCTCTCTCGTGAACCTCGCGAGGTCGAATTGTTCAGCGGCAGACTCGATGCAGCGCGCCTGCGCGACATCCTCGACACCGTAATCCCGACGCCCGACATAGACCACTTCTGGCTGTGCGGACCGTTCGGCATGGTCACCGATGCGCAGCAGGTCCTCGGCGACCTCGGTGTCGCCACGAGCAGCATCCACCACGAATTGTTCTATGTCGACGACATCCCCCCGCCGCAGGAGAAGCACCGCGAACCGGGGGTCGTCGGCCCGAGCAGCGAGGTCACCATCGTTCTCGACGGTCGCAGCGTCACAGGCGCACTCCCGCAGGACGAGTCGATTCTCGACTCTGCCGAGATGCTTCGATCCGACCTTCCTTTCGCGTGCAAGGGTGGTGTCTGTGGCACCTGTCGCGCGAAGGTGACCAGCGGCGATGTGGACATGCGTCGCAACTACGCGCTCGAGGACAGCGAGGTCGATGCCGGCTTCGTCCTCACCTGTCAGACATTCCCACTCAGCGACACCGTCACCGTCGACTTCGACGCCTGAGACCACAAGAGAGCAACCATGACCAGTGTGCTGTCCACCCCCACCGACACACCCGACATCGAATTCGCGTCGCGCGATCGTATTTCGGCACTCCAGCTCGAACGCCTCCAATGGTCGCTGAAGCACGCGTACGACAACGTGCCGCACTACCGAAAAGCGTTCGACGACGCCGGGGTTCATCCAACCGACCTGAAAGATCTCTCGGATCTGGCCAAGTTCCCGTTCACCGCGAAGAAGGATCTTCGCGAGAACTACCCGTTCGGGATGTTCGCGGTGCCCCAGGACAAGGTCTCCCGTATCCATGCGTCCTCGGGCACCACGGGGAGGCCGACCGTCGTCGGCTACACCGCGAACGACATCAGCAACTGGGCCGATCTGATCGCCCGCAGCCTCCGCGCGGCTGGCGTGAAGCCTTCCGACAAGGTGCATGTCGCCTACGGATACGGGTTGTTCACCGGTGGGCTCGGTGCGCACTACGGTGCAGAGCGATTGGGCTGCACCGTCATCCCGATGTCCGGTGGCATGACCGAACGCCAGATCCAGCTCATCGAGGACTTCGAGCCCGACGCGATCATGGTCACACCGTCGTACATGCTCACGATCGTCGACGCGATGATCAAGAAGGGCATCGACCCGTCGAAGACGTCGCTGAAGACCGGGGTGTTCGGTGCCGAGCCGTGGACCGAGGAGATGCGCAAGGAAATCGAGAAGACCCTCGACATGGATGCCGTCGACATCTACGGCCTGTCGGAGGTCATGGGGCCCGGCGTCGCAATGGAATGCGTCGAAACCAAGGACGGACTGCACATCTGGGAGGATCATTTCTACCCGGAGGTCATCGACCCGGTGACCGGCGAAGTTCTTCCCGACGGCGAGGAGGGTGAGTTGGTCTTCACCTCGCTGTCGAAAGAAGCGATGCCCATCATCCGCTACCGAACGCGTGACCTGACGCGACTGCTTCCGGGAACCGCTCGCACGATGCGTCGTATGCAGAAGGTCACCGGCCGCACCGACGACATGATCATCCTGCGTGGGGTGAATCTGTTCCCGACGCAAATCGAAGAGCTGATTCTGACGGTTCCCGCGCTGGCTCCCCAGTTTCAGTGCGTGCTCGCCCGGCCCGGCCGGATGGATTCGTTGACGGTACTCGTCGAGGCTCGTCCGGGCGCCTCACCGGAGGTCCATCCCGTTGCAGCAGCAACATTGAAGAAGCTGGTCAAGGACCGTATCGGGGTCAGCGTGCAGGTCGACGTCGTGGCGCCTGCCGCACTCGAACGTTCCATCGGCAAAGCGCGACGCTTGATCGACAATCGACCGCACACGTGAGGTGACCTGAGGTGGCAGAGGACTTCGAGCATTGGCGCGAATCCGTTTCGACGGCGTTCGTGCCGCTCGACGCCGTCTCCACCGGGTCGTCGTTGTTCGAAGGCGGGCTGCGCTCCTCGACGCTCGGCGCTTTGCAATTGAGCGAGGTGGCCGGGTGCGAAGTAGATGTTCGACGCACGCGCGCGACAATCAAACGCGCCGACCCTGGCCTCGTCAAGGTCGGCCTTCAGGTCACCGGACACGGAGTCGTCACCCAACGCGACCGCCAGGCAGTTCTCGCTCCGGGTGACTTCGCCGTCTACGACACCAGCGAACCGTACGACCTCCACTTCGGTGAGGCGTTCTCGATGTTCGTCGTCATGCTTCCGCGCGACACGCTGCGTATCGGCTCGCAGGAATTGTCGACTGTGACAGCCCGGCGCTTTCACGGCAGCCAGGGCGTCGGCGCGTCCGTGTCCCCGTTCCTCGCCGGGCTACGAAAGAACCTGGTCGAGAACGACCTACCCGTCACCCCGATGTTCGCCGACGCGGTTCTCGAGCTGCTGTGCGCAGCGCTGGACGAGGAAGCGCCGCGTCGAACAGCAGGGTCGACGTTGCTCATCGAGGCGGAGTCGCTCATCGAGGCTCATCTGGGTGATCCGACGCTGTCCACGGCTTCCCTCGCCGGACGCCTCCATGTCTCCACACGGTACCTGCAGCGGCTGTTCGAATCGGACGGGCGGACCGTGGCCGGCTGGATCAGATCCAGGCGCCTCGACCGATGCCACCGCGACCTCGGGGATTCGCGGTTGCTCTCGGAGAGCATCGGTGCGATCGCAGCCCGTCACGGTCTAGTGGATTCCTCGTCGTTCTCCAAGCAGTTCAAGGACACGTACGGTCTGTCGCCGCGCGCCTATCGCGCCACCCGTGCGTCCTAGCGTGCACGGGTGGCGAACCTTGTCAAAGAACTATCGTGACGACCTTCTCCTCGGTGTTGGCCTCGATGCCTGCCCAGCCGAGTTCGCGGCCGGTGCCGCTGGTCTTCATACCGCCCCACGGGAGTGCGGGATCGATGGCTGCCCATCCGTTGACCCACACGGCCCCGGAGCGGACCTGCGCCGCCAGTAAGTGCGCGCGTGAGACGTCACGTGTCCAGATACTCGCTGCCAGTCCGTAATCCGTCGCGTTGGCGATGGTGATCGCCTCTTCGGGAGTGTCGAACGGGATGACAGTACCGACGGGACCGAAAATCTCCTCCTGGGCGATCTTCATGTCGTTGTGCGCGTCGGCGAAGATCGTCGGCTCGACGAAGAAGCCGTCACGATCGGGACGTCCGCCACCGGCCGCGACGCGTGCGCCACCGTCGCGCCCGGCCTGGATGTATCCGAGAACCGAATCGCGCTGCTTGGCGTTGACCAGAGCGCCCATCGTCGTCGCCGGGTCGAACGGATCGCCGAGCACCTGCGCCGACGCTGCAGCCGACAGCCCGTCGACCACCTTCGAGTACAACGAACGATGAACCAGCACACGAGTTCCCGCCGCGCACACCTGCCCCTGGTTGAAGAACAACCCCATCGCGGTGCCGTTGATCGCCGCCTCCAGGTCGGCGTCCTCGAGGATGATCTGCGGCGACTTGCCGCCGAGCTCGAGAGTGGTGCGCTTGAACGTATCGGCTGCCTTCTTGGCGATCAGTCGACCGACGCGCGGGCTTCCGGTGAAGCTGACCTTGTCCACGTCCGGATGTCCGACGAGGGCGTCGCCCGTGATCTCACCCAGTCCCGGAACGACATTGACGACGCCTGCGGGAACACCTGCCTCCTCGATCAGCCGCGCGAGGTGCAGTATCGACAGCGGCGCGTCCTCCGGCGGCTTCACCACCAGGGTGTTCCCCGCTGCCAACGCGGGAGCCAACTTCCATGCCGCGATCATCAGCGGGGTGTTCCACGGGATGATTGCGCCGATGACACCGACCGGCTCGCGAACGGTGTACGAGTGCGTCGGCTGTCCGAAATACCCGGCCGTCGGAATGGTCGCGCCCTGGATCTTGTCGGCCCAACCCGCAAAGTGCCGGAAAGTTGCTGCCGCATTGGGGATATCGAGCATCGCGGGCTGACCCACCGGCTTGCCGATGTCGTGGGCCTCCAGACGGGCAAGCAGGTCACCGTCGCGTTCGATGAGGTCGGCCACGCGATTGAGAAGCTTTCCGCGGGTGACGCCGGGCGTCGATCCCCATTCGCCACCGAGCTGAGCGCGTGCCGCGCGAACCGCCGCATCGACGTCCTGCGCCGTTGCCGAGGCGATGTCGACGAGCGGCTGTCCGGTCGTAGGGTTCAGATCGGTGAACGTGCCGCCGTCCGATGCGCCACGCCACTGGCCGGCGACGAAAAGCTGCGTTGCGGTGTTCTGGGGCAGAGACGTCGTTGCCTCGTGTACTGCAGTCATTTCTCGGGCCTTTCTAGTACAGGATCAAGCCGCGGACGTTCTCGGCGTTGCGCATGGCCTCGTAGCCGTCGTTCACCTGATCGAGTGTGTATGTGCGCGTGATCATCTCGTCGAGCTTCAGCTGGCCCTCCATGTACAGGCGCAACAGGTGCGGGATGTCGAAGCGGATGTTGGCGTTGCCGAACCAGGCGCCCTTGAGGGTCTTGCGCATAGCCGTGAGATCGAACAGGGACAGCGACACATCGGTCGCGGTGATGTCGCCGACGGAGACGTTGACGCAGGTCCCACCCTTCGCGACCAGACTCATCGCCGGTGCGATGATGGCGCCGCTCGCCACGTCGATAGTGATGAGCACCTTGTCAGCGAGTGCGCCCCATGTCAGATCATTGACCAGAGGTAGCGCCTCGTCGATCGAGGCCGCGGTGTGCGTTGCCCCGAAGATCTTGGCCTGCTCGCGTTTGAACGGCGACGGATCCACCACCACGACGTGGCGGGCACCGGCGAGCGCCGCGCCCTGAACAGCGCCACATCCGACGCCGCCCATGCCGAGGATCACGACGGTTTCCCCTGCGGACACTCCCGCGGCGTACACGGCGGAGCCCCATCCGGTGGTGACACCGCAGCCGACCAACGCGGCCTTGTCGAGAGGGATGTCGTCGGTGATCTTGACGCACGAGGCCTCGTTGACGACGGTGTGTGGCGCGAATGTGCCGAGTAGGCATTGGATTCCGGCGTCCTGGCCACGCACGTGATGACGGGCGGTGCCGTCGGAAACCTGGTAGCCCTCGAGCAGATGCGCGCCGAGATCACAAATACTGGACTGGCCGTTCGCGCAGGCCCGGCAGCGTCCGCAGGCAGGAATGAACCCGAGAGCCACATGGTCACCGACTGCGACCGAGTTGACGCCTGGACCGATCTCGGTCACGACACCGGCGCCCTCGTGACCCCCGATGAACGGGAGCAGGCCGACCGGAACGCTGCCGTCGCGCACATGCTCGTCCGAGTGACACAGCCCTGACGCTGCCAACTCGACCTTCACCTCACCGTACTTCGGGGCGTCGAGAACGAGGTCCTCGATTTCCCAGGGCTGGCCGGCTTCCCACAGAACTGCTGCTTGCAATGTCACGTCTGACCTTCTTTCGAGTGTGTCCTAGGTCATAGCTTGACCCGTGACGCCCTCGAAAGACTTGTCGCTGAGCGCACAGTAGTTGTCCGTATGCGCACACGGCGATATCGACCAGAAGGCCGGCCTCCCCGTTGACGGGCAGGCCGGCTCGTGGTGAAAGGACTATTCGACGATCGCCGGCTCGTCGTCCTCTACCACTTCGGGTTTGGTCTTGGCCGACGGCAGCTGCGAGTACGCGAGGCACACAATGCCGAAGAACAGATATCCCAGTGCTACTTGTGGATTCGCAGCCCATCCGACTTCATGGGAGTGAATGAGTCCGATCCAGCACAGCACTGCTCCGACGCCGCTGGCGGTTGCCGCGGCGAGGAATCGTTTGTCCAGAATGAACGTGACGATCGTGCCGAGCACCAGACCGGCGAGCACAGCTCCTTCGCCGAAGGTCCTCAACCCGTCGTATACGACGCCGGCCTGCCCGAGGGCTTCGTTGCCGACTTCCGACGCGGAAGTTCCTGCCGCACTGAGTGCGTTGTCGATCAGCCCGACCGCCCATTCGGCAAGGTTCGGCAACAGTGCGACGACGACAGCGATCGCGTGCAGTCGCGGGACCGCCTGGAATGCCTGGGCGCCGATCAACAGACCGATGTACAGCAGGATCGGCACGATCGCAGGTATCGGTAGCAGCGTGGCAAGCAGTCCGAAAAGCCCGAGGAAGCACATCAGCCCGATCGCTATGCCGGATGCCAGGGAGTACCCGCTGCGGCCGCCCGCGTCCTTCCATCCCGGGTGGCCGATGTAGACGGCGGGAGGGAACGGAGAACCGAAGGCCGAGCCGATGACTGCACCCAAACCGTCAGCCAGCAGCACACTGCGTAGGTTGTAGTTGTCCCCTGCGGCAGAGGCGCTTTCGACGTTGCTCATCGCCTCGGTGAAGTTGTAGACCCCGAGGGGAATAGCGGTCGCGAGCAGCGGCGCCAGGTTCCCGAGCCCGTCGAGAAGCAGATCCACACGCAGATCCGGTAGGCCGAGCGCGATGTTGCTGGCTGCCTCGGTCACATCGGGTACGGACATGTACCCGCCGATCCATCCGATCGCGGTACCCACCAGCAGTGCAGCGAGACCGACAGGGATGTTGCCCGGAAGCTTCACGTCGGTGAAGAATCCGACGAGTATGATTGCGAGAACCGGCAATCCGATCCAGGCCGCATCCCACATCTGCGCGGCGGGCCGCATCGCGATGAAGGTGATAGAGATTCCGGCGAGAGTGCCGAGCATCGCCGCCCGAGGGGTGATCTTACGAATGTAGGGCCCGACGAATGCACCGATCATGACGATGATGCCGATCATGAACGCCCACGCCAAACCGGCGGCCCACGCCTGCAACGCATCCCCGGTACTGAGGTACACCGGCAGCATCACCACGAACACCACGATGAACATGTGCGGCACACTCGGGCCGTAGGGCAGCGCGGTGACGTCGGTTCGGTTCTCGCGCTTGGCCAGTCGACGCGCGAGGATCATGTAGTACAGGTTGCCGAGCACCAGCGCCACGCCGAGTGCAGGTAGCAACGTACCGAGCACGTCGTCGCCGGGTATGCCGACTACCGCAATACTCAGAGTCGTCAGGGTCAGTACGTTCACGAGGATGTTGAACCCGAGGCCGAAGAAGGCGTTGGTGTCCCCTCGCGTCCACCACGGCAGGACGAAAGAGCTCGGCGCGGTCGAATCCTTCACTTCGGTAGTCATGTCAGATCCTGTTCGTGTGGAGGGCAGGTGATGGAGTGAGCTGACGTAGTGCGGCGATGACGTCGTCCGACGGCGATGTCCAGCCGAAGATTCCGCCCTGCGCTGCGATCATGTCGAGGCCGACCCGCTGAAACTCCGGGAAATACGAACCGACACAGTCGGATACGACGAGGCACTCGTAGCCTCGATCGTTGGCTTCGCGAACGGTGGTGTGCACGCACACCTCGGTGGTGACGCCTGTGACGAGGAGTGTCGTGATGCCCGCGTCTTCGAGGACTTCGGTCAGTTCCGTGGCGTAGAAGGCGCCCTTGCCCGGCTTGTCGATGACGGTTTCGCCGTCGATCGGCGCGAGCTCGTCTACGATGTCGTGCCCGTACTCGCCTCGGATCAAGATGCGCCCGAACTCACCAGGATCTCCGATGCGCTGCGACGGCATGCCTCGGTTCAGTTTGGCGGGAGGGCAGTCGGAGAGGTCGGGCAAGTGTCCCTCCCGGGTGTGGATCACCGGGACGCCGCTCTCCCGCGCCGCCGCGATGAGCGCAGCCAAGGGCTCGATGACGCTGCGGAGCATGTTCACGTCGTTGCCGAGACTCTCTCCGAAACCTCCTGGCAGCAGGAAGTCTCGCTGCATGTCGATGACGAGAAGCGCCGTCTTTCCGGCGGGGACGGTGAACGGCGTCGGTGACGCACCCGATACATACGATTCGCTCATGAGACCTCCTGTGCTGTCGGTGTACTGATCGCCTGGGAGTACGCGCGCCAGCCGCCGAACTCGCTGATGTCTTCGACGGGAGAGTCCGCCGCCCCGGTCTGAACTGCGACGTCGCAGACATAGCCGAGAGCGGACGATCCGTCGGCCAGATGCACCCGTCCCAGAGCGAGCACAGCCGGCATTCTGCCCGCGAGTACAGCCAGAGCGGCGGCGGGCAGGCGCCACCGCTCCACGTCCTGTGCAGTGCCACCGGCCCGAACGCGCATCAGACCGGGTGTCGGGTCGTCCGCGCCGATGCGCAGCAACCGGTAGGTCGGCGCGGTGGAGGTGGCCTCGGCCAGAACGCCGCCCAGCTCGATCAGCTGACTGTTGGCACGTTCGCCGGCCAGGTGATGCCCGGCGACGATGATGTCGACGGTGTCCCCGCCTGCTGCGGGGCGCGGTTCTCCCAGTAACCGGGCCGCGACCGCCAGCACGATATCGTCGGACAGCGCCGGTCCGACCACCATCAGACTGAACGGACGGCCATCGGCGGTGAGCCCGGCGGGGACAGCGACGGCGCTGAGATCCAGCAGGTTTCCGAAGTGGGTGTAGTGCCCCAGCTTGGTGTTGCACCCGATGGGATCGGCCTGGACTTCGGGAACGGTGAACGTGGTTCCGATCGTCGGGACGATCATCACGTCCATCGAATCCCACATTCCCGACACCTCACTGCGCAGCTCCTGCAAGTGCTGCAACGCCCGAAACGCGTCGACCGCGGTGTACTTTCGGCCGCCGAGAAAGATCTCCCGAACCACGGGCACGATCGCATCCGGGCGCTCGTCGAGGAAGGTGTCGAACTCGACGAGTCGCTCCGCAACCCAGGGCCCCTGATAGAGCAGTGATCCGGCGTCGAGAAACGGCTCGAGTGACACGGCGGTCGTGGTGAATCCTCTGCTGTTCAGTCCTTCTCGCGCGGCGACATGAGCCTGGGCCATGGCGTCGTCGCCGAAGAAGTCGAGTTGGCTCGGATCGGGCAGCCCGATCCGGAGGTCGCGGCCGTCGTACTTCGGCCCTCGACCTCGGGACCAGCCGTCACGCGGATCGATGCCGCTGATGACGTCGAAGACCAGATCGAGGTCCGCGACGGACGCGGCCATCAACGTGATGCAGTCGAGTGATTTGCAGGCAGGTACGAGGCCGACGGTGCTGATCAGTCCGCGTGAGGGTTTGTATCCGACAATCCCGTTGAGTGCAGCGGGAACTCGACCGGACCCCGCGGTGTCGGTGGCGACGCAGAACGGAACCTGTCCGAGTGCGACCGCCAATGCCGATCCGGAACTCGATCCGCCCGAGATCATGTCGTTGCCGTACACGCTTCTCGGGATCGTGTGGGGCGTGCGCGTTCCGTTGAGGCCGGTCGCGAACTGGTCGAGACTGGTCTTGCCGACGAACAGGGCGCCCGCGTCGAGCAGAGCTTGCACTGCGGGCGCCGTCGACTCTGCGATGTAGCCGTACTCGGGGCAGGCGAGCGTCGTCGGGAAGCCTGCGACGTCGATGCTGTCCTTGACGCCGAACGGGATTCCGTAGAGCGGCAGCTCCACGGCTCCGGGGCGCGCTTCCAGTTCGGCGGCCGCGCGTAGTAGATCGTCTCGTCCCAGCACAGTGATCCAGGTGCCATCGTCGCCGCGTGATTCGATGGCGTCGGCGAGGCTGCCGACGGTGTCCGTCGGGGTCGCCGTGTCATCTCGGTACGACGCGAGAAGCTCGGAGATGCTCGGGCCTGCTACTGGACCAGTCATACCGTCGATTGTCGACAGTTTTGTGTTACTGCAGGTAGATAGCGTGTTTCGACTCTGTTAGCAAATACTCTCGAGGTGTAGGTAAGTCAGCTCGCCGTGTTCTTTCAGTGCAGCCGACGCCGTCGCCGGATCGTTGGACTCCACTGCCTCCAGCAGCACTGCGTGGCGTCGGATGCCGTCGACCGGCCGGGCCAAACGCGCTTCTTCACGCAGGTTGCGCGCCATCGGCAGCTGCAGCTTGAGCAGGATGGGCGCGTACGCGAGATCGAGCTGATGGCTCCCCGCCAGTGCGACGATCGCCTCGTGGAAGCGTCGATGCGCGTCGTCTTTCTCGAGCGATTCGCCGCGCGCATCTGCGTCGCGCATGTCGTCGAGGGCCGCACGTACGGTGACGAACGGATCCCCGTGTGCAGAATCGAGCGGGAGGGCACGCCTGATCGCGTGCTGTTCGAGAACCTGTCGGAGCTCGAACAGCTGGAGAATATCGGCCGAGGACCACACGGTCACCCGGAACCCCCGACGCGGCAGGTGCTCGACCAGACCCTGCTGCGCCAGCAGTCTCAGTGCCTCACGTACCGGTGCCCGGCTGATGCCCAAACGCGCGCACAGGGTCTCTTCGACCACGCGGGACCCGGGTTCGAGCGCGCCACTGAGCACCTCGGATCGGACCTGCCGGGTGGCCATCTCGACGAGACTCAGCGGCAACGCAGCCTTGTTCGTCGGTGAGGTCATGTCGGCCAGTGTACGAACACGACGGGGAGCAGTGGAGGAATGCTCCGTTTCGGCCGCGTCGGATGCGTAAGTGTTCGACCTACTGGCGCTCCGCTCACGCGAGTGCCACCAAGTTCAGCGGGTCCGACAACAGCGACGCTATATCGGACAGGAATCGAGAACCTTGTTCGCCGTCGACGAGTCGATGATCGAACGACAGGCTCAGAGTCGTCATCGAACGCAGCGCGATCTCGCCCTCGAACTCCCAGGGTTGTCGACGAATCGCCCCGAAGCACAGGATCGCAGCCTCGCCCGGGTTCAGGATGGGCGTTCCCGAATCGACACCGAACACGCCGACATTGGTGATCGTGATCGTCCCGTCGGCCAAGTCTTCCTGGCCCGTGTTTCCGTCCTTGGCCGTCGCGGTCAGTACGTTCAACGCGTGCGCGAGATCCTTCAACCCGAGCTTGTGCGCATTCTTGATGTTCGGGACCATCAGCCCCCTCGGAGTCGCGGCAGCAATACCGAGATTCACGTAGCCCTTGGTCACGATCTCCTGGTTCTTCTCGTCCCACTCCGAGTTCAGGCTGGGGTTTGCCCGCAGCGCAACCAGCAGCGCTTTGGCCACCAGTGCGAGCGGTGTCAGTCGAATATCGCGGAAGTGCTCGGTAGCGCGCAACTTCTCCAGCAGTTCGACACTCGGCGTCACGTCGACGGTGATGAACTCGGTGACGTGGGGGGCTGTGAACGCACTCGACACCATCGCTGCGGCCGTGTGCTTGCGGACGCCTTTGATCGGGGTGCGTGTCTCGTTCTTGTCTTCGACAGGCGCGACCGGTGGCTCCTCGACGCGGCTCAGGAACGCAGCAATGTCCGCGCGTGTCACCTCGCCGTGAGCGCCCGACGCAGGTACCTCGGCGAGGTCGATCCCTTCCCGCTTGGCGACGAACCTGACCGGAGGCGACGCCAGCGGCCTCGAACTCTGCACTGCTACCGAAGCATCGGAAGCTGCTGTTGCAGTTCGGTTCCCGCGGCGGCTGGCCCCCTCGCCCACAACGCCGTACCCGACGAGCACGGGGACACGCTCTGCGGCATCTGATTCATCCGCGGTATCGGATTCGTCGGCGATGTCGATGATCGCGGTGCCGACCTCGACGGTCGCGCCTTCCTCCGCATGCAAGGCGGTGACCGTGCCCGCATAGGGAGACGGCAATTCGATGGAGGCTTTTGCGGTCTCGACCTCGGCGATGACCTGGTTCAGTTCCACGGTATCCCCGACCTTGACGAGCCAGGTGATCAATTCCGCCTCGGTAAGGCCTTCCCCTAGGTCGGGTAGCCGAAAGCTCTTGGTCATACCCGACAACTCCTGTCCACCGCGTCGAGGATCCGGTCGGCGTCCGGGAGGAAGTACTCCTCCAGCTTTGCCGGTGGGTACGGGATGGTGAATCCGCCGACACGCTGCACCGGGGCTTCGAGGCTGTAGAAACACTGGTCCTGAACGCGCGCAGCGATTTCAGCGCCGATCCCCATGAACGTTGCCGCCTCGTGCGTGACGACGAGGCGTCCGGTCTTACGCACCGACGCCGCGATGGTGTCCATGTCCAATGGCGACAGCGACCTCAGATCGATCACCTCGAGTGAACGCCCCTCCCCTGCCGCGACGTCGGCAGCCTGCAGCGCCGTCGCGACGAGCGGCCCGTATGCGACGACGGTGGCGTCGGTTCCCGCGCGCACGACACGTGCCTTGTGCAGCGGGTACGCGCCGTCGATCGAAGCAGTGACGTCGACCTCGCCCTTCTGCCAGTAGCGTCGTTTCGGTTCGAAGAACAGAACCGGATCGTCGGACGCGATCGCCTGCCGCAGCATCACGTTGGCGTCGGCGGCGTTGCTGCAACTGACCACTCGAAGTCCTGCAGTCTGTGCGAAGTACCCTTCGGGCGACTCCGAGTGATGCTCGACGGCACCGATTCCGCCGCCATACGGAACACGAATGGTGATGGGCATCTTGACGCTTCCACCGGTGCGGTAGTGCAGTTTGGCCACCTGCGAGACGATCTGGTCGAACGCCGGGTAGATGAAGCCGTCGAACTGTATTTCGACCACCGGCCGGTATCCGCGGAAAGCGAGTCCGACTGCGGTGCCGACGATTCCGGACTCAGCCAGTGGGGTGTCGATGACGCGGGTGGGCCCGAAGTCCTTCTGCAACCCGTCGGTGATGCGAAAGACACCACCCAGTTTGCCGATGTCCTCGCCGAGTAGTACGACCTTGGCGTCATCTTCCATCGCCCGCCGTAGCCCTGCGTTGAGAGCCTTGCCGAGCGGGAGCGTCACGGGGGCAGCAAGTGCCGCAGCGGCGGCCAGTGTCGCAGCGGCGGCAAGTGTGGCGGTCATGGCTTTTCGGCTCCTTCGAATCCGGCGAGATACGCGGCATATGCCTCGCGCTCTTCCGTAATCAGGGGATGCGGATCGGCGTAGACATTGTCGAACAGCGACATCGGGCCCGGCTCCACGGTGCCGAGGCATCCTCGACGCAGGTCTGCTGCGGTGGCGTCGGCACGTTCCTCGACGCGTTCACGGAAGGACTCGTCCATGGCACCCTCACGTTCGAGAAGCCGTTCGATACGGTCGATCGGGTCCTTGCGCCGCCATTCCTCGTCGAGGGCGGCGGGACGGTACCGCGACGGGTCGTCGGACGTGGTGTGCGGTCCCATCCGGTATGTGACGGCTTCGACGAGTGTGGGTCCGCTGCCTTCGCGTGCCCTCACCAGTGCAGTTCTGGTGGCGGCGAGTACGGCAAGAACGTCGTTTCCGTCCACTCGCATTGCTGGAACTCCGAAACCCCGACCGCGCTCGGCGATCGTGATGTGAGTCTGCACCGTCACCGGTTCGGAGATCGCCCATTGGTTGTTCTGACAGAAGAACACCACCGGCGCTCCGAAGCTCGCCGCAAATCCGAAGGCCTCCGAGATGTCTCCCTGACTCGTCGCACCGTCGCCGAAGTAGGTGATGACGGCGCCCTCGGCTCCGTCGAACTTCATGCCGAGTCCATATCCCGTGGCGTGCAGAGCCTGGGAGCCGACGATGATGGCTGGCGTCGTCATGTTGTATTCGTATGGATTCCAACCGGATTGCGTCGATCCCCGCCAGAACCGGAGCATCTGCGTCGGGTCGACCCCGCGGCAGTACGCGACGCCGTGCTCCCGGTAGCTGGCGAAGACGAAATCGTCGTGCTCGAGCGCTCTGGCAGAACCGACCTGCGCGGCCTCCTGGCCCAGCAGCGGCGCCCAGAGTCCGAGTTCACCCTGGCGCTGCAGTGCGGTCGCTTCGGCGTCGATGCGACGCACCACGACCAAATCCTCGTACAGGTCGCGCAACTGCTCGGCGGCGATGTCATCGACTAGCTCGCTGTACATGGTCGGCTCGGTACGCACACCTTCCGGTGTGACGATCTGGATGAGCGTGTCCTCGACCGTTGCGGAATAGGCGGTGCCCATGTCGACCTCCGTACAGGCTGCACTGTTACCTAGTAGTACTTTGTTAGGTTGGGAATCTGTGGTGGCAGTGCGGGCAGGTTCCGA